>JBNLCM010000106.1:0-70179 GCA_050303815.1 Rhodocyclaceae bacterium
AACGAAACAGGCGACCCGAAGGCCGCCCGCGATGTGACCGAGGCAAGGATCAGACTTCGAGATCCTGGAACAGGGCGGTGCTGAGGTAGCGCTCGCCGAAGGACGGGATGATCACGACGATGAGCTTGCCCGCGTTCGCCGGATCGCGGGCCTCCTGCAGCGCGGCCCATACCGCGGCGCCGGAGGAGATGCCGACCATCAGGCCTTCCTCGGCAGCGAGCCGGCGCGCCGTCTCGAACGCATCTTCGTTGGTGACCCGCGTCACCGCATCATAGACCTCGGTATTGAGGATCGGCGGCACGAAGCCGGCGCCGATGCCCTGGATCGGGTGGGGCCCCTTCTGGCCGCCCGATAGCACCGGGCTGGCATCCGGCTCGACGGCCACGATGCGCACGCCTGCCTTGCGCGACTTGAGCACCTCGCCGACGCCGGTGACGGTGCCGCCCGTGCCGACGCCCGAGACCAGAATGTCCACCTGGCCGTCGGTATCCCGCCAGATCTCCTCGGCCGTCGTCTTGCGGTGGATCTCGGGGTTGGCCGGGTTCTCGAACTGTTGCGGGATCAGGTAGCGGGGATCCGACTCTGCCAGCGCCTTTGCCTTGGCGATGGCGCCGCCCATGCCCTCGGGGCCCGGCGTCAGGATCAGCTCGGCACCATAGGCCTTCAGCAGCAGGCGCCGCTCGCGACTCATCGTCTCGGGCATCGTGAAGGCGCATCGGTAGCCGCGTGCCGCGCACACCATGGCCAGGCCGATGCCGGTGTTGCCGGACGTGGGTTCGAGAATGATCGTGTCGGGCTTGATCCGTCCGTCCCGCTCGGCAGCGTCGATCATGGACACGGCAATCCGGTCCTTCACGCTATGCGCCGGGTTGAAGAACTCGAGCTTCAGGGCGATGGTCGCGCTGCAGCCCTCTGCGACCCGGTTCAGCTTGACCAGGGGTGTGTTGCCGATCAGTTCGGTGACATTGTTGGCGATCTTCATGGCGGTTCGTTCGGTTGGTGAAAACACGACGATTGTAGGCATGGTCGCGACTGCGTGACAGGCCTGCGGGGAATATGGTCAGAATCTGAACTTAGGTCGCTGACCGCGAGCGGGTGGCGCAGGTCAGGCTGGCGCGCGCGCGTCAGGTCGGCTGTCTCGATGATCGAGACTCGCTCGACCACGCCGATGACGTCCCGCATCCCCGAGCGCGAGCGCCGAGCCGACAGCTTCGAGCACCTTCGGCGAGCTTGGGAGGGAGGGGGCGCAGGCGTCGAGCAGACGGACAGCCCGGAGGTCCGGACTCGCTGCGCCGGCACCTGTCGCCGCCAGCGGGACCATGATGATCGTGGCGGCCACGTTCCCCAAGCGCCAGTGCCCGCCGCGCCCGGGCATCGTGAGGCCCCGCATGCCCTGTCGATTCCGGTTCGACGGCAGCCGGGCCGATGGGGAGAGGCAGGCGGTCCTAGACGCTGCCGCGAATGCGTTTGACCAGGGCGGTGGTGGAGCGGTCGTGGCGGAACGGGATGGATTCGACCCGTCCACCGCTGGCCAGGACCTCATCCGCCCCGACGATCCTGTCGACGGGCCAGTCGCCGCCCTTGACGAGGACGTCCGGGCCACACGTGCGGATGCATGCCAGCGGCGTGTCGTCCTCGAACCAGGTCACCAGGTCGACGCAGCGGAGCGAGGCAAGCAGGGCCAGGCGGTCTTCGAGGGGGTTGAGGGGGCGCTCGTCGCCCTTGCCGAGGCGGCGGACGGAGGCGTCCGAATTGACGGCCACCACGAGGGCGGCGCCGAGCGCGCGCGCGTCCTCGAGGTAGGTGACGTGTCCCCGATGCAGGATATCGAAGCAGCCGTTCGTGAACACCAGTGGGCGGGGCAGCGTGGCGAGCCTGTCGTGGAGTTCGTCGGGCGGGCAGATCCGGAGGGCCGACGGGGCGAAGTCGGTGGTGCGCATGGTCATCGGCGCATTGTAGTCCGTGCATCGGCGGATGCCAGTGCAACGGCTGGCCCGTCCGGCTCGGGCCCGGCAAGGCCGTTAGCGGTCCGGGTGCGCGTCGCGCCACGCCTGGAGGGCGGGCAGGCAGGCCTCGATCGAGTCGAGCTGATGCAGGCCCGCCAGGGTGGGGCGCCGCCCGACCAGACCGGTGCCGCCGCACCAGAGGTCCACCTCGGCGGGCAGGGTGTCGCGCAGGCGCTGGAGACCATCGATGGCGTGGCGGATGGGATAGGCGCCGCTGAAGGAGAGCGCGACGATGTCGACTCCGCCCTTTGCCGCCAGCCGCGCGATGTCATCGACGGGGGTCTGTGTGCCGAGCGAGGTGCACGCTGCGCCCTCGGACGACAGGAGTGCCTCGACCATCAGCAGCCCGAGCGCGTGCAATTCGTCAGGGAAAGTCGTCAGCAGGACCCGGGGCGATCCCGCGCTCGCGGACTGGCGTGCAATGGCCCCCCGCAGGACGTTCTGAACCTGCTCCGTGTAGAGATGTTCTTCGGCGATCTCGATGACGCCGCGCAACCAGGCCTCGCCGATCAGGACATTGAGGGGCGCGACAAAGCGGGCAACGAAATGCTGCAGGCCGAGCTTCATCAGCGCGCGGTCGAGGAGGCCCTGGAGCCGGCCGCGGTCATGATCGGTCAGGCAGGCCAGGACATCGCGCTCGACCTCGGGCGCGAGCGGCGTGGTCGGCGGTGGCGACGACTCGACGAGCAGCGCTTCCAGCTCGCCGGCGCTCAGGGGCACGACGGCGCCGGGGCGTCGACCCTGGTCAACCAGCCGGCGAATCAGGCGCAGGCGGTGCAACTGCTCGTCGGGATACACGCGCTCCCCCTGCTCGTCCCGCAGAGGTACGGGGAAGCCGTAACGCCGCTCCCACTTGCGCAGGACGTCCTTTGACAGGCCGGTGTCCCGTTCGATCGCGGCAATGCTGTGGCGCATTTCTTTCATTTTGTCCTGGACAAACTCTTGACGGCTGGAAGATGTGAGTCTAATTTTAAGGCAAGTTGCAGTTTTGTCCAGGACAAATAGTGAGGGGTTTGCCATGAGACGCAAGGTTCTCCAGCGTCGGTCCGCTGTGTTGTTGTTGGCGCTTGCCGCCGCTGGCGGGGTGCTCGCCGCGACGAGCAGGCAGCAGGGGGCTGCAGCGGCACGCGATGGATTTGTCCAGGACAAACCCGCAAGTGCTACCGCCCTGATGATCGTAGTGCATCGGTTGGGTCTGCCCGCCGAAGCGCCCCGGGGGGCGCAGCGATGAGGCGTGGCGCCAGCGCCCTGTTCGTCGCCGGTGCAATGACCCTCTCCCCGCCACTGCTGGCGTGCCCGTCATGGCTCGACCAGGGCTTCGAGCGACTCCAGACCGGCGAGCGGGAGAGCCTGTGCCGTTATGCCGGCAAGGTCCTGCTCGTGGTCAATACGGCGAGCGAGTGCGGCTACACCGGACAGTACGAGGGGCTCGAGGCGCTTAGCCGCGAGCTGGCGCCGAAAGGTCTGGTCGTGCTCGGCTTTCCGTCCAATGAGTTCGGCGCCCAGGAGCCCGGCGACAACGAAGAGATCGCGCGCTTCTGCCGGACTGCCTACGGCATCCAGTTCCCGATGTTCGCCAAGTCGGCGGTGGCCGGCCCGGCCGCCAACCCGTTCTTCGCGGAATTGGCGCGGCGCGGGGGAGGGGCTCCCCGCTGGAATTTCCACAAGTACCTGATCGACCGCAGCGGCACGCGCGTCCTGAGCTTCGCCAGCGCGGTCAAGCCCGACAGTGAGGTGCTCCGTCGCGAGATCATGACGATGCTCGACGCGGCGGCCGGACCGGATGCGGGAGGCGGCAGGCCATGAGACGGGACGCATTTCATGTAGGCGGCAGGGGGCGGCGCATCGCCGTCATCGGTGGGGGCGTGTCCGGGCTGACGTGCGCCTGGCTGCTGTCCCGCCACGAGCGCGTGACGGTGTTCGAGGCCGAGCCCCGCCTGGGCGGCCATACCAATACGGTCGATGTGTCGCTTGAGGGGCAGTCGCATCCGGTGGATACCGGTTTCCTGGTCTTCAACCGTCGCACCTACCCCAACCTGTGCGCCCTGTTGGCCCTGCTCGGGGTGGACGCGGTCGAATCGGACATGAGCTTCTCCGTGAGCCTCCGCACGCCCGAACTGGAATGGGCCGGAACGAGTCTCGCGACCGTCTTCGCGGACCGCCGCAACCTCGTGCGGCCAGCCTTCTGGGGGATGCTGGGCGATCTGCTGCGCTTCAATCGCGAAACGACGCGCCTCGCGTCGCGGGGTATCGTTCCCGACCTGTCTCTCGGTGACTTCCTGCGTGCCGGTCGCTATGGCGAGGCGTTCCGCGACTGGTACCTGCTGCCCATGGCCGCGGCGATCTGGTCGTGCCCGCCGCGTAGCATGCTCGAATACCCCCTCGCCACCTTCCTGCACTTTTGCCACAACCACGGCCTGCTGCAGATCTTCGACCGGCCCACCTGGCTCACCGTGAAGGGCGGCGGACAGGAGTATGTGCGTCGCCTCGCCAGCACCCTAGACGATGTGCGCATGGGCGTGCCGGTGCGCGGGCTGATGCGCGACGCGGACGGGGTCTGGCTGTTTTCGGCAGATGGTGCGGAGCGGTTCGACGAGGTGGTGCTTGCCTGCCACAGCGATCAGGCCCTGCGCATCATCGGCGACGCGGCCTGCTCCGACGAGCGCCACGCCCTCGCCGCGGTGCGCTACCAGCCCAATGTCGCCTGGTTGCATACCGATCCGGAGCTGTTGCCGCGCCGGCGCGGGGTGTGGGCCGCCTGGAACTACCTCGGGGGCGAGGATCCGGACGCACCCGTCTCGGTTTCCTACCTGATCAACCGTTTGCAGCCGCTACCGTTCAAACGCCCGGTGGTCGTCAGCCTGAATCCGCCCGTGGCACCGCGTGAGGCCCACGTGCTCGCCCGCTTCGAGTATGCCCATCCGGTCTTTGACCGTCCGGCGATTGCTGCGCAACAGACCCTGTCGATGCTGCAGGGGCGGGATCGCCTGTGGTTCGCCGGCGCCTGGATGGGGTATGGCTTTCACGAGGATGGCGTGCGCTCCGCGCTGGCCGTCGCCTCGGCCCTCGGCGCACCGGCACCGTGGCGGGGCGGGCTGCCGGCCCTCGAGGTTGCCCGGTGACCGCCCTGGCCTTCCCGCCGGGCGTGAGCTTTGGCGCCGTGATGCATCGTCGGCGGCTGCCCGTACCGCATCGCTTCGTCTATCCCGCCGCTGCGCTGAGACTCCCCCTGTCCCGGCTCGATCGCTTGTCCGTGCCTTGGCTGGGAATCGATCGTGCGCACATCTTCTCGTTCCGCAGCGCGGACCACGGCCCGCGCGACGGCAGCGCCTTGCTGCCCTGGATCCGGGGTCTGCTCGAGGCCAACGGACTGGACGCGGCGTGCGATGGCGAGGTGGTCCTGCAGACCTTGCCACGCCAGTTCGGCTACGTCTTCAACCCGGTGAGCTTCTGGTTCTGCCACGGGCAGGACGGCACGCTGAGGGTCGTCCTGGCGGAGGTGAATAACACCTTCGGCGAGCACCACGGCTACCTCGTACACCACCCCGATCGCCGTCCCATTGCCAGCGGTGAGTCGCTGCGGGCACGCAAGTGCTTCCACGTCTCGCCCTTTCTGCCCGTCCGTGGCGAGTATCGCTTCCGCTTCGATTTCGGCCCGGGCGGGCAGTCGGTGTCGGTCGACGTCCTCGACGGCGGTGCCGAGATCCTGAACACCCGCATCGGTGGCCGGCTTGAGCCCCTTGCGGGGGCGGCGATGCGGCGCTGGCTTGTCCGGTTTCCGTGGATGACCGCGGCGGTGATCGTCCGGATTCACTGGCAGGCGCTGCTGTTGTGGTGGCGTCGCGTGCCATTTCATCGAAAACCCCAACCCCCGACTGAGGAATTCTCCCGATGACAGCCATTCAAGACTCCCTGCGCCCATCGGTCATGCATGGCGCCCTGCAGGGCCCCAGATCCCTTTCCGGCGTGACGCGGCGCGCGACGCGCCTGGCGGTGGACCTGCTGGCCCGCCTTGAGGGGGGCGCGCTCCGGCTTTGGCTACCGGGGCACGCGCCAATGATCCTGGGCAGTGGCGAAGTCCAGTGCGACTGGATCGTCCAGGACGATGCCGTTTTCGAGCGGATCTTCGCCTGCGGCGACATTGCGTTGGGCGAGGGCTATATGGACGGCCTCTGGCAGGCGGACGACCTGGCCGGGCTGCTGCGCCTGTTCGCGGCCAATCGCGGGGTGTTGGCGCGGGCCATCCACGGCCGACCGCTGGCGATGCTGGGCCATTGGCTGCAGCACCGCCTGCGTGCCAATACGCGACGCGGGTCGCGACGCAACATCGAGGCGCACTATGACCTTGGCAACGATTTCTACGCGCTCTGGCTGGACAGCTCCATGTCGTACTCGAGCGCGCTGTTCGCGCCCGGCGAGGACAGCCTCCTCGCAGCCCAGGCGCGCAAGCTCGATCGTGTCCTCGACCGGCTCGATCCGAAACCGGGGGAGACGATCCTGGAAATCGGCTGTGGCTGGGGCGGACTGGCGGAGCGTGCGGCGTTGACGCGGGGCTGTCGGGTGCTCGGGCTCACGCTGTCGCGGGAGCAGCTGGACTACGCCCGGCGTCGTGCCCGGCGGAGTGGATTCGAGCACCTCGTCGACTTTGCCCTGTGCGACTACCGCGACGTGCGGGGCCGCTACGACCACATCGTCTCCATCGAGATGGTCGAGGCCGTCGGCGAACGCTTCTGGCCGGTGTGGTTCGAGCAGGTCTCGCAGCGTCTCAGACCGGGCGGCAAGGCGCTGGTCCAGTCGATCACCATCGACGAGCGGCTGTTCGATTCCTATCGCCGCGGTACCGACTTCATCCAGCGCTACATCTTCCCAGGCGGCATGCTGCCGACGGTCCGGCGCTTCGAAGCCGAGGCCGGCGCGGCCGGTCTGGCCGTCTCGGACGACCTCGACTTCGGTCGCGACTACGCCCGCACGCTGCGTGCCTGGCGGGAGGCCTTCGATGCCCACCCCGATGCGTTGCGGGAGAAGGGCTACGACGAGCGCTTCCAGCGCATGTGGCGTTTCTATCTGGCTTACTGCGAAGCCGGCTTCGCGTGCGGAGATCTGGATGTGCACCAGTTCGAACTGCAGCACGCCGGCTAGGCTGGGGCGGGCCCTGTGCCTGACGCTGTGCCTCGTGGCCGGCGCGGCGGGGGCGGTGGATCTGCCCGGCGCGCTGGTGGGGGGAGACTGGCGTCGGCTGGGGACGGGAACCGCCCGATGGCTCGGCCTTCACCTCTACGACGCGGCCCTGTGGGGGCCGCGGGCCGGGTTCAGCTGGTCGCGCCCCTTCGCACTGTCGTTGCGCTACGCACGGGACTTCAGCCGGGAGCGGCTGGCGGCGTCTAGCATCGACGAGATCCGCCGGCTGGGCGAGACCGACGAGCGCCGCCTGTCGCAGTGGCAGGATCAGCTGGAGCAGGCCTTCGTCGATGTGGAGGCCGGCGATGTGCTGGTCGGTCAGTTCGAGCCAGCCGTCGGCGCCCGCTTCTATGCAGGGGGGAGTCTGCACGCAGAGATCGCAGATCCCGACCTCGCGCGGCGCTTCTTCGGCATCTGGCTTGATCCTCGAACGCGCGAACCCGCCCTGCGTGAGCGCCTGCTGGGAGAGACCGTTGACCGCCGTGCCAATTGAACGACCGGGGGTACCCCTCGGCCGGCGTGCCGGCCTGGCCGCCTACGGATTGCTGGGCCTGCCCCTCGCCTTTGCGGCGCTCCCGGTCTACGTCCACGTGCCTCAGCTGTATGGCTCGGTGCTGGGCCTTCCGCTGGCGACCGTGGGCGGTGTGCTGCTGGCCTGCCGTGTCGTGGATGCCGTCACCGACCCGGTGATCGGCTGGTTCAGTGATCGCATCGCCGACCGTCGGCGCCTGAGCCTGGCTGGCCTGCCCCTGCTCGCCGCCGGACTGGTGTTGTTGCTCGCGCCACCCGCCGGCGCGGGCACAGGGTGGCTGGTGGTGTCGCTCCTGCTCGCCACGCTGGGCTATTCGATGAGCACGATCAACCACACGGCGTGGGCGGCAGAACTTGGGCGCGATCGCCAGGAGCGGTCGTCGGCGATCGCCGCGCGGGAGGGTTTCGGCCTACTCGGTGTCGTCGTCGCGGCGGCCCTGCCGGGGCTGATCGCCGCTGACGCTGCCACGGGCCTGGCAAGGCTGGCGTGGCTGTTCGTGCCGCTGGTCCTGGTGGCTGCCTGGGTTTGTGCCCGCTGGGCCCCCCGCGGACGGCGGGTCGTTCGCGAGCGGGCTTCGCCGCTTGCGGCGTGGCGCGGCGCCCTGTCGCTGCGGCCGATACGGCGCCTGCTGGTCCTGCTCGCGGTCAGTGGCGTGGCGGCCGCGGTGCCGTCGGCGACGGTGATGTTCTTCATCGCGGACGTGCTGGGCGCCGGCCACCTCGCCGGAGGCTTTCTGGCGCTCTACTTCCTCTCCGGCGCGGCCGGCCTGCCGCTCTGGCTCCGGCTGGCCAGGCGGTTCGGCAAGGCGGGCGCGTGGATGGGTGCGATGGTCCTGGCGATGGGCGTCTTTGGCTGGGCGGCGACGTTGGGCGTCGGGGACGTCGGCCAGTACGCGCTCATCTGCGCCTTGTCCGGGCTTGCGCTGGGGGCCGACCTCGCGCTGCCGCCCGCCATCCTGTCGGACCGGCTCGCCAGCGGCGATCCGGATGCCCGCGGGGGGACCTGGTTCGGCCTGTGGAACCTGGTGACCAAGGCCAGTCTCGCCCTCGCCGCGGGCCTGGCCCTGCCGCTGCTCGCCTGGCTCGGTTACCGGACAGGCGCAAGCGACGCGCAGGGGCTGGAAGCCCTGGCGTGGGTATATGGCGCGCTGCCGCTGGCCTTCAAGGCAGGCGCCCTTGCCCTGCTGGTGTGCTGGCGGGGCGATTTCGCGGAGGAGGGGGCATGAGCATTCGCTTGCTGATGGTCGGGCTGTTGGGTCTCGCAGGGTGTGGATCGATCGATGTCGCCCGCTACGCCGACGAGACCCCGGCGCTCGATCTGCGCGCGTACTTCGACGGAACGATCGACGCCCACGGCATGTTCCAGGACCGCTCGGGCGAGGTGGTGAAGCGCTTCACCGTGCGGATCGACGCGCACTGGCAGGGTGACGTCGGCGTGATCGACGAGCGTTTCGTTTTTGCGGACGGCTCTAAGCAACGCCGCGTCTGGCAGATCGCCTACCTCGGCGACGGCCGCTACGAGGGGCGTGCCGACGATGTCATCGGCGTCGCCACCGGACGCGCGGCGGGCAACGCGCTGCACTGGCGCTATGTGCTGGCGCTGCCGGTGGGCGAGCGCACCGTCGAGGTCGAGTTCGATGACTGGATGTTCCTGGTCGACGAGCGCGTGATGCTCAATCGATCGGAGATGCGCAAGTTCGGTGTGCGCCTGGGCGAGGTGACGCTCAGCTTCTCCAAGCGGGAGGTGGAAAATGGCGCTCAACCCGCGCATCCGTGACTGGCGGGGCCGGCGGGTCTGGATCGTCGGCGCTTCGTCGGGGATCGGCGCCGCCCTGGCGCGCCGGCTGGGGGCCCTGGGCGCGCGGGTGGCGATCTCCGCGCGCAACGCTGCGCGCCTGCTGACGGTCGCCGAGGCCGCGGGCGACATCCGCCCGATTCCGATGGACGTCACCGCACCGGGCGCCTTCCCGCACGCATGCGACCGACTGCTGGACGAGTGGGGGGGCATCGATCTGGTCGTCCTCAACGCCGGGTTCTACGAGCCGCTGCGTGCGTGGGAGTTGTCGCCCGAGCGGACGCGCCGGACGCTGGACGTGAATCTGATGGCGGTCTACGACGGCGTCGCCGCGGTGTTGCCGGCGCTGGAGTCGAGCGGGGGCGGTCTGGTCCTGACCGGCAGCGTCGCCGGCTACGGCGGCTTGCCGCGGGCAACGACCTACGGCCCCGGCAAGGCGGCGCTGATCAACCTGGCCGAGATCCTCTACCTGGATCTCGCGCCGCGCGGCGTGGCGGTCTGGATCGTCAATCCGGGCTTCGTCCATACGCCCCTGACGGAACAGAACGACTTCGCCATGCCGGCGCTCGTGTCCGCGGAAGCGGCGGCCGCCGACATCGTGCGTGGCCTCGGCGCCGGCGGTTTCGAGATTCATTTTCCCCGGCGCTTCACGTGGGTCATGAAAGCGCTGAGCGCCTTGCCCTACCGCCTGTACTTTCCACTGGTGCGCAAGGTGACCGGCACGTGAGCCCGGAGCTCGAGCGGCTGGTTCGCTTCTACGAGACGCTGGGGCCCGATGCGCTCGAGGCCTCGCTGGCGGGCGTCTACGCCGAGCAGGCGAGCTTCTCGGATCCTTTCAGTGCCGTTGTCGGGCGGGCGGCCATTGCCGGCATCTTCCGCCATATGTTCAGCGCGCTCGAGTCACCCCGCTTCGAGGTCGTCGAGACGTGGCAACAGGCGCGCGTGGCCGTGATCCGTTGGGTCTTCGAGTTCCACTTTCGCGGCCATGGCGAGCCCGTCATCGTCGAGGGGATGACGCGGGTGGTCTTCGATCCGGACGGGCGCGTCGCCGAGCATGTCGATCACTGGGATGCCTCCAGCCAGTTTTATACAAGACTTCCTTTCGTGGGCTGGGCCATGCGCCTCCTGCGACGACTCGTTTGTGCCCGTCGCTGATGTGCATGTGCAGCGAAACAGCCGCGCACGGGTAGGCAATCTGGCGCTTAGCGTATTTTGCGCTGCAGCACTTTGATTTTTATCAAAAAACGCCTTGCGACCGCCAAAACGGGTGTGGCATGATCGATCGCAGTCTTCGGAAAGCCGCACCGGGCAAGGTTTCCCGCCCAATCCGGAGAAGATGGTCGCTGCTGGCGCAAGTGGGATTTTGGTTCGACGTACCCGTTGCCGCATCGTGATGTCGACGCTGACGGGCTTCCGATCTGACCGGAGCTTGCGCCCCCTGATGACACTGGATGGGGGTTGCGCATGAGCGTGTTGGCTCGTCTTGCAGTATCCGTTCCGGCCCTGTTCGCGGCCAGTCACTCGTGGGCGGGTGAAATCAACCTGCAGCCCCCGGTGACGACGATCGCCGGCCAGATCTACGACATGCACACCTTGATGCTCTTGATCTGCCTGGTCATTTTCATCGCGGTGTTCGGCGTGATGTTCTGGTCGGTGTACGCGCACCGCAAGTCGCGGGGTGCCGTGGCGGCCAACTTCCACGAGAACACCACCGTCGAGATCGCCTGGACGATCGTCCCCGTCCTGATCCTGCTGGGCATGGCCTATCCCGCGACCCGCACGGTGATCGCGATGAAGGACACCTCCGACCCCGATATCACCATCAAGGCCACCGGCTACCAGTGGAAGTGGGGCTACGACTACCTGAAGGGCGAGGGGGAAGGTATCCGCTTCGTCTCGGCGCTCTCCACCCCGCAGGAACAGATCGACGGGCGTGCGGAGAAGGGCGAGCACTACCTGCTGGAGGTGGACAATCCGGTGGTGGTCCCGGTGGGCAAGAAGATCCGCATCCTGACCACCGCCAATGACGTCATTCACGCCTGGTGGATTCCCGCCTTCGGCGTCAAGCAGGATGCCATCCCCGGCTTCATTCGCGATACGTGGTTCAAGGCCGAGCAACTCGGGGTGTTTCGTGGCAACTGTGCCGAGTTGTGCGGCAAGGACCACGGCTTCATGCCGATCGAGGTGCACGTGGTGTCCCAGGCGGACTACACGGCCTGGGTGGCCGCGCAGCAGGCCGCGATGGCCAGCACGATGGACGACCCCGCCAGGCAGTGGTCGCTCGATGAACTGGTCGCGCGTGGCGAGAAGGTCTTCGCGGCCAACTGCGCGGCCTGTCATCAGGCCAACGGCCAGGGGGTTCCGCCAGCCTTCCCGCCGCTCGATGGCGCGGCGATCGTGCTGGGCCCCAAGGATGCCCAGATCGCGACTGTGCTTCACGGACGGCCCGGTACCGCAATGGCAGCCTTCGGCCAGCAGCTGTCCGACACCGATATCGCCGCCGTGATCACCTATACACGCAACGCCTGGAGCAACAGCACGGGCGAGGCGATCGCCCCGGCAGACATCCAGAGCGCTCGCGCCACCAACTGACGTATCCCGCAGGGCAGCCGGACAACCGTACCCAGGAGGCAGCATGGCAGCCGTAACCCCGGATCAGTTGCACCATCACCACCCGGGCCCGACCGGGCTGATGCGCTGGATCACGACGACGAACCACAAGGACATCGGGACCATGTACCTGGTGTTCGCGCTGATGATGTTCTTCGCGGGCGGCGTGATGGCGCTGACGATCCGTGCCGAACTGTTCCAGCCGGGCCTGCAGGTGGTCCAGCCCGAGTTCTTCAATCAGCTGACCACGATGCACGGCCTGGTGATGGTCTTCGGCGCGATCATGCCGGCCTTCGTTGGCTTCGCGAACTGGCAGATCCCGCTGATGATCGGCGCCTCGGACATGGCCTTCGCGCGGATGAACAACTGGAGCTTCTGGTTGCTGCCGCCCGCGGCGCTGCTCCTGGTGGGCTCGTTCTTCGTGCCGGGCGGCGCCACGGCCGCTGGCTGGACGCTCTACGCACCCCTGTCCGTCCAGATGGGCATGGGGATGGACATGGCCATCTTCGCGGTCCACATCATGGGCGTGAGCTCGATCATGGGTGCGATCAACATCGTCGTCACGATCCTCAACATGCGTGCCCCCGGCATGACCATGATGAAGATGCCCCTGTTCTGCTGGACGTGGCTGATCACCGCCTACCTGCTCATTGCCGTCATGCCGGTGCTGGCCGGTGCGGTGACGATGATCCTGACCGATCGCCACTTCGGTACGGCCTTCTTCAACGCGGCCGGCGGCGGTGATCCGGTGCTCTACCAGCACGTGTTCTGGTTCTTCGGGCATCCCGAGGTCTACATCATGATCCTGCCGGCCTTCGGCATCGTCAGCCAGATCATCCCGACCTTCGCCCGCAAGCCCCTCTTCGGCTATGCCTCGATGGTCTATGCGACCGCATCGATCGCGATTCTCTCGTTCGTGGTCTGGGCCCACCACATGTTCACCACCGGCATGCCGGCGGCCACCCAGTTGTTCTTCATGTACGCGACGATGCTGATCGCGGTGCCGACTGGCGTGAAGGTCTTCAACTGGGTCGCCACGATGTGGCGCGGCTCGATGACCTTCGAGACCCCGATGCTCTTCGCCGTCGGCTTCATCTTCGTGTTCACGATGGGTGGCTTCACCGGTCTGATCTGCGCGATCGCGCCGATCGACATCCAGGTCCAGGACACCTATTACGTCGTGGCTCACTTCCACTACGTGCTCGTGGCCGGATCGCTCTTCGCGCTGTTTGCCGGCGCCTACTACTGGTTGCCGAAATGGACCGGCTACATGCCCTCCGAGACCATCGGCAAGTGGCACTTCTGGTGCTCCATCATCTTCTTCAACGTCACCTTTTTCCCGATGCACTTCCTCGGCCTTGCCGGCATGCCGCGCCGCATCCCGGATTACGGTCTGCAGTTCGCCGACTTCAATGCCCTGGCCACGATCGGTGCCTTCGGCTTCGGTTTCTCGCAGCTGCTGTTCGTGCTCGCGATCGTGAAGTGCGTGCGCGGCGGCGAGCGCGCGGCGGCGCGGAGTTGGGAGGCCGCCGAAGGCCTGGAATGGACCGTACCCTCGCCGGCGCCCCACCATACCTTCGAAGAAGCTCCGGTGGTCCGCTGAGATGCACATGGCCGACGATCGACGTCCGCGCAACACCCGCTCCGCCCTGCTGCTGCTGGCACTGGCGGGCGTGTTCTTCGTCGGGATCATGATCAAGGTGGCGCTGGTCGGATTATGAGCCAGGCGAGCGACAACCGTTCCCTCCTCGTCCGCCTTGCGGTGGGTGCCTTTGCGATGTTCGGCTTCGGCTTCCTGCTGGTCCCCTTCTCCGACACGATCTGCCGCGTTGCCGGGATCAATGACCTGGGGCGCAACACGAACCCGACCGTCACCAACACGCAGGTAGATACGTCGCGCCGCGTGACGATCGAATTCGACACCAACACCCACGACCTGGCCTGGCAGTTCCGGCCGGTGGATCGATCCGTCCAAGTGCATCCGGGCGAGCTGGTCCAGGTGGCCTTCGAAGTGATCAACACCCGTGACCACTCGGTGGCCGGCCAGGCAATACCCAGCTACGGGCCGCGCATCGCCGGCAAGCACGTACAGAAGCTCGACTGCTTCTGCTTCGAGCGTCAGACGCTGGAGGCGGGCGAGAAGCGGATCATGCCGGTGGTGTTCGTGCTGGATGCCGACCTGCCCGAGGACGTCACCACGGTGACCCTCTCCTACACCTTCTTCGAGGTGGCGGGCACGCAGGCCGGCGTCGAAACCGGCTCGGTGCGTGGCGGGGGCGCCGGATGATGGCCCAGGTGCCACAGCGGGCAGGTTTTCTGGCCACGATGCGGGCCGTGCTGTGGTCTTTCGTCGGCGTGCGCAAGCGCCGCGACTATCAGCACGACGCCGGTTCGCTGGATCCGAGGGCGGTCATCGTGGCCGGCATCCTCGGCGGGCTCGTATTCGTGTTGAGCCTGGTACTGGTGGTTTCCTGGGTGGTGCCGGGCTAGCCCCGCGCACCGTGACGGCAAGGTGGAATCGGCGCCCCTGGCGGGCGCCCGACGGACTCGAACTAGGGGAGACACGCTGATGGCCCACACGTCGGAGCACTACTTCGTTCCGGAACCGTCCAAGTACCCGATCTTCGGATCCATCGCGCTGTTGCTGATGGGGGGCGGCGCCGTCATGTGGCTGAACAACGCCGGGCCTGGCAAGGCTCTGGTGCTAGCCGGACTGGCGATCCTGGTCTTCATGCTGTTCGGCTGGTTCGGTCAGGTGATCCGCGAATCGGAGGGTGGCAGCTACGGCAACCAGGTGGATCGCAGCTTCCGCTGGTCGATGGGCTGGTTCATCTTCTCCGAGGTGATGTTCTTCGCGGCCTTTTTCGGTGCCCTGTTCTATGTCCGCGCGATCGGGCTGCCGTGGCTGGCCGACGCCGACAACGCGCTCCTGTGGCCCGGCTTCGAGGCGACCTGGCCAAATGCGGGTCCGATCGTCGAGGAAGTGTTCACCCCGATGGGGGCCTGGGGCATCCCGGCGATCAATACGCTCATCCTGCTCACCTCGGGGGCGACACTGACCTGGGCCCACTGGGGCCTGATGAACGAGAAGCGCAGCCAGCTCATCACCGGCCTGATCATGACCGTCGCGCTGGGCGTGATCTTCCTGGCCCTGCAGGCCTACGAGTATGCCCACGCCTACGGCGAGATGAATCTCAAACTCACCAGCGGCATCTACGGATCGACCTTCTTCATGCTGACCGGCTTTCACGGCCTGCACGTGACGATCGGGGCGATCATGCTGACGGTCATGCTGTTCCGGGCCAAGGCCGGGCACTTCACGGCCCACCGCCATTTCGCGTTCGAGGCCGCGGCCTGGTACTGGCACTTCGTCGACGTGGTGTGGCTGTTTCTGTTCGTGGTCGTGTACTGGCTATAGGCGCTGGGTGATCAGGCCGGTCGCGTAGCCGGCCATCAACAGGATGAAGAGGAAGATGGACAGGCCGACGCGCAGCGCCAGCGCCTTGACGGTACGGGTGCTACCGCTGCCGCGGTCGCGGAACAGAAACAGCAGGGCGGAGCCCAGGCTCAACAGGATCAGCAACAGAAACACGATGACGACGACCCGCACGGCAGCTCTCCAGTCTGTGTCCAGGCAGTCTAAACCCCCAGCCGATCTTCGCCCAGCGGGTCCCGTGGCCCGTGCGGCAGCATGACATGGCGGACGCTGATCCCGTTCGCGCTGGGTGTGCTGCTCGCGGTGGCCGGCGTACAGCTCGGGCAGTGGCAGCTGCGCCGGGCCGACGAAAAGGCGGCGCTGCAGGCTCGCATCGACCAGATGGCGAGGCGGCCGGCGACGGCTCTGGCCGTGGGCGAAGCGCCCGACGCCTGGCAGCCCGTGATACTCCGCGGCGTGTGGCTCGAGGGGGCCGATTTCCTGATCGACAACCGCGTGCAGGGTGGGCGTCCCGGCTATCACGTGGTATCGGTGCTGCGCCTGGACGATGGCCGGCTGGTGCTCGTCAATCGCGGCTGGACGCCGGCCGGACGAGACCGCACGCAGCTGCCGCGGCTGCCGGTCCCCGGTGGCCGGGTCGAGGTGAGCGGGGTCGTGCGGATACCGGAGGCCGCCCCGTTCCAACTCTCAGAGGCAGGCAGCGGGCACTTGCGCCAGCACCTCGTGCCGAGCGAGATCGGCGAGGTGATCGGGCAGCGGGTCGTGCCCTGGGTGGTCCTGCAGGCGCCCCAGGCAGGCGAGCCGCTGGTGCGCGACTGGCCGCGGCCGGACGCCGGAATCGACCGGCACAAGGGGTATGCGGTCCAGTGGTTCGGCTTGGCGACCCTCGCCGCCGGATTGACGTTCTATTTCGGATGGAGGCGATGGGCTCGTGGTGAACAAGCATAGGGGGCGCCGTACCCTGGTCCTGCTGGCCCTGGTCTGCGCGCTGCCGGTCGTGGCCTCGTACGCGACCTACTACCTGTGGCGGCCGGATGGACGCGTCAACTACGGCGAGCTGATCGAACCGTCGCCGCTGCCGTCGCCCCTCGCGACCGTGGCGGACGACATCCGTGGACGATGGACCCTTGTCTATGCGTCGGACGGACCGTGCGACGCGGCCTGCGAAACAGCGCTCTACTACATGCGCCAGGTGCGCACGGCGCAGGGCGAGCACATGGACCGGGTCGAACGCCTGTGGTTGCGCGCCGACTCCGACGTCGCGGCCGTCCGCGACGAGCTGGACGGCATGGTCGTGGCCCGTGTCGGCCGCGACACCCTGTCGGCGCTGCCGGCAACCGAGCAGGTGCTGCTGGTCGATCCGCTGGGCAACGTCATGATGCGCTTTCCGGCCGATCCGGATCCCAAGCGGATGATCCGCGATCTGGCCCGCCTGCTGAAGTATTCGCGCATCGGATGACGACCCTGCGCCGGCTGATCCTTCTTGCCCTGGGGCTGACCTTCGTGGTGGTGGTCCTGGGGGCCTATGTGCGCCTGTCCGATGCCGGACTGGGATGCCCGGACTGGCCCGGCTGCTATGGCCAGCTTACGCCAGCCCATGCGGCGGACGAGATCCGGGCGGCCGAATCGGCCCAGCCGGATGGCCCGGTCAGCCTGCCCAAGGCCTGGAAGGAGATGGTGCATCGCTACCTCGCGGCTACCCTGGGCCTGCTGATCCTGGTCATCGCAGCGCTGTCGTGGCGTCATCGCCGCGAACCGGGCGCCGCGCCCGGGGCCGCGCTGGCCCTGGTGGGCGTGGTGATCTTCCAGGGGCTGCTCGGCAAATGGACCGTGACCCTGCTGCTCAAGCCGGCCATCGTCACAGGACATCTGCTCGGCGGCATGACGACGCTGGCGCTACTGGGCTGGCTGGCTCTGCACGTGCGCCGTGTCCCGACATGGACGGCGCCGCGCGGCCTCGTCTCGGTTGCTCGCGTGGGCCTGCTCCTGGTGGCCGTACAGATTGCCCTCGGCGGCTGGACGAGCACCAATTATGCAGCGCTGGCCTGCCAGGATTTCCCCACCTGCCACGGTGAATGGCTGCCCGCCACTGACTTCGCCAATGCGTTTCATGTGGTCCGCGAGCTGGGCATGGACGCCCGCGGCGAGCTGCTTACCCAGGAGGCGTTGACCGCCATCCACTGGACCCATCGCCTGGGTGCGCTGCTGGTGACAGCCTACCTGTGCGCGTTTGCCGGGTTGCTGGCGCGCCACGCCAACCTGCGCGGACTGTCCCTCGCCCTGCTCGCCGCGCTTGGGGCGCAGGTGGGCCTGGGGATTGCCAACGTGGTGCTGAGTCTGCCACTGCCGCTCGCCGTTGCCCATAACGCGGGCGCCGCCGTGCTCCTGCTGGCGCTGGTGAGGATCAACCACGGCCTGGTGCGCGCCCGCGTGCCGCGACCGATGAAGGAGAGCCGCAATGCGAACGCTTACGCTTGATACCCGCCTGGGCAGCCAGAAGCTGAAGAGCTTCTACGTCATGACCAAGCCGCGGGTGAATACGCTGATCGTGTTCTGTGCGGTGATCGGCATGTTCCTCGCTGTCCCGGACGGCTTGCCGCCGGCCGCTACGGTCTTCGCCGCCACGCTGGGTATCGCTGGCGTCGCCGGTGCGGCGGCGGCCATCAACTGCCTCATCGAGCAGGAACTGGACGCCCGAATGCAACGGACGCGCGGGCGGCCCTTGCCTCGCGGCGACCTCGGTTCGGGTGAGACCCTCGCCTTTGCGGCGGCCCTGGGCGGCACCGGCCTGCTGCTGCTCTATACGGCGGTCAACCCGCTGACGATGTGGCTGACCCTGGCGACCTTTGTCGGCTATGCGGTGGTCTATACGGTGCTGCTGAAGCCACGCACGCCCCAGAACATCGTCATCGGCGGGGCGTCCGGCGCGATGCCGCCCGTCCTTGGCTGGGCCGCCGTCAGCGGCGAGGTCACGGCCGATGCCCTGCTGTTGTTCCTGATCATCTTTGCCTGGACGCCGCCGCACTTCTGGTCGCTGGCCCTTTATCGGACTGCCGACTATGCGCGTGCTGGCCTGCCGATGTTGCCGGTGACGCACGGTTCGGAGTTCACCCGCCTGTCGATCCTCTTGTACACCCTGGTGCTGTTCGGGGTCACGCTGCTGCCCTTCGCGACGCGGATGAGCGGTGTGATCTATCTCGTGGCGGCCGTGGTGCTCGGCATCCTGTTCCTGCAGCGGGCCTGGACGCTATGGCGCGACTACAGCGACGTGCGCGCCCGCAAGACCTTCAAGTTCTCGATCGTGTATCTTTCAGCCTTGTTTGCGGCCCTGCTCGTCGATCACTACCTGCCGATCGTCTGAGGTCATCACGGGGTCGTCGCGGGGCCCCGACATGATCCGAACACTGCTCCTCATCTTCTCCCTGCTGGCGCTGGCTGCCTGCTCGGAGGGACCTTCCAAGCCACCCTTCCACGGTACCGATATCACGGGGGCCGACTACGCGCGTGGCTTCGCGCTGACCGACCACACCGGCCAGTCCCGCACGCTGGCCGACTATCGTGGAAAGGCCGTATCGATTTTCTTCGGTTACACCCAGTGTCCGGACGTCTGTCCGACCACCCTATCCACGATGGCTGAGGTCATGCAGCAACTGGGGGGCGAGGCCGACCGGCTGCAGGTGCTGTTCGTCACGGTTGACCCCGAGCGGGACACGCCGGCACTGCTGGCCGAGTACGTTCCCCTGTTCGATCCGCGCTTCGTCGGCCTATACGGGGACGCGGGCACCACCGCACGGGTGGCGAAGGACTTCCGCGTGTTCTACCGCAAGGCAGGTGACACCAGCGGCAGCACTTATACGGTGGACCATTCGGCCGGTACCTACGTGTTCGATCCGGAGGGGCGCCTGCGGCTGTACTTCAAGCACGGCGAGCAGGCCGACCGGATCGCGGCGGATGTCCGGCGGCTGCTGGCCGGCGACTGATCACGTCACGGCAAGAATCTCGCGAAGGGCAGAGAGCAGCGCGTCGCATTCGGTGTCAGTCCCCACCGTGATGCGGAGGAACTGGTCGATGCGCGGCAGGCGGAAGTGCCGGACGATGACCTTGCGCTCGCGCAATGCGGCAGCCAGCTCGCCAGCGTCGCGCGCCGGATGACGGGCGAAGACAAAATTGGCGGCCGAAGGCAGGACGTCGAATCCCAGCTCGGCAAGCGCCCTGTCCAGGCGGTTTCGCGAGTCGATGACCCGCTGCCGGCACGTCTCGAACCACGCCCCATCGCCCAGCGCGGCAATCGCCGCGCGCTGTGCCAGGCGGTCGAGGGGGTAGGAGTTGAAGCTGTTCTTGACCCGCTCGAGCCCTTCGATCAGGGGCGCCTGCCCGAGGGCGAAGCCGACCCGCATGCCGGCCAGCGAGCGTGACTTGGAGAGCGTGTGCACCACCAGCAGGTTGGGATGGCTCGGCACCAGGGCAGCGGCGGATTCGCCGCCAAAGTCCACATAGGCCTCATCGACGACGACCACGGAGTCCGGGTTGGCCTCGACGATCCGCGCGACTGCATCGAGGGGCAGTAGACACCCGGTGGGCGCGTTGGGATTGGGGAAGATGATGCCGCCATTCGGCGACCGGTAGTCGTCGACCCGGATCGCGAAGGCATCGTCCAGCGGCACGGTCCGGTAGGCGACCCCGTAGAGGCCGCAGTACACCGGATAGAAGCTGTACGTGATATCGGGGAAGAGGATCGGCTGTTCGTGCCTGAGCAGGGCCTGGAACGCATGGGCCAGGACCTCATCCGAGCCGTTGCCGACAAAGACCTGGTCCGAGGTGAGGCGGTAACGCTCGGCGACGGCCGCCTTCAGGGCGTCGGCATTGGGGTCCGGATAGAGGCGCAGCGAGGCGCCGTCACCATCGAGTTCGTCGCGAATGGCCTCGAGGACCCCGGGTGACGGCGGGTACGGGCACTCGTTGGTGTTGAGCTTGACGAGGTTCGACAGCTTTGGCTGCTCGCCCGGGACGTAGGGGGTGAGGCCGTGAACCACGGCGCTCCAGTACTGGCTCATGCTTGGAATCCGGAAAGGCGCGCGATCAACGCGAATCAGGTCGAAATGCTATCATGGCCGGCCAAGCCAAATCCCCCGCGCGCAAGCGCCCTGATGGACGCCATGAGGCAAGCCGACATCTCTCGCGACACGCTGGAAACCCAGATCCGGGTCACGCTCGACCTGGAAGGAACCGGGGTCTCGCGGCTCAATACCGGCATCGGTTTCTTCGATCACATGCTCGATCAGATCGCGCGCCATGGTGCCTTCGATCTCGAGGTCGAGGCCAAGGGCGACCTGCACATCGACGGCCATCATACGGTGGAGGACGTCGGCATCGCGATCGGTCAGGCGTTTGCCCGCGCGGTCGGCGACAAGGCGGGGCTGACCCGCTATGGGCACGCCTACGTGCCGCTCGACGAGGCGCTGTCCCGCGTGGTCGTCGATCTCTCGGGTCGGCCGGGCCTGGTGCTCGACGTCAACTTTACGGCGGGCAGCATCGGCGGGCTCGACACCCAGCTGGTCTATGAGTTCTTCCAGGGCTTTGTGAACCATGCGCTGGTGACCCTGCATGGCGACAACCTGCGCGGCCGCAATGCGCACCATCAGTGCGAGACCCTCTTCAAGGCCTTCGGACGGGCCTTGCGGATGGCCGTGACCCCCGATCCCCGGCAGGCTGGCGCCATTCCTTCGACGAAAGGCACCCTGTGACCCGCAGCGGCGGGGCCTCCCTAAAGCGACTTCGACACAGACAGACACGCGCATGAACAGCATCGCCGTCATCGACTACGGAATGGGCAACCTGCGTTCGGTCGAGAAGGCCGTCGAGCATGTGGCCGGATCGTCGGCCCGGGTCGAGGTCACTTCCGACCCCGCCGTGGTGGCGGGGGCTGACCGCGTCGTCTTCCCCGGTCAAGGCGCGATGCCCGACTGCATGCGCGAACTCGAGCTGCGCGGATTGCGTCCGGCGGTGCTCGCCGCCGCCGCGAGCAAGCCCTTTCTGGGCATCTGCATCGGGCAGCAGATGCTCTTCGATCACAGCCAGGAAGGGGATGTCGCCGGATTGGGCGTGTTCTCCGGCGAAGTCCGCCGCTTCCCCGACGCCGCGATGCATGCCCCGGACGGGAGTCGCCTGAAGGTGCCCCACATGGGGTGGAACCGCGTCCGCCAGGCCAAGCCCCACCCGCTCTGGGCCGGTATCGAGGACGATACCCGCTTCTATTTCGTCCATAGCTACTATGTCGATCCGCGCGACGCGGACCTCGTGGCCGGCACGACGGGCTACGGACTGAGCTTTACCAGTGCAGTTGCCAGGGCTAATATCTTTGCAGTCCAGTTTCACCCCGAGAAGAGCGCCGAAGCCGGCCTGCACCTGCTGCGCAATTTTCTCGCCTGGCAGCCCTGATCCGACGATTTCCGCAAACTTCCTCAACAGTCCCGAACTACCCATCGGCATTCCGACATGCTCTTGATTCCCGCCATTGATCTCAAGGATGGTCACTGTGTTCGCCTCAGGCAGGGCGAGATGGACGATGCAACGGTCTTCTCGGAAGACCCTGTCGCGATGGCGCGGCACTGGGTCGAACTCGGGGCGCGGCGCTTGCATCTGGTCGATCTGAACGGTGCTTTCGCCGGCAAGCCGAAGAACGAGGCTGTCATCAAGGCCATCGTTGCCGAGGTGGGCGCCGAAATTCCCGTGCAGCTGGGGGGTGGCATTCGCGACCTCGACATCATCGAGCGCTATCTTGACGATGGCATTTCCTACGTGATCATCGGCACCGCGGCCGTAAAGAATCCGGGCTTCCTGCAGGATGCCTGCAGCGCCTTCCCCGGCCACATCATCGTTGGACTCGATGCCAAGGAAGGCAAGGTCGCCACCGATGGCTGGTCAAAGATGACGGGCCACGATGTCATCGACTTGGCCCGCAAGTACGAGGACTATGGTGTCGAGAGCATCGTCTACACCGATATCGGTCGCGATGGCATGCTGACCGGTGTAAACGTGGATGCCACGGTCAAGCTGGCGCAGGCGCTGCGGATTCCCGTTATCGCCAGCGGTGGCATCGCGAGCATCAATGACATCGATGCCCTCTGTGCGGTCGAGGGGGAGGGGGTCGAGGCGGCCATCACCGGCCGCGCAATCTACGAAGGTACGCTCGACTTCGCGGCGGCCCAGGCGCGCGCCGACGAGCTCGGCGCCTGAGCGCGAGTCAATATGCTGGCCAAGCGAATCATTCCCTGCCTGGACGTCAACGCCGGGCGAGTGGTCAAGGGTGTCAATTTCGTCGAACTGCGCGACGCTGGTGATCCGGTCGAGGTGGCGCGGCGCTACGACGACCAGGGCGCCGACGAGATCACTTTCCTCGACATCACGGCCAGCTCCGATGCGCGCGATATCATCCTCCACGTCGTCGAACAGGTGGCGGAGCAGGTTTTCATTCCGCTCACCGTCGGCGGTGGTGTCAGGACGGTGGACGATGTTCGGCGACTGCTCAACGCCGGCGCGGACAAGGTCAGCATCAACACGGCTGCCGTCAACAACCCTCAGGTCGTCGCCGATGCGAGTGGCAAGGTGGGCAGCCAGTGCATCGTCGTCGCCATCGATGCCAAGCAGGTCGAACCGGGCCGCTGGGAAGTCTTTACCCACGGCGGCCGCAACCGGACCGGCCTGGATGCCGTCGAGTGGGCTCGCAAGGTCGAGTCGATGGGGGCGGGGGAAATCCTGCTGACCAGCATGGACCGGGATGGCACCAAGAACGGTTTCGATCTCGGTTTGACCCGGGCGGTATCCGACGCAGTGCGGATTCCGGTGATCGCCAGCGGCGGGGTCGGCAACCTGTCGCACCTGGCGGACGGCGTCTCTGAAGGCCGTGCCGATGCCGTTCTCGCGGCCAGCATCTTCCACTTTGGCGAGCATACGGTGCGCGAAGCGAAGGAATTGATGCGGGCGCGGGGCATCGAGGTGCGGCTGTGACCGCCACCGGGCAGGCCTGGCTCGACGCGGTCAAGTGGGACGAGCAGGGTTTGGTACCCGCTATTGCACAGGACGCGGCGAGCGGTGACGTCCTGATGTTTGCCTGGATGAACCGCGAGGCGCTGGCGCTGACCGTCGAGCGCGGCGAGGCCGTGTACTGGTCGCGCTCGCGGCGCCGCCTGTGGTTCAAGGGCGAGGAATCCGGCCACGTCCAGAAGGTGCGCGAGATTCGTGTCGATTGCGACGCCGACGTGGTGCTGCTGAAGATCGACCAGGTCGGCGGCATCGCCTGTCACACGGGTCGGCGAAGCTGCTTCTTCCAGAAACTCCTGGCTGACGGTCGCTGGGACGCGGCCGAGCCGGTTCTCAAGGATCCAAAGGAAATCTACAAATGATCGACATCGAGGTGTTGCACCGGGTTGCCCAGACCCTCGCCGAACGCAAGGCAGCTGATCCGGATTCGTCCTATGTGTCTGGCCTGTATGCCAAAGGCACCGACGCAATCTGCAAGAAGGTTGCCGAGGAGACCGCCGAGACGATCATGGCTGCGAAGGATGGCGATCGCCTGCATCTGGTCTGGGAAGTGACCGACGTCTGGTTTCACACGATGATCCTGCTCTCTCACTTCGGCCTGACGGTCGACGACGTGCTGGCGGAGTTCCGCCGTCGTGAGGGGGTTTCCGGCATCGATGAGAAGAAGTCCCGCAACGCGGGTTGAGGAGTGGCACATGTCCGACTGCATCTTCTGCAAGATCGGGGCGGGGGAGATTCCCGCCAAGCTCGTCTATGAAGACGAAGATATAGTCGCTTTCCCGGATATCCAGCCGCAAAGACCTGTCCATATCCTTGTGATCCCCCGTCGGCACATCGTGTCGCTTGCCGAGGCATCGCCGTCCGACGAGATCGTGATGGGGCGGATGCTGGCTGTCGCGAACCGGATTGCGACCGAGCAGGGCAGCACGGACGGCTTCCGCGTCATCATCAATACCGGCCCGGTAGGGGGTCAGGAAGTGATGCACCTGCACATGCACATCGTCGGCGGACCGGATCCGGTCGGCCCGATGCTGAAACGCGTTTGAGGAGAGATAGATGGGTTCTTTTAGCATCTGGCACTGGCTGATCGTTCTGGTCATCGTCATGCTGGTCTTCGGCACCAAGAAACTGCGTAACATCGGGTCCGACCTGGGTGGGGCAGTCAAGGGGTTCAAGGATGGCATGAAGGAAGCCCAGGCGGACGATCCCGGCAAGCTGTCCGACGGCGGCGATGGTCAGACCATCGAAGGCGAAGCCAAGCAGAAGACCCACTCCTGACGGCCGGCCGCCGCCAGATACCGTAGGCGCGATTCGATGTTCGACATCGGCTTTTCCGAACTGATGCTGATCAGCCTCGTGGCGCTGGTCGTCATCGGACCCGAGCGCCTGCCGAAGGTCGCGCGGACGGTGGGGCACATGCTCGGGCGCCTGCAGCGCTACGTCTCCGACGTCAAGTCGGATATCCAGCGCGAGATCCAGCTCGACGAGCTGAAGAAGCTGCAGAGCGAGATGAAGGATTCCGCGCGCGAATTCGAATCGTCGATCCGCAGCGAGGTTGCGGATGCCAAGGCCGTGGTCGAGCAGGGGACGGCCGACGCCCGTGCCAGTCTCGCCGATCTCGAGGCCCAGCTGGACGCGTCGAAGAAGCCGGCCGACCTTGCCCCGTCGGCATCGCCCGACGCTACCGCGGTCGCCGACGAGGACAAGGGCGGATCCCAGATGGAGCTCGGCCTGGACGCGAGCCGCCAACAGGCCGGCAAGGCCTGATCACAGCGTTCCTGGAGCCACGCCTTGGAGGACACCTTCCTTTCCCACCTGATTGAGCTGCGCGGCCGCCTGGTCAAGGCGGTGGTCGCGGTTCTGGCGGTGTTTGCGGCCCTGAGCTTCTGGGCCGGCGACATCTACGACGTACTCGCGCAACCGATGCTGCAGACGCTCCCCGAGGGCACGCGCATGATCGCGACCGGCGTGGTCACGCCGTTCTTCGTGCCAATCAAGGTCACGCTTCTCGTCGCCTTCGTCATCTGCCTGCCCGTCGTGCTCTACCAGGCATGGGCTTTCATTGCGCCCGGCCTCTATGCCCACGAGAAGCGCATCGCGCTGCCGCTGGTGCTCGGCAGCACCTTACTGTTCCTGATCGGCATGGCGTTCTGCTACTTCTTCGTCTTCGGGACGGTGTTCAGCTTCATCGCGGAATTCGCGCCGAAGAGCATCACGCCCGCGCCGGACATCGAGCAGTACCTGTCCTTCGTGATGACGATGTTCCTCGCCTTCGGGCTGACCTTCGAAGTGCCGGTTATCGTGGTCCTCCTGACCAAGGCCGGGATCGTCGATGTCGACAAGCTGAAAGAGGGGCGCCCCTACGTCATCGTCGGTGCCTTCGTCGTGGCGGCAATCATCACGCCGCCGGACGTGATCTCCCAGTTCATGCTGGCGGTACCGATGTGGTTGCTCTACGAGCTCGGGATCGTGGTTGCCCGCAGCATCGGCCGGCCGGCAGCGGGGTCCGACGTGGTCCCCCATGTCGAGGAGCCGTGATCGGCGCAGCGCCCTATTCGCTGCGACCTGACATCAGCCGGGCCGGGCGGGTGCCTATGACAAGCGACAACGACAGGGCCTTTCCCGATCGGCGCAGGTGAAAGCGCTGGGGCTTGCCGGGCGGCAGCCGCGAGATGATGTCCAGCATCTGACGGGGATCGGCGATGGGCGCGTCGCCGATCGCCAGCATCACATCGCCGGGCCGCACGCCGGCTGCGTCGGCCGGACCGTTGCGGACGACGCCGGCGATCAATGCCCCGTGGGCATCTGACAGGCCGAAGGACTCCGCCAGTTCCGGCGTCATCTCCTGGATTTCGACACCGATCCAGCCACGTGTCACGGTGCCGCTGGTGATGATCTGTTCCATGACGTCCCGCGCCAGCGACGTCGGGATCGCGAAGCCAATGCCCAGCGAGCCGCCCGAGCGAGAAAAGATCGCGGCATTGATGCCGACCAGGTTGCCCGCTGTGTCCACGAGCGCGCCGCCCGAATTGCCCGGGTTGATGGCCGCGTCCGTCTGGATGAAGTTCTCGAAGGTGTTGATGCCCAGCTGCGAGCGGCCGAGCGCCGAAACAATGCCCATCGTTACGGTCTGGCCCACGCCGAAGGGGTTACCGATCGCCAGCACCACGTCACCGACCGAGAGGGAGTCCGCGGCGGCAAACGTGATCGATGGCAGTGCGTCCTCGGACGTGATGCGCAGCACCGCCAGATCCGATTCGGGATCGCGTCCCACCTCCTGGGCATGGAAGCGTCGGCCGTCATTGAGCGTGACCTCGATATCGTCCGCGGATTCGACCACGTGGTTGTTGGTGAGGATATAGCCGTCCCGGCTGACGATCACGCCCGAGCCGAGGCCCGAAGAGCGTCGCTCCGGGCGGTTGTCGAGCCGGTCGCCGAAGAAGTGCCGGAAGATGGGGTCGTCCAGCAGCGGGTTGCGCGGTGCGCGGACATCCTTGCTGGTGGCGATGTACACCACCGCCGGCAGCACCCGCGAGGCCGCATCCGCATAGGACGCCCGCGGCGGCGCGCTGGCGACCGGCGATGCCTCCCGAACCTGAACCACGGCCGACGTGACCGTGGGCGGAGCGGCGGGGATGGATCCGGGCAACCAGTCGGGCCTGAGACTCGAGACAACGAACAGGACCGCGACGCTGATGGTGACGGCTTGTGCGAAGATGAGCCAGATGCGACGCATGGTCACCGTGGCCTGCGGGACGCGGGCGACGAAAGACGAGGAGGGCGCGAGTGCGGCGGGAAGATCTGGAGCGACATCTGGCGGAGCTGCTGGCGGTCGACCGTGCGCGGGATTATTGCCCAAACGGCCTGCAAGTGGAAGGAAGGAGCGATGTGACGCGCGTCCTGTGTGGCGTGACTGCCAGCCAGGCGCTCCTCGACGAAGCCGTGCGCGGTGGCTTCGACGCCATCATCGTCCACCACGGCTATTTCTGGAAGGGCGAGGATGCCCGCATCCGAGGACATCGGCGGAGACGGCTGAAGACCCTGTTGAGCAACGACATCAGCCTCTTTGCCTATCACCTGCCGCTCGACATGCACCCCGAGCTCGGCAACAACGCGCAGCTCGGCCTGAACCTCGGCTGGAACGGCGCGGCAGCCTTCGGCGAGCAGATGCTCGGCTGGCTGGCTCAGCTCGATGCCCCGGTGGCGGCGGAGTCGCTTCGCCAGCTCGTCGGAACCCGCCTCGGCCGTGAGGCATTGCTGGTCGGGGATGAGAACCGCATCGTGCGGACCGTTGCATGGTGCACCGGTGGGGCCCAGGGCTTCTTCGAGGCGGCGATCGATGCTGGCGCCGACCTCTATCTGTCCGGGGAGATCTCGGAGCAGACAACGCATCTCGCGCGCGAGTCGGGCGTGCCTTACCTCGCCGCGGGTCACCACGCAACCGAGCGCTACGGCGTTCGGGCGCTGGCGGGGTATCTCAGCGAGGTCCTGGGGGTCGAGGCCCACTTCGTCGACCTGCCGAACCCCGCCTGACGGCCGTCCGGGGCTTCATGCCGCATTGGCGGCATCGTCATCGGAGGGGATCTCGTCCTTGAAGTCGCCCGGGCGCGGACGGAACGGTCCGACCAGCTCATTGAGCATGCCGAGCAGGCAGAGAATCTCGTCGATGACGGCGATCGGGAAGCCCTGACGGGTGCCGTCCCGATTGTCGCGCAGGAGTTCATGCAGGTAGACCTGCGCGTCGCGTGACGGCCAGCAGCTTCGCAGGCGCTCGACGATGTGCGGCATGGATTCGAGGGTTTCCGCGGCCATCCGGACGGCGTCGAACTCGTCCCACGACACCACCTTGACATTGAAGGTGCCGTTGAGCTGACGGGTCAGCCCGTCGAACTCGCCTCGCATGCCGGCCGCCTTGTACACGTCCAGCAACTTGATCCAGGGGGCGACACCCTGCTTCGGGTTGTGGCGGATGAACTCGGCCAGGGTCTGCGCTGCGCCCTGAACCCGGCCGAAGGACATCATGATGTCGGCCAGCTCGACTGCCGATTCGTGTTCCTCGGCCAGTTCGTCCTCGAGTATCGGGGGCGGCGCCTGTGCCGACAGGTCGTCGGCGCCCGGCGACCACTCGAGTGGGGAGAAATCGACCGCCTGCGCACCGTCGGCACCGGGTTGGGTGAGGTCGTCCCCGAGCGGGAAGTCCACCTCGATGGCTGCATCCGTATCGCCCGGATCGACGTCAGCCGTACCGCTTGCCGTGGTCCGCGCGTCAGCCGGCAGGGGCGTCGGTAGCTGCGACTCGGGCAGCTCCAGGTCGAAATCGTCATCGTCCGAGGGCTCGGTGCCATCGTCCCTGCGGCGTCGCCACCACAGCATCAACATCGCGAGCCCGAGCAGCGCCGCGAACGCGATGGCGGCCAGACTCGGCCAGGTCGCTTCGGGCGGGGCTGGCTGGGGAACGGGTTGCGGGCTTGGCTCGGGGGGCAGGGCCGGCAGCTGGGGGACCGACCCCTGCGGTTCGGGCGGAGCAGCCACCCTGCCGTTTTCGGCCAGCAGGGAGTCGAGCCGGCTGGACTCTTCCTTGAGCCGTTGCTGTAGCCCTTCGAGTTCCCGGATCCGCGCCGCCAGTTCCATCTGCGTCATGATCTTGTCGTCGAGCGCCATGACGAGGCGTTGCTCTTCCCGCAGGCGCTCCCGTTCCGCTTCGCTGGTCGTGCCGGTCCGGCCTGGGTCCGAGAGGGACAGGCTCAGCCGGAGCCGCGTCTCCGCAGGGCCACCGAACAGGACCAGCCGGTCCGCCGAGCCAGCCGGCGCGGGGCTGGCCGCAACAGGCGCCGCCGCAGTTGCCGTGGGCGCGGGCAGCGGGGCTGGTCGTGGTGGAGCGGCCGACCGGGCAGGTCTTGCCTTTGGCTCGGACTTTGGTTTTGGACGGGGCTTCGGTGGCGTGCGGGCAATGCGTTCCAGTGCCGCCTGGTCGAGCCGCGCAGGGGCGTGGACCGGCTGGGTCAGAGCCGCCTTGTCCGGGAACAGGTCGGGCGCCTGGCGGCGGGCCGCTGCAATATAGCGCCGGCGGGCGGACGGATCATCGGGGAAGGCTTGCCGCGCCATCTCGACCAGCGACGGGCCGGGATCGGGGGCTGGCGCCTGGACCTGCACCGACTCGTCCGCGGGGGCTGGCGCGCCGCCCGCCACGGTAACCGGCGGCGCCAGCGCCGGGCTGGGTGGCATCAACAGCGTGTACTCGCGCCGAAGGCTCCCGTCGCAGCCCGCCGCGACCCCGAGCATCAGGACGGGGTGGTTGGCTGGACGGGGGCTCGACACGACGAGGTAGGCGTCCGTGAGCTCCCGGACGATGGCCAGTCGCGCGTCGCGGACCCAGGGCAGGTCAGCCGTATGTTGGGGGGAGAGCCTCAGGCAGCGGGGGTCGAGGTCGGGCTCGGCGCCGACGAGGCGGATCTGCACCCGGAGCGGTTCTCCGATGGCGGACAGTCGCGCTATCTCGCCGAGCCCAAAGGCGTGGACGCTTCCCGAAGTCAGGAGGCCGACGGTCAGCAGCGGCGCAAGTCTGTGGCGCAGGGTCATGAATGGGCGGTTGGGGTCAGCGATCGCCCCTGTCCCTTGAACATTTTTGCCGACATTGTAATGAAATCGCCCGAAAAGTCGTGCTGACGGGCCCGGCAGGCCGCGAATTTCCATGTCACGGGTCGGTTTACGGCCGGCTGCCTGCAGGCTGAAGCGCAATCGTGTTGCGCGCGCGGCATGTTGCGGTGCACATGGGACTGAAATTGCAAGAGCGTTTCCGCTATAATTACGGGATTCTCCGGGTTGCATGATTCTGAGAAGCGTGCGCGGCGCGGCCGCTCACGGGAGCGGTTGCGAGTCCGGCTGAGGGAGGGCGGAGTCGCGACTGCGGGGGCTTGCCTCCGAATGTCCCATAAACCTAAGCGTTCGCGGCCGGGTGGGTCGCGGCACCGATCAAAGGGCTACCATGAAGATTCATGAGTATCAGGCAAAGGAAGTACTGAGGAAGTATGGCGTCGTGACGCCGCGTGGCGTGCCGTGCTTCACCGTTGATGAGGCGGTGAAGGCAGCGGAATCGCTCGGCGGCTCGATCTGGGTCGTCAAGGCGCAGATCCACGCCGGTGGTCGCGGCAAGGGGGGGGGCGTCAAGCTGGCCCGCTCGATGGACGAAGTCCGCAGCAACGCCGAGCAGATCCTCGGCATGCAGCTGGTCACCCACCAGACCGGCCCGGAGGGCCAGAAGGTGCGTCGCCTGCTCGTCGAGGAAGGCGCCGACATCCAGAAGGAATACTACGTGGCTGCGCTGACCGACCGCGCGACCCAGAAGGTGGCCATGATGGCTTCCTCCGAGGGTGGCATGGATATCGAGGAAGTGGCCGCCAAGACCCCTGAGAAGATCATCAAGGTGTTCGTCGATCCGCTGGTCGGGCTGACGGAGGCGCAGGCGAAGGAGCTGGCAAACGGCATCGGCGTGCCCGAGGCCTCGGTCGCGAAGGCGGTGGATACGCTCCAGAAGCTCTACACCTGCTACATGGAAACCGATGCGTCCCTGGCAGAGATCAACCCGCTGATCCTGGAAGGCAACGGCAACATCAAGGCGCTCGACGCCAAGTTCAACTTCGATTCCAACGCCCTGTACCGCCACCCCGAGATCGTCGAGATGCGCGACCTCGACGAGGAGGATCCGGACGAGCTCGAGGCCTCCAAGTACGACCTGGCTTACATCAGCCTGGACGGCAACATCGGTTGCCTGGTGAATGGCGCGGGTCTGGCCATGGCCACGATGGACACCATCAAGCTGTTCGGCGCCTCGCCGGCCAACTTCCTCGACGTCGGCGGTGGCGCCACGACCGAGAAGGTGACCGAGGCGTTCAAGATCATGCTCAAGAACCCCAAGGTGAAGGGCATCCTCGTGAACATCTTCGGCGGCATCATGCGTTGCGACACCATCGCCACCGGCGTGGTCGCGGCCGCCAAGGAAGTCAATCTCTCCGTGCCGCTGGTTGTGCGGATGAAGGGGACCAACGAAGAAATCGGCAAGAAGATCCTCGCCGATTCCGGTCTGCCCATCATTTCCGCCGACAGCATGGCCGAAGCCGCGACGAAGATCGTCGCCGCGGTCAAGTAAGGAGAGTCTGAATGTCCATCCTGATCAACAAAGACACCAAGGTCATCACCCAGGGGATTACCGGCAAGACCGGCCAGTTCCACACCGAGAAGTGCATCGAGTACGCCAACGGCAAGAATTGCTTCGTGGCCGGAGTGAACCCGAAGAAGGCTGGCGAGAAGATCTTCGACGTGCCCATCTTTGGCAGCGTCAAGGAAGCCTCGGCCGAAACCGGTGCGACCGTGTCGGTCATCTATGTGCCGCCTGCCGGCGCTGCTGCCGCCATCTGGGAAGCCTGCGAGGCGGACCTCGACCTGGCCATCTGCATCACCGAGGGCATTCCGGTCCGCGACATGCTGGAAGTGCGCAACAAGATGCTCCAGAAAGAGGCCGCGGGCGGCAAGAAGACCCTGCTGCTGGGACCGAACTGCCCGGGCCTGATCACGCCCGACGAAATCAAGATCGGCATCATGCCGGGCCACATCCACAAGAAGGGCCGCATTGGTGTCGTGTCCCGCTCCGGCACGCTGACCTATGAGGCCGTCGCGCAATTGACCGAGCTCGGTCTGGGGCAGTCCTCCGCGGTCGGCATCGGTGGCGACCCCATCAACGGCCTGAAGCACATCGACGTCATGAAGGCCTTCAACGACGATCCTGACACCGATGCGGTGATCATGATCGGCGAGATCGGCGGTCCGGACGAAGCCGAGGCGGCTCGCTGGTGCAAGGCCAACATGAAGAAGCCGATCGTCGGCTTCATCGCGGGTGTCACGGCCCCTGCGGGCAAGCGCATGGGCCACGCCGGCGCGCTGATCTCGGGTGGCGCGGATACGGCTGACGCCAAGCTCGCGATCATGGAAGAGTGTGGCTTCAAGGTCACCCGCGACCCGTCCGAGATGGGCCGCGTGCTGAAGAGTCTGATCTGAGCGGCTTGCACGTCCGTTCGAAAGGCGCCGGTTGTCCGGCGCCTTTTTTCACGTCCGGCCGAGCGTCACTGTGGGCAATCGTGCGTTCCTTGCGCGGACGCCACGCGCAGCTTCCGGTATCGTCTCGCCAATGGATTTCAAGACCGGAGGGTTTGTGACGCACCTGCGTATCGCGATGGCCACCGATGTCGGCCGGGTTCGTTCGCGCAACGAGGATTCGGTGGCCAGCGATACGTCCAGTGGATGGGCCCTGGTTGCGGACGGCATGGGCGGCCATCGGGGCGGCGATGTCGCGTCGGCGATCGTGGCGCGCACGGCGGGAGCGTGCCTGGCCGGCCCACCTGAAAAGCCGTGGACCGGCGACAGGATCGAACGTCGCGTGCGTGACGTGATCCGGGAGGCCAATCGGGCCATCTACGAACAGTCAAACGCCAATCTCAAGTTGTACGGCATGGGCTCGACGGCGGTGCTCGCGCAGACCTGGAACGGGCTTGTCACGGTCGGGCACGTCGGCGACTCGCGCGCCTATCGACTGCGCGGCGGGCGACTCGAGCGCCTGACGGTCGATCATTCGCTGTTGCAGGAGCTATTGGACGGGGGCATGATTAGCGCCGCCGAGGCGCGGCGGGCGCCGGGGCGTGGGGTGCTCACCCGTTCGCTCGGGGTGGATCCTGACGTCGAGGTGGACGTCGTGACCGTCGAGTTCGCCAAGGATGACTGCCTGCTGCTGTGCTCTGACGGCTTGACGGAAATGCTCGACGACGACCAGATTCTGGCTGAACTGACGGCCGCCGACGGCGATCTGGCTCAGGCGACCGCCCGGCTGATCGATGCGGCCAATGGCGGTGGCGGGCGGGATAATGTCAGCGTCGTGCTGATGGCATGCTGAACCGGCCGGGCCGGGGTCGCGAATGCCGGCATGTGTGGTGCCACTGGAACTGACAAGATGCCGAAGTTGATTCTTAGCATGGACGGGCTGGTGCTGAAGGAGATCGAGCTCACGAAGGAGCGGATCTCGATCGGGCGCAAGCCGCACAACGACATCCAGATCGACAACCTGGCGATCAGCGGAGAGCATGCCGTGATCACCACGATCATCGACGATGCGTTCCTCGAGGACCAGAACAGCACCAACGGCACCTACGTGAATGGGCAGCCGGTCAAGAAGCATGTCCTTCAGAACAACGACCTGATCGAGCTGGGAAAGTACCGGCTGAAATTCATCAAGAACAGCACCGAGCGCGCGGTGAACCCGTCGGAGTTCGTGGATACCGCAGCCATCAATCCCCTGGCGCTGGATTCCGAGGGGGGGCTCATCGACACGAAGGTGATCGATCAGCCCATGGCCACGCCAACGAGCGGTGTTGCCACGCAGATCATCGATGCCAAGGCGGCGGCCGCCGCGTCGGCTGTCGCGCCGCCAGCGGAGGTGGGCGAAGGCGTGCTGCAGGTCCTCAACGGCAGCAACGCGGGCAAGGAACTGCCATTGACCAAGAGCCTGACGACCATCGGCAAGCCGGGTGTCCAGGTCGCGGTCATCACCCGGCGTCCCCATGGCTTCTTCATCACGCATGTGGAAGGGGCAACGTTTCCCTCGGTCAACGGCAAGACGCTGGATGCGCAGGCGCACCGCCTGAACGATCAGGACGTGATCCAGATCGCCGGCGTCAAGATGTCCTTCTTCCTGCGTTAGACCGCGGGCGCGTGAATTCCTCCGCGACGAGCGGCGCCCGCTCGGGGTATCGTTGCAGGATGGGTTTTTCGACCATGTCATCCTCTTCGCCCGCCATTTCGGTGGCGGATCGCCAACCGACATGAAGCTCAAGGTACTGGGCTGCAGTGGGGGGATTGGTGGCGTGCGTCGTCGGACGACGGCGTACCTGGTCGATCACGACATTCTGCTTGACGGCGGGAGCGGTGTGGGCGACCTCGAGTACGAGGACCTGCTGCGCATCGATCACGTGTTCGTGTCTCATGCCCATCTGGATCATGTTGCCTTCATCCCGTTTCTGGTGGACACGGTCGGCGAGGAGCGGGGACGGCCAATCACCGTGTATGGCAACGCGGAAACCCTCCGGATCCTGCGCTCACACCTCTTCAACTGGCTGATCTGGCCAGATTTTTCGACCATACCGGACCGGCGAACGCCCTTCCTGCGCTACCAGGAGGTGCGTGTTGGCGAATCGGTCCAGTTGGGTGACCGGGCCATTCGTCCCATGAGCGCACTGCACACGGTCCCCGCGCTCGGCTACTGCCTGGACAGCGGCCGCGGCAAGCTCGTATATACCGGCGATACCACCTACTCGGACGAGTTGCTGGCGGAGATCAACGCCCTGTCGGACCTGCGCTACCTGATCGTCGAGTCCGCCTTTCCCGACGCCCAGCAAGGCCTTGCGCTCGCGTCTCGACATATGTGCCCGAACCTGCTGGCGCGACTGCTCGACAAGGTCGACGGAACACCCGAGGTGCTGGTGACGCATCTGAAGCCCGGCAAGGGCGAACGGATCATGACGGAATTGCTGTCCTATCAGGGGCGTCTGGTGCCCCGGCGCCTCGAGGCCGGGATGGTGCTCGAGTTCTAGTAGCGGGCCCATCCATGGCGCTTCTGGGGTGGTCTCCATCCTGTCGGACTAGAATGGCGCAAGGTTTGCGCCGAGGGCGGCCAGTCGCCGAATGGCCGAGAGGGGGTCTGAAACGATGAATTCAGCGCATGCGAAGGCAGCCGGGGCGCCGCCCAATGTCTCATCGCGCCTCGCCTTTTTCAAGGGCCTGCAGGCGATCACCGCGCGTATCCACGCGACGAAGAACATCGACGAGATCATCTTCGAGCTGTCGCCCGAGCTGGGCGAGCTCTTCCATGCCGAGCGCATCTCGATCTATACGCTCGACGACACCCGCACAGCCATCGTGACGAAGGTCAAGTCCGGCTCGGGCAAGATCACGGCGATACGCTTGCCGATCTCTGCCGACAGCATTGCCGGCTTCGTCGCGATGACCAAGCAGGTCCTGAACATCGCCGACGCCTACGATGACGAGGAGCTGAGGGCGATCCACCCCGACCTGCGTTTCCACAAGGACGTGGATACGCGCTCCGGCTTCAGTAGCCACCAGATGCTCGTCGCGCCGGTCGTCGATGCGCACAAGGGACAGCTGCAGGGCGTCGTCCAACTGATCAACACCTCGAATGCGCAACCCTTCACCGTACTCGCGCAGGAAGGGCTGATGGGGCTGGCGCAGACCCTCGGGACGGCCTTCGCGCAGCGAGTGCAGCCGACGACCGGGCTGCGCTCGCGCTACGAAGCCCTCGTCCAGGATGGCACGCTGGCGGAGGAAGACCTGTCAGAGGCCTCGCGAAAGGCGCGGGCGGCGGGCGTTCGCACCGAGGAGATCCTGCTCGGCGACTACGGCTTGAAACCCGCTGATATCGGAGTCGCGCTGGCGAAGTTCTATGCGCTGCCGTACGAGCCGTTTCAGCCGGAGCGTGTCAAGCCGATCGAGCTGCTTCGCCATCTCAAGCGGGAGTTCGTGCAGCAGAGCCAGTGGGCTCCGATCGACGAGACTCAGGACGGCATCGTCATTGTCACGGTCGATCCCGAACAGGTGATCTCTTCCAAGGTCGCGGCCAATGTCTTCCCGAAGTCGAAGCTGGTGTATCGGGTCACGACATACGGCGAGTTCGAAAAGACGGTGGCCCAGCTCTTCCAGGAGTCGCTGGAGCTGGGGTCGGTGGACGACCTGCTGTCGGACCTGGTGGACGATGAGAACGAGACGTCGGTCGCCGACGAACTCTCGGCGGCGACGGACAATGAACTCGTCAAGCTGGTTAACAAGATCATCATCGATGCCCACCGGATGGGCGCATCGGATATCCACATCGAGCCGCGCCCGGGCAAGGAGAAGACCCGCATCCGCTTTCGCAAGGATGGCTCGCTGGTGCCCTACATCGAGGTGCCGGCCAGCTATCGTAACCCGTTGGTGACGCGACTAAAGATCATGTGCGACCTCGATATCGCGGAGCGTCGCAAACCGCAGGATGGCAAGATCAAGTTTCGCAAGTACGCGCCGCTGGACATCGAGTTGCGGGTCGCTACCGTGCCCACGGCCGGCGGTATCGAAGATGTTGTCATGCGTATCCTGGCGAATGGCGAGCCGATCAAGCTGACCTCGCTGGGCCTGAGCGAGTCCAACCTCGCGCGCCTGCAAGGGGCCATCGCCAAGCCCTACGGCATCTTCTTCGTCTGCGGGCCGACCGGCTCGGGCAAGACGACGACGCTGCACTCGATCCTGGGGCACATCAACAAGCCGGACACCAAGATCTGGACCGCCGAGGATCCGGTCGAGATCACGCAGAAGGGCTTGCGGCAGGTTCAGGTCAATCGCAAGGCGGGGCTGGACTTCCCGACGGTCATGCGAGCCTTCCTGCGGGCGGATCCCGATGTGATCATGGTGGGCGAGATGCGGGACCAGGAGACGGTGTCGATCGGTCTGGAGGCGTCGCTCACCGGTCATCTGGTCTTTTCCACCCTGCATACCAACAGCGCGCCCGAGTCCGTCGTGCGCCTGCTGGACATGGGCATGGACCCCTTCAACTTCGCCGACGCGCTGATCGGCGTGCTCGCCCAGCGCCTGACCAAGCGTCTTTGCGCCGCATGCAAGGAGGCGTGGACGCCGGACGAGGAAACCGTCTCGTCCCTGCTCGATGAGTATTGCGAGGATCTTCGCCATACCCGACCCTTCCAGGAAGACCCCATCGCCGCGCGGGATGCGATCCTGCAGGATTGGCATCAGCGTTTTTCCACCGACAAGGGGGCGCTTCTCCTGTATCGCGCCAAGGGGTGCGAGCAATGCTCGGGGTCTGGCTATCGGGGGCGCGTCGGTCTGCACGAGCTGATGCTGGGGTCGGACGAGGTCAAGCGGTTGATCCAGGAGCGGGCCCGCGTTGCCAATCTCCTGTCACTGGCCCTGGAAGAGGGGATGCGCACCCTGCGCCAGGACGGTATGGAGAAGGTGCTCGAAGGCATTACCGACATGGATCAGGTGCGTCGCGTCTGCGTGCGCTGACCCGACAGGCGCTGGTCGCATCTGCCGACAGGGCGGCATGGCTCGGGTAGAATGACGGGTTTTCCGTTTTTCTCCCAGAGCCCATGTCCGACTACCCGCTTCTCGCCCTTTCTCCTCTGGACGGCCGCTACCAGGCCAAGCTGGAGGCCCTGCGTGCCCACTTTTCGGAGTTCGGCCTGATCCGCAACCGGATCCGGGTCGAGATCGAGTGGCTCAAGGCGCTCGCCGCTTCGGAGCAGATCCCTGAGGTTGCTGCCTTTTCGACGGCCACGCTGGCCGAACTGGATGCCGTGCGCGACGGGTTCTCGGCAGCCGATGCCCAGGCAGTGAAGGCCATCGAGGCCGTCACCAATCACGACGTGAAGGCGGTCGAGTACTGGCTCAAGAAGCGCTTCGCCGACTTGCCCGAGGTTGCGGCCGCGAGCGAGTTCTTTCACTTCGCCTGCACCTCGGAGGACATCAACAACACCTCCCATGCGCTGATGCTCGAGGATGCCCGGGGCCAGGCAGTCCTGCCGATGCTCGATCGCGTCATCGCGCGCTTCGTCGAGCTCGCCCACCAGCATGCGGCCTTGCCGATGTTGTCGCGTACCCATGGTCAGACGGCCAGCCCGACGACCCTCGGCAAGGAGATGGCCAACATCGCCTTTCGACTCACGCGTGCGCGCCGTCAAATCGCCGCGGTGGAGATGAGCGCCAAGTTCAACGGCGCGGTGGGCAACTACAACGCCCACCTGTCGGCCTATCCCGAGATCGATTGGGAAGACTTCAACGGTCGGTTCGTGACGTCGCTGGGGCTGGCCTTCAATCCCTACACGATCCAGATCGAGCCGCATGACGCGATGGCGGAGCTGTTCGACGCCACGGCCCGCTGCAACACCGTGCTGGTAGATGCCTGTCGAGACATCTGGAGCTATATCTCCCTGGGCTATTTCAAGCAGAAGCTCAAGGAGGGAGAGGTCGGCTCGTCGACGATGCCCCACAAGGTCAATCCGATCGATTTCGAGAACGCCGAAGGCAACCTGGGCATCGCCAACGCGGTGCTGCGCCATTTCAGCGAGAAACTCCCGATCTCCCGCCTGCAGCGGGACCTGACCGACTCGACCGTGCTGCGCAACATGGGGGTTGCCTTCGGTCACACGCTGCTCGCCCTGGACTCCTGCCTGAAAGGCCTCAACAAGCTCGAGGCCGATCCCGCCCGGCTGGCCGCGGACCTGGACGCGGCGTGGGAAGTGCTCGCCGAGCCGGTTCAGACGGTGATGCGCCGCCATGGTATCGAGAACCCGTATGAACAGCTGAAAGCGCTGACCCGCGGCAAGGGCATCACGCGGGAGGCGCTGCAGGCCTTCGTCCAGACCCTGGCGATCCCCGAGGCCGACCGCGACCGGCTGATGGCCATGACACCCGCCAGCTATATCGGCAAGGCGGTCGAGCTGGCCACTCGCATCTGAGGTGCGCGATGAGCTTTTCCGACACCCTGAAGCTGCTGCCCGGCGTCTCGCACCTGGCCGCAATCGAACTGATCGACGGTGATGAGGCGGTCGTCGGCCGCATCGAGAACAGGGCCGGGCAGGCCGGCTCGCTGGTGGTCTACAATCATCTCGCGCAGCTGTACGGTGCGATCACGCCGGACGCGGCACGCAAGGGCCTTGAGCTGTACGCGGAACACACGGCCGATGCCCGGGAGAACCCGGGCAAGCATCCCAACATCGATCGCCTGATCGGATTGGCCGAGCGGGGCGAGACACAGCGCGTCAAGCATGTATTCGCCGTCTAGTACGGCGCCCTCCTGCCAATGGAAAAGGCCGCTTTCGCGGCCTTTTCTTCGTGCGCGGTACGAACCCGGCAAGCTCAGACGACGGCCTCCTGTTTCTCCTGCTTGGGCTTGATGAACTGCTCACGCGATACGCCGAACCACATCACCAGCGGGCTCGCGACCAGCACGGACGAATAGATGCCGAACAGGATGCCGATGGTCAGCGCGAGGGCGAAATAGTAGAGCGTCTCGCCGCCGAACAGCAGCATGGAGAGCACCATCATCTGGGTACTGCCGTGGGTGATGATGGTGCGGGAGATCGTGCGCGTGATGGCGTGGTTGAGCACCTCGGGCGTGTCCATGCCGCGCTTCTTCTTGAACGTCTCGCGAACCCGGTCGAACACCACGACGGATTCGTTCACCGAATAGCCGAGCACGGCCAACACGGCCGCCAGCACGGCCAGCGAGAATTCCCATTGGAAGAAGGCGAAGAAGCCCAGGATGATGATCACGTCATGCAGGTTGGCGATGATGGCCGCCACCGCAAAGCGCCATTCGAAGCGCAGGGCGAGGTAGATCATGATGCCGAGCACCACGAGAAGCAGCGCCATCGCCCCGTCGGCCGCGAGCTCCTTGCCCACTTGCGGACCGACGAACTCGACCCGGCGCAGTTCCGGCCGGGTGCCGTCGATGCCGGACAGCGTGCCGATGACCTTCTGGCTGACCCGCGAGGAATCGAGACCGTCCCGGTTGGGCAGGCGGATCAGGATATCGCGGGAGCTGCCGAAGTTCTGAACCTGGGCATCCGGGTAGCCGTCGTTCGAGAGGGCTTGGCGAATGGGCTCCAGTTGTGGCGCCTCGACATAGTGCAATTCGACGAGGGTGCCCCCCGTGAACTCCACTGACAGGTTCAGGCCGCGGGTGGCCAGAAAGAGCACGGCCAGAACGAAGGTGACCAACGAGATGACGTTGAACACCAGCGCGTGGCGCATGAAGGGGATGTCATTCTTGATGCGGAAGAATTCCATGACTCAGTCCCGGGCGTGGGCGGGCTTGCCCGCCGCCAGTAGCGATTTCAGTTGGTGGGTTTCCAGATCTGGCCGATCGACAACGCCTCGATCTTGCGGCGGCGTCCGTAGATCAGGTTGACCAGCATCCGCGAGACCAGGATTGCGCTGAACATCGAGGTCATGATGCCGAGGCAGTGGACGACCGCAAAGCCTCGCACGGGGCCCGAGCCGAAGACGAGCAGGGCAATGCCGGCGATCAGCGTGGTGATGTTCGAGTCGAGGATGGTGTCGAAGGCGCGTTCGTAGCCTGCGGTGATCGCCGCCTGCGGGCTGGCACCGTTTCGCAGTTCCTCGCGAATCCGTTCGTTGATCAGCACGTTGGCGTCAATGGCCATGCCGAGTGTCAGCGCGATTGCAGCGATGCCTGGCAAGGTCAGCGTTGCCTGCAGCATCGACAACAAGGCCACCAGAAGCAGCAGGTTCGACGCCAGGGCGATCACCGACACGAGACCGAACAACATGTAGTAGGCAATCATGAATGCGGCGATTGCGGCGAAACCCCAGAGGTTGGAGTTGAAGCCCTTCTCGATGTTCTCGGCGCCCAGGCTGGGGCCGACGGTCCGCTCCTCGATGATCTCCATCGGTGCGGCGAGCGAGCCGGCGCGCAGCAGCAGCGCCACGTCGGTGGCCTCCTGGGAGGTCATCTGGCCGGAGATCTGGACGCGTCCGCCACCGATCTCGGTCCGGATCACGGGCGCTGTCACAACTTCGCCCTTACCCTTCTCGATCAGCAGGATGGCCATCCGCTTGCCAACGTTCTCGCGCGTCACGTCCCGGAAGATGCGCGAGCCGGCGGCATCGAGTGTCAGGTGAACGGCCGGCTCCTGGGTCTGGCCATCAAAGCCGGGCTGGGCATCGGTGAGCCGGTCGCCGGTGAGAACGACCTGCTTCTTGACCAGCAGTTCGCGGCCGCCGCGCTCCTTGTAGAGTTCGGAGCCGAACGGGGGGCGGCCGTTGAGGGCTTCCTCGAGTGCGCCTGGCGTCTCATCGACCATCCGGACCTCGAGCGTCGCGGTCCTGCCCAGGATGTCCTTGGCCTTGGCCACGTCCTGCACGCCGGGCAGCTGAACCACAATGCGATCGACGCCCTGCTGCTGGATGACGGGTTCCGCGACCCCCAGCTCGTTGATCCGGTTGTGCAGCGTGGTGATGTTCTGTTTGAGAGCGAACTCCTGGATGGTCTTCTCCGCCTGGGGCGTCAGCGCGGCGGACAGGGTGGGCGGCTCGCCCTCCACGTCACGATCCTGCATCTGCAGGTCGGCGGTGAAGCGACTGATTGCCTCGCGGGCCTCGTCGCGCAGCGCCGCGTCACGGAACCGGATCCGGACCGAGTTGCCGACGCGGTCGATGCCGGAGTGACGGACGCTCTTGTCGCGCAGCAGGGTGCGCAGGTCGGCGGCGGTCGAGTCAAGCCGCTTCTCGATGGCACCCGGCATGTCCACCTGGAGGAGGAAGTGAACGCCGCCTCGCAGGTCCAGGCCCAGATACATCGGCAGCGCGTGAATCTGCGTCAGCCAGTTGGGCGAGGCGGACAGGAGGTTCAGCGCCACGACGAAGTCCGGGTCGGCCGCGTCCGGGTTGAATGCCCGCTCGATCGCATCCTTGGCCTTCAGCTGGTCATCGGTGTTGGCAAAGCGGGCTCGAACACTGTTGATGTCGGCAAAGATGCCGGTGTGCGCGACCCCCGCCGCCTGGAGGGCCTGTTCGATCCGCGTCGTCGTGCTGCTGGCGTCGAGCTTGAGCGTGGCCTTGCCGCTCGACACCTGGACCGCGGGGACCTCGCCATAGAAATTCGGCAAGGTGTAGATGAGTCCGACGATCAGCACGATGCCGATCATCAGGTTCTTCCAGAGGGGATAGCGGTTCATGGGCTGCGCGGACTAGGTTGGGGTGGGGGCGGGGCTCGTCGGAGCCCCGGGGACGTGCGACGGACGGCGCTCAGGCTTCCTTCAGCGTGCCCTTCGGCAGCACCGTGGCAACGGCCTGGCGCTGGATCAGGATCTGCACCTTGTCGGCGATCTCGACCCGGACGAATTGATCGCCGACCTCGATGATGCGTCCGGCCATGCCGCCCTGGGTAATCACTTCATCGCCCTTGCCGAGCGCTTCGACCATGGCCTTGTGTTCCTTGGCGCGCTTCATCTGGGGTCGGATCATCAGGAACCAGATGACGACAAACATCAGGATCATCGGCAGCAACTGGACAAGGCCCCCGGTAGGGTCCTGAGCGGCGCCTTCGGCGGCCTGGGCGTAGGCATTGGAAATCAGCACGATTGAAACTCCCACATGGGTATTCGCAAGCCGCGAATTATAACAGTTGGCCGATTTTCGCCGCGGACTGTGGGGAAACTCAGGGCTCGCTGCCCCTTTGACGGTGGAAGTCGGCCCGGAACGCCTCGAAGCCCCCGGCGCCGATGGCCTCCCGGATCTCGCGCAGCAGCGTCTGGTAATAGTGGAGGTTGTGGATCGTGTTGAGCATCGATCCGAGCATCTCTCCCGTGCGGTGGAGGTGGTGCAGGTAGGCGCGCGAGAACCGGCTGCAGGTGTAGCACGTGCAGGAGGAATCCAGCGGGCCCGTGTCATGGCGGTGCATCGCGTTCTTGATCTTGATGTTGCCGAACCGTGTGAACAGCCAGCCGTTGCGGGCATTGCGCGTCGGCATGACGCAGTCGAACATGTCGATGCCGGCGGCCACGCTGGCGACGATGTCCTCCGGCGTGCCGACACCCATCAGGTAGCGGGGCCGGCCGGCGGGCAGGCGCGGGGCGGTATGGGCGAGGATCCGGCGCATGTCTTCCTTGGGCTCGCCGACGGACAGGCCGCCGATCGCGTAGCCATCGAAGCCGATGTCGGTGAGCCCGGCGAGGGATTCGTCGCGCAGCGCTTCGTGCATCCCGCCCTGGACGATGCCGAACAGGGCGTTCTGGTTGTCGAGGCGATCGAACTCGTCACGCGAGCGCCTGGCCCAGCGCAGCGAGAGGCGCATCGATTCAGCGGCTTCTTCGTGGCTGGCCGGATACGGGGTGCACTCATCGAAGATCATCACGACATCCGCGTTGAGGCGGGTTTGAATCTCCATCGACAGTTCCGGCGTGAGGAACAGGCGGGCGCCGTCGATCGGAGAGGCAAAGCGCACGCCTTCTTCCGAGATCTTGCGGAGGGCGCCGAGCGAGAACACCTGGAAGCCGCCGGAATCCGTCAGGATCGGCTTCCGCCATTGCATGAAATCGTGCAGGCCGCCGTGCGCGTCGATGACGTCCATGCCAGGGCGCAGCCAGAGGTGAAAGGTGTTGCCCAGGCAGATCTGCGCGCCGATCTCGTCAAGTGCCGTCGGGGTCATGGCCTTGACTGTTCCGTAGGTGCCGACCGGCATGAAGACGGGGGTCTCGACCACGCCGTGGGACAGGGTCAGGCGGCCGCGACGCGCTGCGCCGTCTTGGCTGAGGAGCTCGAAGTTCATGGTTTGCGGGTCAGGAACATGGCATCGCCGTAGCTGAAGAAACGGTAGCCGTGGGCCACCGCGTGCGCGTATGCGCGCCGGATCGGCGCCAGCCCGGCAAAGGCTGACACCAGCATGAGCAGGGTCGAGCGGGGCAGGTGGAAGTTGGTGATGAGCCCCTCGACGACTCGGAAACGGTAGCCGGGGGTAATGAAGATGTCCGTCTCTCCACTACCCGCCACGAGCATCCCCCCTTGGGCGGCCGCCTCGAGCGCGCGCAGGCTGGTCGTGCCGACCGCGATGACGCGGCCGCCGCGGGCACGGGTGCGCTCGATCGCCGCGATCGTCTCTTCGGGCAGCACGTAGCGTTCGCTGTGCATCCGGTGCTCGGACAGGTCCCGGCTACGGACCGGCTGGAAGGTGCCGGCGCCCACGTGGAGGGTCAGGAATGCCGATTCCACACCGCGTTCGCGCAGCCGCTGCAGGGTCGTGTCATCGAAATGCAGGCCGGCGGTCGGCGCGGCCACTGATCCTGTGTGGCGCGCATAGATGGTCTGGTAACGGGTCTCGTCACTGTCGGCTGCAGCCCGGTCGATGTAGGGCGGCAGGGGCAGCTGACCATGGGTTTCGAGCAGGTCGAGCAGTGGCGTATCGCCGGGGAAGCGCAGATGGAAGAACTCGCCAACGCGGCCCGCGACGGTCACCTCGAAGGCGTCCGCCAGACGCAGCACCGCGCCCGGCTTGGGCGACTTGCTGGCGCGAACCTGGGCCAGGGCCTCGTGCTCGCCGACCGGGCGCTCGATCAGGACTTCGATGCGGCCGCCACTCGACTTGGCCCCTGGCAGCCGAGCGTGGAGGACGCGCGTGTCATTGAAGACGAGCAGATCGCGTTCGCGAAGCAGTCCGGGCAGGTCGGTGAAGTTCCGATCGACCGGTTGCCCGTCCTTAAGCGTCATGAGGCGGCTTGCCGCCCTCTCCGGCAGGGGCGCCTGGGCGATCAGCTCGTCCGGCAGCGTGTAGTCGAAGTCGTCGAGCGTCAGATGCATTCGCGCTTGCAGGGGGTTTCCCGGATAGGTGATAATCCTCGGCCTTCCCGGGCCGGGGTGGCGAAATCGGTAGACGCAGCGGATTCAAAATCCGCCGCTGGCAACAGCGTGAGGGTTCGAGTCCCTCTCCCGGCACCATACCGGCCGTTGGGCGAAACCGCGGATCATAGCGCGCTGTACGCCGGCCGGTCCATCGATACCGCCGCCGATCTCCATGCCCCTCGATCCCCGTGCCCGCACGCTCCTCGACATGGCCTACCGTGTCGGTGCGCCCAAGTTCCACCAGCTGAACGAGGAGCAGGCGCGGCGCTCCATGGTCAAGCTGCAGGAGGCTTTCCAGCCGGACACGCCGGCCGTGGCGTCGGTGACGGAAGTGCCGATCCGGTCTGGCGATGGCGTGGTGCTTGCCAGGGCCTACCGCCCGATCGGCGCTGCGCCGACGGACATGCTGCCCGTCATCGTCTTCCTGCATGGTGGCGGGTGGTGCATCGGCAGCGTCGATACGCACGACGTCCTGTGCCGGGAGTTGTGCAATGCGAGCGCGGTCAATGTGCTCTCCATTGATTATCGGCTCGCACCCGAGCACCCCTTTCCGGCGGCCTTCGAGGATGTCCTGGCCACCTTCCGCTGGCTGCATCGTCACGCGGGCGAGATTGGCGCCGATCCGGGGCGGGTCGCACTCGCGGGTGACAGTGCGGGGGGCAATCTGGCGCTGGCGGCGGCCCTTTGGCTGCGCGACGAGGGATGGTCCGTCGTACGCGGCCTCGGGCTCATCTATCCGTGCGTCGAGATCTTCGCTGATACCGAGTCCAGGAAGCGCTACGCGCAGGGCTATTTTCTCGACGAGGAGTCGCTCGTATGGTTCTTCGAACGCTATCTGCCCCATCCGGGGGACGCTCTGGACTGGCGCGCATCCCCCATCCTGGCGGAGCGCTTCGACGATCTGCCGCCGCTGTCGCTGGTGACGGCCGAATGCGATCCCCTGGTCGACGAGTGCCGGCAACTGGTCGGGCGCTTTGCGGCGGTCGGCATCGAGGTCAGGGATCATCCCGCCGACGGCATGGTTCATGGCTTTATCACGCTCGGCAGGATGTTCCCCCAGGCCGCTCGATCCATCGCCTTGCTGGCCGCCGATCTGGCCGAGTTTCTCGGTCGTCGCTGATCCGGGCGGCGCAAGCGGCGACTGCCGTCGATCGAGGGACGCGTCACGAAGGGTGTGCTTTCCGCGTGCCACTGGCATGTGTCGTGATGTCTTTAACGCCTGTGTCCCAGTGTGGCGAGTAAGGTTCATTCCGCGGCACGAGACACCAAGGTGGCGGTCCCCCCAGCGCGCGGCGGACAGCCAACACGGCGCAGCAAGACGCACGATAGGGAAGGGCCAATCGGCCGGGTTCAAAATGCTCAAGATCTTCAGTCACCACATCTCTTCGCAGAGCCTCGTCAATCTGTTGATCGACGCCATCATCCTCGCCTTGGGGCTGCTGATCGGCTTCTCCCTTCAAATTGAGGGGTCGCCCGCGATCGACTGGCGGATGGCAGTGCCCTCGGCGCTGGTGTTCGCGCTGGCGATGATGGTTCTCAATAGCGCCTTCGGCCTGTACAAACCGTTCGCCGACGCCTCGCTGCGGACCGTGATCGGGCGTCTCGCCCTGCCTGTTCTGGTCAGCATGCCGGTGGCCTACGGCGTTTACAGCGTGCTGCCTTGGGGCCACTTCGCGCCGGAGGCCGGTGGGCTGACGGCCGTGCTGCTGCTGGGTTTCGTCATGCTCAACCGGGGCATCGCCAACCGGGGGCAGCGCTCTGCACTGATGGCCCGCCGGGTTCTCGTCCTTGGTACGGGCGAGGACGCCGCGCTGGTCGAGCGTGTGCTGTCCGGACCGGAAGCCCGCGCCCTTTCGGTCGTTGGGTTCATTCCGACGGCCCAGGATGGCGAGCGTTGCGTCTCCCCCTCCCGTATCGTCGAGTACTCCGGCCGGCTCGTCGAGTTCGTTCGACGCGAGCAGGTCGACGAAGTCATCGTCGCGGTTCGGGAGCGCCGGGGTGGCGTTCTGCCGATGCGCGAATTGCTCGACTGCAAACTGCTCGGCGTCAAGGTCCTTGACCTCAGCAGCTTCTACGAGCGGGTCCAGGGGCAGGTCCGTATCGAATCCCTGAAAGCGAGCTGGCTGATCTACGGCGAAGGTTTCCGCCAGGGCTTCGCCCGCACGGTCGTCAAGCGCGCCTTCGATCTGGTCGCTTCCCTCATCCTGCTGATTCTCGCGCTGCCGGTCATGATCATCGCGGCGATCGCCATCCTGCTCGAGGATGGCGCACCGATCTTCTACAGCCAGGAGCGGGTCGGCCAGGGCGGGCGCAGCTTCCGGGTCATCAAGTTCCGCAGCATGCGGCGCGACGCAGAGAAGGATGGCAAGCCCAAATGGGCCCAGTCGAACGATGACCGCGTGACGCGGGTCGGCCGCTTCATGCGCCGCACCCGGATCGATGAGCTGCCGCAGTTGTTCAACGTACTGAAGGGCGAGATGAGCATGGTGGGTCCTCGCCCGGAGCGTCCCTACTTCGTTGATCAACTGACTTCGGAGATTCCTTTCTACGCGGTCCGCCATTGTGTCAAGCCGGGGCTGACCGGTTGGGCTCAGGTCCGGTACCAATACGGTGCGTCGGTCGATGACGCGCTCCAGAAGTTGCAGTTCGACCTCTACTACGTCAAGAATCACACACTGTTTCTGGATTCCCTGGTGCTGTGCGAGACGGTGCACGTTGTGCTGACGGGGCAGGGCGCGCACTGACGCCGCTGCGCTCGTTGCCATGTGGGTCCGGGTGGGTCGCCCGGACCCTTTTTGATTTTCTGAGGCCATGTCGGAACTGATCGGCAGTCTTGCCTTGCTGGATGTCGCGCGCGCCGGGTATGGCTTTGCTGCCTGCGTTCACGCGCTCTTCGGCCTCTACCTGTTGCTGGCCTGGCGAGGGGGGCGGCCAGGACTCCTGCTCTTTGCGGCGGTGGGGCTCGGTGCCCTGTGGGCCGGCCTCGCGTTTCTGGCGCTCGGGGACGACGGCCTCTTGCTGCCTCTCCTTGCAAACGGGTTCGATGCGCTCAGGATTGGCGCGTGGTTTGCCTTCCTGCTGGCTCTGCTCGGCATGCTGGGCGGCGATCGAAGGAGCCTGGGGTGGGCCTGTGCCGGTGCTGTCGGGGTCATCCTCATCGCGATCCTGGGGCAGGGTGCATTCGCGGCGGATCGGCCTGGGCTGGCGCTGTTCGCGCTGCGTGGCGCGTTTCTTGGCAGCCTGCTCGCGGCGGTGCTGGGTCTCGTGCTGGTCGAGCAGCTCTTCCGGAGCCTGCCTGCCGACGGGCGCTGGGGTTTCAAGCCCATGTCGCTCGGACTGGTTGCGGCCTTCGCGTTCGATGTCTATCTGTACGCCGAAGGCCTGCTCTTCCAGCACCTGGATGGGGCCGTGTGGGCCGCACGGGGCTTCGCGCACTCCCTGGTCCTGCCGCTGATTGCGCTGACGGTCGCCAGGAACCCGGGCTGGAAGGTTCGCATCAGTATTTCGCGTCAGGCGGTCTTTCATACGACCGCGCTGATCGCGTCCGGCGCCTACCTCCTGCTGGTGGCCGGAGCGGGTTACTACCTGCGGTTTTTCGGCGGTGACTGGGGGCGGGCCTTCCAGGTGGCGATCGTCTTTGCGGGCCTCCTTGGCCTGCTGGTCGTCGCGGTCTCGGGCGCGCTCCGGGCGCGATTCCGAGTCTGGTTGTCCAAGCACCTGTTCGCCTACAAGTACGACTACCGCAGTGAATGGCTGGGCTTTACCCGCGCCTTGTCGGAGAGCAGCGACGGCCGGACGCCGGAAGAGGCTGTCATCAATGCGCTGGCGCGGCTGGTCGAGAGTCCGGGAGGCGGGATCTGGCTGGCCGATGGGTCGGGTGAGCTGGTGTTTCGCTCGCGACTGAACATGCCCGAGAGCGCGGCCGCCGAGCCGGTCGATGGGCCGTTTGCCTCGTTTCTCGCGCAGCGGGGCTGGATCGTCAACCTCGCGGAGTTTCGCTCCCGGCGCGCCATTTACGAGAGCCTGGAGCTGCCCGAGTGGCTGTCGAAGCTGGATGGCGCCTGGCTGGTTGTGCCATTGCTCAGCGGTACCTCGCTCGTGGGCTTCGTCGTGCTGCTGTCGCCCCGGACACCGGTCGAGGTCGACTGGGAGGTGCTCGATCTGCTCAAGACGGCCCAGCAGCAGGCCGCCAGCTACCTGGCCCAGCTGCAGGCGCAGGAAGCCCTGCTCGAGGCGAAGAAGTTCGACGCGTTCAACCGGATGTCGGCGTTCGTTGTGCATGACCTCAAGAACCTCGTCGCCCAGCTCTCGCTGCTGCTCAGAAACGCCGAGCGCCATCGGGACAATCCCGAGTTCCAGGCCGACATGCTGGAAACCGTGGCGCATGTCGAGGGGCGGATGCGCGCCCTGATGAAGCAATTGATGGAGAAGACCTCCATCGACCCCCGCAAACCCATCGACCTGTCTGTCATGGTGAGTCGCGTCGTGGATGCCAAGGCCGGTCAGCGACCTGCGCCGCAAATTGTCGAGCGGGCGCCCGTGTCCGTTCTGGCGCATGCCGAGCGACTGGAGCGGATTCTCGGCCATATCGTGCAAAATGCAATGGACGCCGCGGCGGAGGACGGTAAGGTGGAAATATGCGTGCGCGCTGCCGGGGTCGGGCTTGCCGAGGTTGTCGTCAGCGACAACGGGACAGGGATGTCCCCGGAGTTCGTGCGCGATGAACTGTTCAAGCCCTTCCGTTCCACGAAGGCCAGTGGCATGGGGATAGGCGCCTACGAAAGCCGGCAGTATGTCAAGGAAATCGGCGGCTCCATCGATGTCGAGAGCGAACCTGGTGTCGGCACCCGGATGCGGTTGAGACTCCCCGCTTGCGCGTCGGACGAAAGTTCGCCGGACGGCAACCAGACAGGATGAATCTTGGAACGTAGTCAGGAAAAGAGAAGGCCCCTGCTGATCGTCGAGGACGATCCGGCGCTGTCGAAGCAGATGAAATGGGCCTTCGACGGTTATGAGGTGCTGCCCGCGGCTGACCGGGAAACCGCGATCACCCTGTTGAGACGCCATGAGCCCGCCGTTGTCACCATGGACCTTGGCCTGCCTCCCGACCCGGACGGCGTCAGCGAGGGCTTCCGCCTGCTGGCCGAGATCCTCCAGTTGCAGCCGACCACGAAAGTGATCGTGCTGACGGGGCAGCATGACCGGGAGAATGCCGTTCGGGCGGTCGGCATGGGGGCCTACGATTTCTTTGCGAAGCCGTTCGAACCCGACCTGCTGGGGCTTGCGATCGACCGTGCGTATCGTCTCCATGACCTGCAGCAGGAGAATCTGCGGCTTCAGGTGGGTCAGGGGTCGCCCCTCGACGGTTTCCTGACCCGCGATGCCGCCGTGTTGAAGCTCTGCCGGACCGTAGAGAAGGTCGCCTCCGCCAGTGTCACAACCATGTTGCTCGGTGAGAGCGGGACCGGCAAGGAGGTCCTGGCCCGAGCCATCCATAACCTGTCGCCAAGAAGCAAGCAGCGATTCGTCGCGATCAATTGCGCGGCCATTCCGGACACACTGCTGGAAAGCGAACTGTTCGGCTACGAGAAGGGCGCCTTCACGGGTGCCGTCAAGCAGACCCTGGGCAAGATCGAGGTGGCCAACAAGGGCACGCTCTTTCTCGATGAAATCGGCGACCTGCCGATGCCTCTGCAATCCAAGCTGCTGCGCTTTCTGCAGGAGCGCGTCATCGAGCGTATCGGCGGGCGCGAGGAGATTCCCGTGGATGTCCGGATCGTGTGCGCGACGCACCAGGATCTCAAGGGTCTGATCTCGGAAGGCCTGTTCCGTGAGGACCTGTTCTATCGCCTGGCCGAGATCGTCATCGACATTCCGCCCCTGCGCGAGCGCGAGGGAGATGCCAGCCTCATTGCCCACTCGCTCGTCAAGCGCTTTGCCACCGAGAACGGCCGAGGCAGTCTGCACCTGGGCGAGGATGCGCTTGCGGCAATCGAGGCCCACCGGTGGCCGGGAAACGTCCGCGAACTTGAAAACTGCATCAAGCGCGCGGTCGTGATGGCCGACGGCAATCGGATCGGCGCGGACGACCTGGGCTTCGAGCCGGTGGAAGACGACCTGAACACGCTCAACCTGCGTCAGGTACGCGAGGAGGCTGAACGAGCGGCCGTCGTGCGCGTGCTGGCTCGAACCAATGGCAATGTTGCCCGGGCGTCGGAGGTGCTTGGCGTCAGTCGCCCGACCCTCTACGACCTGATGAACCGATTCGGTATCCGGAAGGAAGCATGAAACAGATCACTATCGGACGTCGTCCGCTTCGGACGCAGGCCCGTCGCACGCTGGTTGCCCTACTCGGCACGGTCCTGCTGTCGGCCTGCGGTGATTCGCCGGAGCAGATGGTGGCTTCGGCGCGCGCCTATATCGATGCAGGAGACCGTCCTGCCGCCGTCATCCAGTTGAAGAACGCGCTCCAGAGCCAGCCGGACAACGCCGAGGCGAGATTCCTGCTCGGGCGGCTGAGCGCAGACACCGGGGACAACGCGACCGCCGCCAAGGAGTTTGCGCTGGCACGAAGCGCCGGCTATCCCGACGAGCAGGTCGTACCACCGCTGGCTCTCGCCATGCTGAAGGCCGGCGACACGGCGGCGCTGCTCGAAAAGTTCTCCGCCACCCGGCTCGAGGCGCCGGCGGCGAATGCCGAACTCCAGGCCGTGCGCGGCGACGCGCTGCTCCAGCAGGGTCAGTCGGACGAGGGCAAGGCTGCCTACGATGCCGCGTTGGCAATCGACGGCGAGAATCCGCGGGCGCGGCTGGGCCTGGCCCGGCTCGAAGCACGCGGCGGCAAGCTGGCCGAGGCCCGGCGCATGGCGGATGCGGTCGTGGCGGCGCATCCCGATTTGCCCGAGGGACGTGAGTTGATTGCCGCCCTCGACATGGCGGAGGGGCGGACGCAGGACGCCATCGCCCAGTACCGGGCGCTCATCCAGGTCGATCCGCGGCAGCCGACCCACCACTTCCGCTTGATCTCCCTGCTGCTGAAGGAGGGGCAACTCGCCGATGCCCGGCAGGCCCTGGCGCAGATGAAGCAGGCGACGGGGGGACGTCAGGTCTATGCGCTCTACCTGCAAGCCTACATCGACTTCCTCGACGGCAAGTTCGAAGTGGCGGCGGCGAGCATCAACAAGGTCGTCGGCGCCGTCCCGGACTTCGCGGCCGCCCGTCTTCTGGCTGGCGCGGTCTACCTGAAGCGGGAGGACTACAATCAGGCGCTGCAGCAACTGGGTGTCGTCCTCAGCGTCGATCCGAAGAACGCGTTGGCGCGTCGGCTGGCAGCGACTGCCCACCTGATGGCCCGGGATCCCGAGAAGGCGCTCGATATGATCAGCCCGCTGCTGGCCAGTTCGCCGGACGACAACATGGTCCAGATGCTGGCCGGGCAGGCCAAGTTGGCACTCGGAGACTTCAGCGGCGCCGCCGACGATTTCGAGCGGGCGGTCTCCCAGCGTCCCGAGGATCCGGCCGCACGCGTGCGGCTTGGCGTCAGCCGATTGGGTGCGGGGGCATCCGAAGAGGCCTTCGCGGACCTTGAGCAGGCATCCCGCCTCGATACCGACGGGGTCCAGGCCGATGTGGCGCTGGCCATGGCGCGCATGAAGCAAGGCAAGCACGCCGAGGCGCTGGCGGCGGCCGATCAGATTGTCGCCAAGCAGCCGAAGAATCCTCTCGGGGCCAATCTGCGAGGGGGTGCCTTGCTTGCCGCAGGGCGTTCCGACGAGGCGAGGCTCGCCTTCGAGGCCGCGTTGACCCTGGCTCCGAACTACCTGCCGGCGGCGATCAACCTCGCGCGGATGGATCTTGCCGCGGGCAAGCCGGACGAGGCCAATGCCCGGCTGGCGGAGACGGTAAAGCGGGATCCGAAGAATGCCAGCGCCCATCTTGCCCGGATCGATCTGCTGTCGAAAACGGGATCATCCGCCGATGCCGTCGAACAGGCCGTGCGTGCCGGGGTCGAAGCGGCGCCGGAGTCGTCTGGGCTCAAGATGGCGCTGGTTTCGATCCTCGCCAAGCGGGGCGGCGTGAAAGAGGCGCTTGAAGTGGCTCAGTCTGCGCAGGCGACCAATCCCGACGATCCGAGGGTCGTCGGCATGTTGGCGGCGACCCAGCTTGCGGCTGGCAACGCCGAGCAGGCCGTGTCGACCTACGGCCGCCTCGTCGCCCTGCAACCCGGGCAGCCGCGTCCGTTGCTACTGTTGGCTGCGGCCCAGAAGCAGGCTGGCAGCGCCGGCAACGCGGAACAGACGTTAAGAAAGGCGGTCCGCCAGTTTCCTGACGCCCTGGAGCCCGCGAGCAGTCTCGTCGCGCACCTGATCGAGCAGCGGGACTATCGCAAGGCCGCCGATTTCAGCCGCGAATGGCAGGCGTCGCATCCCGACAACGCCATGGGCCATCTCCTGGTGGCGGACGTTGCCGTGCGCCAGTCCGACTGGAAGGCGGCGATCAACTCGCTCCGGAAGTCACTGGCAATGCGACCCGAGACGAAGACGGTTCTCGCCCTGCATGTTGCCCTGACGGCATCGGGTGATGAGAAGGGCGCGGCCAAGTTGATGTCCGACTGGATCGCCAAGTATCCGCGGGATCTCGTGGCCCGTGGCTATCTCGCGGAACGATACATGGTTGCGAAGGACTTTCCGGCAGCGTTCAAGGCGTACAAGGCCATGTCGGATTTTGCCCCCGACAATCCGTTGATCCTTAACAATCTGGCCTGGACCGCAAGCCAGATGAATGACCCGTCTGCGGTGGGCTTCGTGGAGAAGGCGCTCAAGCTTGCGCCCGAAAACCCCGCGATTCTCGATACGGCCGGGATGATCCAGTCCGGCAAGGGCAACCATCCGGAGGCGGTCCGCCTGCTAGAGAAGGCTGCGGCGGGGGCGCCGGGTTCGCTGCCCATCGGCCTCAATCTGGCCCGTGTCTATGCAGCCGCCGGCGACACGACGAAGGCAGACGGCGTATTGCAGCGCCTGCTCGCGGCGCATCCAGCGGATGCCCGGTTGCCGGCCGAGGTCGAGCGCATCCGCGCGGGCTTTTAGTCGTGTTTTTTCTTAGTCAATTCATTCGAGGTGTCATGTGACTACCGTTGCTGTCATCGGACTGGGCTACGTCGGGCTGCCGTTGGCCGTCGAGTTCGGAAAGAAGTTCAAGACGATCGGATTCGACCTGTCCGAGGCAAAGGTCAAGGCGTATCGGGATTGCATCGATCCCACCGGCGAGGTGTCGAGCGAGGATCTCCGGGCAGCTACGCAGCTGAGCTGCCATACGGACCCGGCGGCGATCGCCGAGGCCGACTTCATCGTCGTGGCCGTGCCGACCCCGGTTGACGACGCCCATCAGCCGGATCTCACACCGCTCGTCAAGAGTTCGGAGACGGTCGGGCGCCATCTCAAGCCGGGGGCCGTCGTGGTCTTCGAGTCAACCGTCTATCCCGGTGCAACGGAGGAGGTCTGCATCCCGATCATCGAGCGTCACTCGGGCCTGCGCTGGAAAGAAGGCTTCTTTGTCGGGTATTCGCCCGAACGGATCAATCCGGGCGACAAGGAGCGGACCGTCACCAAGATCGTGAAGGTGGTCTCCGGCGACACGCCGGAAACCCTCGAGACGGTGCGCCGCATGTACGGCGCCGTCATCACGGCCGGTGTCTATCCCGCCAGTTCGATCAAGGTGGCCGAGGCTGCGAAGGTGATCGAGAACACCCAGCGTGACCTGAATATCGCCCTGATGAACGAGTTGTCCCTGATCTTCCACAAGATCGGGATCGATACACTTGAGGTCCTGGAAGCGGCAGGCACCAAGTGGAACTTCCTGCCCTTCCGGCCGGGTCTTGTGGGCGGGCACTGCATTGGCGTCGATCCCTACTACCTGACTTACAAGGCCGACATGCTGGGTTATCACCCGCAGGTCATTCTGGCGGGCCGTCGCATCAACGACGGCATGGGCAAGCATGTGGCGGAGCAGACCATCAAGTCGATGATCCAGGCGGGTTGCGGCATCAAGGGTTCGAAGGTGGCCGTGCTGGGCCTGACGTTCAAGGAGAACTGCCCCGACCTGAGGAACAGCAAGGTGATCGACGTGATCCGCGAGCTGGAGAGCTTCGGATGCGAGGTCCTCGTGCATGATCCGGTCGCTGAAGCGGACGAGGCCGTGCATGAATATGGCGTGTCCCTGACCGACTGGGCCGCCCTGCCGGCGTGCGATGCCATCGTTGCCGCCGTGGCGCACAAGGCATATCTCGACATGGGCGTCGATGCGCTGTTGTCGCGCCTGCGCGAGGGAGGCGTCTTCACCGACGTGAAGTCGGCCTTCGATCGCAAGGCGCTCGAAGAGAAGGGTGTGCAGGTGTGGCGCCTGTGACACCCGGACCGGGCCGGTGACGCGGCGGCAGGCGTTATGGGGAGGGCTGGCGCTGCTTGCGGCGCTCTCGCTGCCGGCGCGCGCGGAAGGCCGGCTGGCCGACACCATTGCGCGCGTCAAGCCTTCGGTCGTCGCGGTGGGAACCTACCAGCGCACCCGAAGCCCGGCCTTCAAGTTCCTGGCCACCGGATTCGTGGTGAGGGACGGCAATACCGCGGTCACCAATTCGCATGCGGTGCCGGTCATGCTCGATGCCGAACAGTTCGAGCGCCTGGTGGTTGCCCTGCCGGCTGGCGATGGCAAGGGGCAGATTCGCGTTGCGGAGCGGGTTGCGCAGGACAACGCCCACGATCTGGCCGTGCTGCGGTTCGAAGGGGCGCCGTTGCCGCCCCTCGAACTGGCCGGTGACGAAGCGCTGCCGGAAGGCAGTGAGGTCGCCTTTACCGGCTTTCCGATCGGCAGCGCGCTCGGTCTCGCCCCGGTCACCCACCGCGGTATCGTGTCGGCCTGGACTCCGATCAGCATCCCGCAGGGCAACGCGCAGCGGCTCGATCCAAGAATGGTGCGCAGTCTCTCCGAGCCGTTTCGTGTCTATCAACTCGACGCGACGGCCTATCCCGGAAACAGCGGTAGCCCGCTCTACGATGCGGAGCGCGGCGTAGTGGTCGGCATCATCAACATGGTCTTCGTGAAGAGTACCAAGGAGAACGTACTCTCCGATCCGTCCGGCATCACCTATGCCATTCCCGTGCGCTATCTGCGCAGCCTCCTCGCGCCCTGAGGGCAAAAAAATGCCGCGCTCGCGGCGCGGCAATGAGGAGCTTCGTGAAGAATGAACGGGTGGTGCGCACCACCCTGGCTGCATGGAGAGGGGACCCCTTTCCGATGCCGGGAATCTCCTCTCCGCTGCTCCGTTCGGCGGCTGTGGATGCGCCGCCCCGGCTTGCCCCGATCAGGCCCCGCGACCGACAAGGCCATGAGCAAACCCACAGTCTTAATGTTTAGCAGATGTTGGCGGATTTCGCTCGCTCCGTACCCGGTCGACGCAGCATGCCTGTGACACAATAAGCGCCCGGCCCGGGTGTGGCGCGTCAGCGCCCCGGGCCACGCATATCCGGACAGAAAGGCACAACATCCCACCGGCGGGGGGGCAGACATGCGCTTCGACAATCAGGAGCAGAGTCGCAATATCGAGGATCGGCGGGGCAGCCGCATGGGCGGCCGTTCCGGACGTGGCCGGCGGGCGGGCGGTATTGGCATCGGCACCATCGTCATCGCGCTGATCGCCATGTACTTCGGCGTCGATCCTTCGATTGTGCTCAACAATGCCGGTATGGCACCCCCGCCGGCCGGCCAGTCGGCCCCCGCGGGACCCCGGCCCGCAGGAGAGGATGCGCTCGCGCGGTTCGTCTCGATGGTGCTCGCCGACACGGAGAAGACCTGGCATGCCCTCTTTCAGGCAGGTGGGCGCCGTTACGTGGAGCCGAAGCTGGTGCTGTTCACCGGGGCGACCCAGACGGCTTGCGGCGTCGGCCAGGATGCCATGGGGCCGTTCTATTGCCCGCGCGACCAGAAGGTCTACATCGACCTGGGCTTCTATGACGACCTCCGCGAGCGCTATCGCGCGCCAGGAGACTTCGCCCAGGCCTACGTCATCGCGCATGAGATCGGCCACCATGTCCAGAATCTGCTGGGCATCTCCACCAAGGTTCAGGCGTTGCGGCAGCGGGTCTCCGAGCGTGAGGGGAACCAGTTGTCGGTTCGCCTGGAGTTGCAGGCGGACTGTCTCGCGGGAATCTGGGCGCATCATGCCGACCGTGCCAGGAACGTCCTGGAGACTGGAGATGTGGAGGAGGCGCTGGCCGCAGCGACGGCGATCGGCGACGATCGGCTGCAGAAGCAGGCGCGCGGCTTCGCCGTGCCCGACAGCTTTACGCACGGGAGTTCGGCGCAGCGCGTCCACTGGTTCCGGACAGGCCTGGCGTCGGGCGATTTCGGTGCCTGTGACACGTTTTCAGCGGAGGCGCGCTAACCGTCGGGTTGGCTTCACGGGATGATCAGAGCGCGGATCCTGCTTGGCGTCGTGGCGATTCTCGGCTTGGCCGCCTGGCCCCATTTCGTTTCGACGGGCACCGTACGCTTGCTGCTGCTCGAAGACGGGCTGATCGAGAACCTTGCCGTGGTGCTCTGGGTCGGAGCGGCCCTGGTGGCGCTCTTGCGGCGGTTTCCGCCCAGTCGCTTGATGCTTGCCTACGCGGTGGTCTTCCTTGTGCTGGCACTCCGTGAGTCGGACGCACTGTCGGGGCTGCCGGGAGGCGGTAAACAGGCGCTGCGCTCGGCCTTCTACCTTGGCGAGACTGGCGCGCCGCTGGCATGGCGGGTCGCGCTCGGCCTGTCGTTGTGCGCGACGGTCTGGGCCTTGGCGGAGGCTGCCTACGGCACGCTGCGCAGCCTTCGCGGACGTGGCGAGCTTGACCGGAGAACCTTGCGACGCCTGATCGTGGGCGGGACCGTTCTGGTCGTCAGCCAGCTCTTCGAGTCGGCGCAGGACTGGGTGGGGGGCTGGGGCAGTCTGGCCCAGCCCTTGGCCCGCAGTTTCTGGTCGCTGGAGGAGTCGCTCGAGGCGGTCGCGCCCGCGATCATGGCCTTCGCCCTCTTCCGGCCACCGCTCCGCTGATTACCGGACTCGGGTCCTATCGCGCAGGCCGGCTCACTGGGCGGGATAGGCCTCGATCGGCATCGAGACGCGGATGTCGTCCGGAACGAAAGGCAGGTACTTGGTCATACCGAACTCGGAACGCTTGACCGTCAGGCTGACATCGGCGCCGCACTTCTGACGCTTGGTGCTCACTTCCAGGCCGCAATGAAAGCGCTCGACCGCGATGGGAACCTCGCGCAACTGTCCGAGGAGCGCGAGCCGGCCATGGATTCGCACCGGAACGCCGGCCTCGAAGTCGATCGATTCCGAGCGATAGATGAGCGTCGGGAACTCGGCCACATGGAAAAAGTCCGGCCCGCGCATGTGCTCGTCCCAATCATCCGCACCCATGTCGATCGATGCCGCCTCGATCGTGATGTCCACGGCGCCCGTGCCGGCTTCCCGGTCGAGCTCGATTCGACCGCGGACATCGTTGAACCGGCCAAACTGGGTCGAGAATCCCAGGTGGCTGACCGCGAAAACCGGGCGCGAGTGGCGGCCGTCGATGACATAGCTTTCGGCGAGCGCCGGGCTGGCGGCCAACACGAGGCCGGCGGACAGGAGGGCTGCGACGAGCGTGGGCATGGGTGGGATCCTCGGGAGCATCGGCAACCGCATCAGCATACCGCGATCACCGGTGCGGCGCGCGAACCTGCGTGCCGGATGCCCGAGCATCGACGGTAAGCTGCTTGACTTGAGGACCGAAAGGTCCATAATGGATTCATGAGCCTCGGACGCCCCCTCGAATTCGACCCTGCCTTGGCGCTTGAAGCCGCGCTGGATGTGTTCTGGCAGAAAGGCTTCGAAGCGACTTCGCTGCGCGATCTACTGGATGCAATGGGGCTGTCGAAGAGCAGCTTCTACCAAGCCTTTGGCAGCAAGCACGAGCTCTTCGAGCGCTGTCTGGTGCGCTTTCGGAACCGCCAGGTGGGTGCCATGTCGCGGCAGCTAGAGCGATCCGCCAGCGGCCGTGCTTTCATCCGCGAGGTCCTCGCCGCCCACGTCGACGAGGCCGCGTGTGGCCGGCCGTCGAAGGGCTGTCTCCTGATGAACACGGCGACGGAGTTCGCCGGCCGGGACCCGGGTGTCGGTGCGCTTGTCACCGAGGGCACGGCGGCACTGCGCGAGGTCCTGAGCGAGGCAATCCGGCGGGCACAGGCCGCCGGAGACATTGCGCCGGAGGCCGAAGTCTCGGCCCTGGCAAACTATCTGCTGACGACCATTGCCGGTCTCAAGGCCATGGTCAAAGCGGGGACGCCACCCGATGTGGTGGCACAAGTTGTCGATGTCGCCCTCAAGGCGCTCGACTGATTTTTTTTGACTTTAATGGACCGATCGGTCCGTATGTGGGTCATAGCAATGGAGAAACAACATGCCACTGGTTCAGATCAAGGGGATCGCGGGATACCTCGACGGAGAGCAGAAGCGGGAGCTGATTGCCCGGGTCACCGACGCCGTCGTGTCGGTCGAAGGGGAGGGCTTGCGCGACATCACCTGGGTCGTGGTCGAAGACGTGCCGAGCGGTGCGTGGGGGGTGGGGGGGCAGGCGGTCACGCTGGATCTCCTGCGCGACAAGGCGACTGCAACGTCATGACCCACGCACCGGGAGAGAGACGATGAAAAGCGAGTACAGGATGCAGCTTCCGCCAGTGCGGCTGGCTTCTGCCGAAGGGGCCGCGCGCGAAGTGCTGGAGCGGGCCCGGGCGCAGATCGGCTTCGTGCCCAACATGTACGCCAACATGGCGCACTTTCCGGGGCTCCTCGAAACCTACCTGGCGGGCTATGCGGCCTTCCGGGAGGGCGCCGGATTCAGCCCGGTCGAGCAGGAGGTCGTGTTTCTCGTCATCAGTCGGGAGAACGGTTGCGAGTACTGCGTGTCAGCCCATAGTGTCCTGGCCGACACCCTGTCTGGCGTGCCGCCCGAAGTGACGAACGCGATTCGCGACCGGCGTCCGCTGCCGGATGCCCGCCTTCAGGCACTGGCCACCTTCACGGCAGTGATGGCGAGAAGCCGGGGGCTACCCGGGCGGGCCGACGTGGCTGCCTTTGTGGCGGCAGGCTTCGAGGAGCGCCACATCCTGGGCGTGGTCCACGCGATTGCGGTGAAGGTCCTCAGCAATTACACCAACCACCTCTTTCACACGCCACTCGATGGCATGTTCGCCTCCCGCGAGTGGGAGGATCGCGCGACCTGAGCCTTCCTTGCGCCTATTGTGGTCTCTCCGCTCCAAGCGTGGGCGGGTGCGTACTGCCTTCCGGGGGCTGAAATCGTGCCCCCGGTGGCTCACGCGCTCAGCCTCGGGGTAGCGACAGGCGTGTCCGACGATGGCGGCGGTGTCGGGCCGACCCGGGCCGGACGTGGGGCCGGTGGTCGCCCGCGGTGGCTCCGTGTGCCGCAAGAACCACGGGTCGAGCGCGGGCCAATCGACAGCGCTGGCGTCCTGTTCAGGCTCGGTGGAACGCCCGACCTCCGGCGATGCGCTTGGCGCTGGAGCCAGGGCGGCGCCGTGAGCCCGTGTCAGGTCGGCTTGCCGGTCGTCCAAATGACGGCAGTCGAACAGCAGGCTGCGCGGCAAACCGGGGATGGTCTGGGAGAGGTGCGGGGTGAAGTCCTTGATCGACAGCGAATCAAGGGCGAGGCCATCGAAGCCGCAGCTGCTCGGGAGGTCCTCGACGGGCAGGCCGGAGCCCTGGGCGAGCAGCGCCGCCAGCCATTGCCTGGCGGCAGCGTCGCCTGAGTTCGTCAGCGTCACGTGGGTCCCAGGCTGTGGCCGGGTCGGTGCGCGTCGGAGCCCGATGAACCACGACGCACGGCCCACCCGCAGCGGTCCGCCACGGCGCTCTGCCAGCTGCCATGCGTGGCCTGGATTCGGCCAGACAGCCATCTCTGGCGAGTGCCCATGCCGATGTCTTGGTTGTGGCCACATGTCTGTGGCGTAACGGAGCAACTGCTTCGCCACGTGGCACGACGCCCCCTGCCAATGCGTTTGTAATGGCATCGGTATCATTCTTGTGCCCTGCAAGTCCAAACTGGCCGACGACCCGAATCGATCCCGCGCCGGGCACGCAAGTTGCCAGATTGCCTCGTTGTGGTCGCTGACTGGCGCCGCGCTGTGGTTCGCGCGGTGCGGCTGGCGAACGCCCGGACATCGTCGCCTCCGCCCCTCAACCTCAACAGAGACTGCGATGACAAGAGCAAGAGACTGGAGACCAAGTGTGCGTCTATCCCTTCGCCCGTGTGCAGCACGTGCCGGTCGGGGGCCACGCTGCCGACTGCCTTTGCCCGAGCAGCGTCTTCGCCTGCCGCGAGGGACAGCGTGCCCTGCCGCTCGCCCACGAGCGCTGGGTGGCTGCAAAGGCGGCGTCGCCGTCCGACCGGTTTCCACGAGTCGGGGAGGGCGGGTTGCAGGCCTCGGCTGAACTGGCTGCCATGTGGCCCGCGATTCCTGGCGCCGACTGGGTGCCGGGTGAGAACGAGCACCGGCGCCTTTGGTTCGGTCCGAAGGTCGACGAGGACGACGAAAGCGGCGTGATGATCGGCAGGCCGCGTGTCGGCCGCCACGAGTCGCGACTCCTGGTGCCGGCGGTCCACTCCGACGGCAACGAACGCGCAGGCATCCGCTCAGCCAACCTGCAGGCCCCGCTGGGCACCTACGCGGGCTGGAACATGCATCGCGAGGGCTATGGCGTCGGCGACCTCTGCGGCCTGTCCGGCAGCTTCCTGCCGTTCCCTGCCACCGCGGTCGATCGGCTCGCCAGCGGTGATCCGCGCCCCTCGCTCGAGGAGCGCTATGGCGACCACGACGGCTATGTCGCGGCGATCCGGGCGGCAACCGTTGGTCTGGTGGCCGAGGCTGCGGCATCCGACGTCCTGCGCTGACATCCCCAACCGGATGGGCCTGCGGGCCCGTCCCGACAACTCACAGGAGACAACCACATGAATGCATCACCGTTTGCCCGTCTTGGACGCGGCGCGCTTGCGATGGGCGCCCTCGTTCTGTCCGCATCGGCCGGCGCGGCGGACCTCACCGTCAGCGAGAGCGCGACGCTGAAGGCCAGCCCGGCCGCCGTCTGGGCCCTGCTCGGCAAGTTCTCCGGGTTGCCCGGCTGGCACCCGGCGGTGGCGAGCACCGACATCATCAAGGGCAAGGACAACGCCAAGGGCGCCGTGCGCTCGATCAAGACCAAGGACGGCGCGGTCATTGTCGAGGAACTGCTGTCCTACGACGGGTCGGCTCACAGCATGACCTACCGCATCGCCGAGTCGCCGTTGCCCGTGACCGGCTATGTGTCGACGCTGGCGGTTGCGCCGTCCGGCTCCGGCAGCGTCGTCTTCTGGCGCAGTGCGTTCGGCCGCGATCCGGCCGCCGGGGACGTGTCGGACGACAAGGCACGTGAGATCGTCAGTGGCATCTATCAGGCCGGCTTCGACGGGCTACGCGCCGCGCTGGGTGAGGCCCGCCGCTAGACGTCCTCCCCGGTGAGCATGGCCCTTCCGTATCCGGCGCCGCGGCTCGGTTTCGACCGGTCCGCGGTGCTGGCGTTTGCCCTTTCCGTGGCGCTGCATGCCGCCGTACTGGCGTGGCCCCGCGGCGCTCGGCTGCCCGAGCCCGCGGTGGTGCTCCAGGCCAGGCTACTCGAGGCGCAACCCGAGCCGCCACCCCAGTCCGACGAGTCGGTCGAGCCACCGCCGGAGGCGCCACCGCCGCTGCGCATGGTGACGCGTGCCGAGCCGGGGCGGGATGCCGAGGTGGTGGGAGACGATTCGGTCCGCTCGGACCTGCACTACCGCACCTTCTACGAAGAGAACCCGCGCCATCCGATGCGCTGCATGGTGGGTCACGTCGCCGAGAGCTCCGGCGACCACGAGAGCGCCCTCTACGTCTACGCGGATTGCGCGAGCCATGGCGACAATTTCAGCGCCATCTCGCTCGCGCACTACTACGAGCTGGGATTGGGGGGGCTGCCCAGGGATCCCGCCAAGGCGGCGTCCCTGTTCAGGCAGGTGGCCCTGTCCGATCGCGAGGCCTATCGATCCAACGGAATGTTCTACTACGGTCTCTGTCTTTACTTCGGCTATGGTGTTCCGCGCGACGAGGCGGCCGGACGGGCATGGTTGCGCAGGGCCGCGGAGGCCGGCGACCGCGATGCCCGGGGCTTCCTGGCGCTGGCGGGGACGCCCGACCAACCGGGGCTCGGGTCCTACTTCAAGCGTTGATGTCTGCGGACCGCCCGAGTTCGGCGGGGATTGCGCACACGCTGAGCACATGGCTGCCCCGCCAGGATCCCGTACCGGATCGTCACCTGGCGCCCGGCGGACCAGCCCCCGCCCAGAGCCGTGAGCCGTGTCGCAACGAGCGGGCCTGTTTGCCCGTAGTTCGTCGACAGGCGCACGTCGCGGCAGTCGAAAAAGCGCCGCACCATGGGATAGATCGCCTTGAAGCAGGCCTCCATTGCGGAAAAGGCAACCGTGGCGGCCTGCGCCGGGCTCGGGCCCGAGGTCCGGAGGCTCGACAGTTCCGAAGCCTCCGCGATGCGGCCGGCCAGTCGGTCGGCTTGCGCGGGCGCGAGCCAGGGCTCCACATCCGTGCCGACGCCGGACCATACGGCGGCACGCCCGACGACCGCCGCCACCCCGCCCCCATGGGTGATCGAGCCCCGCAAGCCATCTGGCCAGGCCGGTAGACGGTCCGGACCGGGTGACGCCCAGGAGTTCGCGGCCGGCCCGGACGGCGCAGGCACGGCCGGCGAGATACTCGACCTGGCGCTTGTGCACTGCCTGCCTCAGCGTTGACGGCAGTGGCCCCACCTCGGTTTTCAGGGCCAGGCGGGTCGATTCGTCGATCCGATACGCCCGGCAGGCGAGCCGCAAGCCGCCTTCACCCAGCCTGGCGGCGGCTTCAGACACCTGCCGGAAGGCGTGGGGCAGGGCGGTCTCGGGCACGCGTCTGAGTCACATGAGGCAACCCGGAGGATAGCAGCGCCGGCTGCCCTGGCAAGACGGCCGGGTCCTCGTGATGATGGCAAAGGCGTATGAGCGGCGCATGTCTGCAGGGCGCATGTCATGAATGCACGACTTCACTGGCCAGAGGCTCCCGCATCATGGCAGTTGGCCAGTCTGGCCCTTCCCGTGGGTCTGCCGCCGGCCAGTGGCGCGATGTCCCGGTGCTGGGTCGCCTCGGCGGCTTCTCCGTGGGCGCCGACGGAGATGGCGTGCTGACCTTCGATCACTCGGGTGTGCGGGTTGGCCTGTGCTTCGAGCGTATTGATCTCGCCGGGCAGGATGTGGGGCGCTACCTGACGGACCCGCCATTGTCGGGTGGCGGGTCGGCGGAGGAGACCGGGATGCGCTTCCCCGAAGGCGCGGCGCTGGTGCGACACCGGGTGACCTATCTCGACGACAGCGCCTGGGGGCACTCCGGCCCCTAGGGTCGGGACATTTCGATCGCGTCCCTGTTGGCGACCTATCCGACACCGGACCCGTTGCCCACGCGTAGGTCCGACCTGGGGCTGACCGCGATGATTGGCCTGTCTGCCGTCACGTGCGCCGGGGATGCCGCGTCAGGCGCCGTCACCTCATGGATCTGGCAGATCCCCGCCATCCAGGATCCCGAGGCGCTGTCGGTCAGCGCGACGGGCCGCTACGAGGCGTTCGAGCGAGCCGGCTTCCGGATGCTCGAGGTGAGTGGCCTTGGAATGTACGGGGTCTATGCGCGCTACTGCGGCGACGAGCCGGGCGGAGACGGCATCCTTGTCGAACGGGGCGCGGACCTGTCTTACGGCGCCCTGGCGCGTGCCGGGGCGCCCGATCTGGCGAACCGCCTGCTGGTGGGCGGGTTGCCGACACTGGGGCGCGTCGGCGTGAATGCCATCGCCTGGGAAACCCTGCGCCAGGTCAACGGCTGGCAGTGAGGGCCGCCGTAAGGCCGGAGGGCGCCCGCGTACGACCCCGCCGGTGGCCCGAGCCCGTGTGACGAGATCTTTCGCCCTGCCCGCCGCTGGCGCGGCCTCGAAAAAAAAGTGCTTCAGCGCCCTTGAAATGCCAAACACCCGCCCATACTATTGGCACTCGACAGGGGAGAGTGCTAACAACGGCCGCCCCGTCCTGACCCGATTCAGGCGATTCCCCCGCGGGATCGCCAGGTAACGAGACCTCTACTAGGAGACTGCTACATGAAGATTCGTCCTTTGCATGATCGTGTGATCGTCAAGCGTCTGGAGGCCGAGCGTACGACCGCCAGCGGCATCGTGATTCCGGATAGCGCCGGCGAGAAGCCTGATCAGGGCGAAATCCTGGCCGTCGGCAACGGCAAGATTCTCGAGGACGGCAACGTGCGTCCGATGGCCGTCAAGGTCGGCGAGAAGGTGCTGTTCGGCAAGTACGCAGGCCAGACCGTCAAGGTCGACGGCGAAGAACTGCTGGTGATGCGCGAAGAAGACATCATGGGCGTTGTCGAAGCCTGAGTCCCGCGCTGACAATCTTCAACGAATATCTGGAGTAAGAAACAATGGCAGCTAAAGAAGTCAAGTTTGGCGATTCCGCCCGCGAGCGCATGGTCGCTGGCATCAACACCCTGGCCAACGCCGTCAAGGTGACCCTGGGCCCGAAAGGCCGCAACGTCGTGCTGGAGCGCTCCTTCGGCGCCCCGACCGTGACCAAGGACGGTGTCTCCGTTGCCAAGGAAATCGAACTGAAGGACAAGTTCGAGAACATGGGCGCGCAGATGGTCAAGGAAGTCGCCTCCAAGACCTCCGACGTGGCCGGTGACGGCACCACCACCGCCACCGTGCTGGCCCAGTCGATCGTCCGCGAGGGCATGAAGTTCGTCGCCGCCGGCATGAACCCGATGGACCTGAAGCGCGGTATCGACAAGGCCGTGGCCGCCACCATCGACGAGCTGAAGAACCTGTCGAAGCCCTGCTCCACCGGCAAGGAAATCGCCCAGGTCGGTTCGATCTCCGCCAACTCCGACGGCGACATCGGCAAGATCATCGCCGACGCCATGGAGAAGGTCGGCAAGGAAGGCGTCATCACCGTTGAAGACGGCAAGAGCTTGAACAACGAACTGGACGTGGTCGAAGGCATGCAGTTCGACCGTGGCTACCTGTCGCCGTACTTCATCAACAACCCGGACAAGCAGGTCGCCGTGCTGGAAGACCCGTTCGTCCTGCTGTTCGACAAGAAGATCTCCAACATCCGCGATCTGCTGCCGGTGCTGGAGCAGGTGGCCAAGGCCGGCCGCCCGCTGCTGATCATCGCCGAGGACGTCGAGGGCGAGGCCCTGGCAACCCTGGTGGTCAACAACATCCGCGGCATCCTCAAGACCTGCGCCGTCAAGGCACCGGGCTTCGGTGACCGCCGCAAGGCCATGCTGCAGGACATCGCCATCCTGACCGGTGGCCAGGTGATCGCAGAGGAAGTCGGCCTGACCCTCGAGAAGGCCACCCTGGACGACCTGGGCCAGGCCAAGCGCATCGAGATCGGCAAGGAAAACACCACGATCATCGACGGTGCCGGCAATGCCGCCGAGATCGAGGCCCGCGTCAAGGAGATCCGCGTCCAGATCGAGGAAGCCACCTCCGACTACGATCGCGAGAAGCTGCAGGAGCGTGTTGCCAAGCTGGCAGGCGGCGTTGCCGTCATCAAGGTTGGCGCCGCCACCGAAGTCGAAATGAAAGAGAAGAAGGCCCGTGTCGAAGACGCCCTGCACGCAACCCGTGCTGCCGTCGAGGAAGGCATCGTGCCGGGTGGTGGTGTGGCCCTGATTCGTGCCCGCGCAGCCGTCTCGGGCGTGAAGGGTGACAACCACGACCAGGACGCCGGCATCAAGATCGTGCTGCGCGCCATGGAGCAGCCGCTGCGCGAGATCGTTGCCAACGCCGGTGACGAGCCGTCGGTGGTGGTCAACAAGGTCATGGAAGGCCAGGGCAACTTCGGCTTCAACGCCGCGACCGGCGAGTACGGCGACATGGTCGAGATGGGCGTGCTGGATCCGACCAAGGTGACGCGCACCGCACTGCAGAACGCCGCTTCCGTGGCGGGCCTGATGCTGACCACCGACTGCATGGTCGGCGAACTGGCCGACGACAAGGCGGCCGGTGGCATGCCCCCGGGCATGGACATGGGTGGCATGGGCGGCATGGGCGGCATGGGCATGTAAGCCCGCCGCTGCGCCCAGCGCAGAAGGGGCCCCGTCGAAAGGCGGGGCCTTTTTTTGTCCATTGAACCGATAAGGTGCCGTAGGCGCACGACGGCTGCACGCGGAAAGCGGTCCGCGCATGGGATAATGCCGGGAGAAAAAAGGCGGCGGGGAGTCGCCCGCTGCGGGGCTGGGCGCTCCCCGGAACCCGGCAGACAGGCCGGATTCCCAAGACCGAGTAAAAGGAGAACAGCGGGTCAGACCTTACGGGCCGGCGCTTACGCAAAACTTACAACGGGATGGCATATGCGGATCCTTCTTGCCGAAGATGACCCTGTAATCGCGGATGGACTGGCGAGGGCCCTGAGGCGAAACGGGTATGCGGTGGATCACGTCGCGACGGGAACCGAGGCCGACGCGGCCGTGGCTTCCCAGCCGTATGACCTGCTGATCCTGGATCTTGGCCTTCCCAAGCTGTCCGGGATCGATGTCCTGAAACGACTGCGGGCGAGGAAGTCGGCCTTGCCGGTGCTGATCCTGACGGCCCAGGATGGGGTTGATGACCGGGTGCGGGGCCTCGATGCCGGCGCCGACGACTACCTCACCAAGCCTTTCGCCCTGCCGGAACTGGAAGCCCGGGTTCGTGCCCTGACCCGTCGCGGAACCGGCCAGCCACGCTGCATCGAACTCGGTGGGCTGTCCTACGACCAGGCTGACCGGGTCGTCAAGATCAATGGCCAGATCGTGGAGATGTCGGCACGCGAGGTTGGCCTGCTCGAAGTGCTGCTGCTGCGCGCGGGACGGCTGGTCAGCAAGGATCAACTCGTGGACCACCTGTGCGGCTGGGGCGAGGAAGTCTCGAACAACGCGATCGAGGTCTATGTCCATCGGCTGCGCAAGAAGCTCGAGAGCAGTGGCGTGCGGGTGGTCACTGTCCGGGGACTCGGCTACTGCCTGGAAAAGCCGGATGTGGCCTAGACGCCGGCGCCTCGCGGAAGCGGGCAAAGGCGGGGATGGTGCCACCCACTACAACTCCCTTTTCGGCGAGATCCTCGATTGGATGCTCGCGCCGCTGCTGTTCCTGTGGCCCATCTCGATCATCATCACGCACAACGTCGCGGCCAGCATCGCCAACACGCCGTACGACCGGAGCATGTCTGACAGCCTGCGTGCCCTGTCGCAGATGATTGGCGTCGAGGCCGGCGTGGTGTCGGTGAACTTTCCGGCGCCAGCGCGGGCGCTATTCCGGTCGGATCAGGATGACGTCGTGTACTTCCAGGTCACGGACCTGAGCGGCGACGTGGTCTCCGGCGACCGCGAGATCCCCTGGGTGGCCGCCCCCGAAGACGTGGTGCCGGGAGAGGTCAGGTTCCGGGACGGTGTGATTCAGGGTGAGGAAGTGCGCATCGCCTACCTGTTCCTGAAGGCCTATCCGGAGGCGGACAGCCCGCTGGTGCTGGTCCAGCTGGGTGAGACACGCAACAAGCGAAGCGACCTCGCGTCCCGGGTCGTGACGGGGGTGCTGCTGCCCCAGTTCGCCATCATCCCGCTCGCGGTCATTCTGGTATGGCTGGGGCTGACCCGGGGCATAGCGCCGCTGAATCGGCTGCAGCGGATCCTGCGTCGGCGGCGGCCTTCCGACCTGTCGCCGATCTCGACCATCGGGGTTCCCGAGGAGGTGCGGCCGCTGATCGTCGCGTTCAACGAAATGATGGAGCGGCTCGAAGAGAACCTTCACGCCCAGCAGCGTTTCATCGCGGATGCTGCCCACCAGATGCGGACGCCGCTGACCGGCCTGCGAATGCAGACCGAGCTGGCCCTGCTGGAGACGGAGCCGGACGCCCTGCGCAGTTCCCTGCACCAGATTGCCGGGAGTGCCGAGCGGGCCAGCCACCTGATCAACCAGCTGCTCTCTCTGGCCCGGGCCGAGTCGAGCTCGGAGAAGATCTATGCCGTCGAGCGGGTCGACCTGTCGGCGCTTGTTCGCGGGGTGGTCGAGGAGCTGTTTCCGCGTGCCCTGGTCAAGAACATCGACCTGGGGGTCGAGGTTTCCGGGCAGGAACTGACGATTGACGGCAACCCGGTGCTGCTGCGAGAACTCGTCAAGAACCTGATCGACAATGCCATCAAGTACACGCCACCCGAAGGCCTGGTGACCGTCCGCACGACGGCCACCGAGTTTGCGATCCTGGAGGTCGAGGACTCGGGGATCGGCATTCCGGAAGGTGACCGCGAGCGGGTCTTCGAACGCTTCTACCGCGTGCTCGGCAGCGGCGAGGATGGATCGGGCCTCGGCCTGCCGATCGTCCGCGAGATCGCGGAGCTGCACCGTGCCAGGGTATCGCTCAATCCCAACCCGGCGGGTCGCGGCACACTGGCACAGACGGTCTTTCCGCGCAGCTACATGCGCCGAGGCAACGATCCGGAAGAGGCCGTCGAAGACCGCTGAGGCATCCCGCACGCGACAGCGATCGCGATCGTGCGTTCCGGGCGTTGACGGCATTCGTCGATGGGCTATAATGCGCGCTCTTTGCGGCCAGGTAGCTCAGTTGGTAGAGCAGCGGATTGAAAATCCGCGTGTCGGCGGTTCGATTCCGTCCCTGGCCACCAGATTCGGGGCCCGACCACGCAAGTGGTTGGGCCTTCGCGTTTCTGACCGTCGGCCCGAACGCCGCAGACGATCCCGAATGCTATAATTCCGGGGCTACCATGGCGCTCACTACACCCATGCAGGTATACGCCCTCGGACTGAACCATCACTCGGCACCGCTCGAAATTCGCGAGCGCGTGTCGTTTCAGCCCGAGCGCCTGTCGCTGGCGTTGCAGGACCTGACGCAGGCCCGGCCGGTGCGCGAGGCGGCGATCCTGAGTACCTG
>JBNLCM010000107.1:0-6551 GCA_050303815.1 Rhodocyclaceae bacterium
CAAGGCCGGCCAGTTCGACCTGCTCGAGCGCACCGTGGCCAAGTTCCAGCAGACCTCGATGGCGCTGCGCCACGCGATGGTGCCGACCGTCGCCGCGGTGCAGGGCATGGCGCTGGGCGGCGGCTGTGAGTTCGTCATGCACGCCGCCCACAGGGTGATGGCGCTCGAGAGCTACGTCGGGCTGGTCGAGGCGGGCGTGGGGCTGATCCCGGCCGGCGCCGGCTGCAAGCACTTCGCGGTGCAGGCCGACGCGCTGGCCCGGCGATCCGCCGGCGGCGACGTCTTTTCCTACATCCAGAACATGTTCCAGACCGTGGCCATGGCGACCGTCGCCAAGGGCGCCCGCGAGGCGATCCAGCTCGGCTTCGCCCGGCCCTCGGACGACATCGTGCTCAACCCCAACGAACTGCTCCATGTGGCCCTGCACCGGGCGCGGGCGATGGCCGAGGCCGGCTACCAGCCGCCTCAGGTCGAGCGCGGCATTCGCGTCGCCGGCCGGGACGGCATCGCCACCTGCGAGATGATGCTGGTGAACATGCACGGCGGCGGCTTCATCTCCGACCACGACTACACGGTGGCGAAGGCCGCGGCCACGGCCCTGTGCGGGGGCGAGGTCAGCACCGGCAGCCGGGTCGATGCCCAGTGGATCCTCGATGTGGAGCGGGCGCTCTTCGTCGAGCTGCTGAAAAACGAGAAGACCCAGCAGCGCATCGTGCACATGCTGGAAACCGGCAAGCCGCTGCGCAACTGAGGAGACTGACCATGAGCCAAACCATTCAGGACGCCTACCTGGTCGCTGCCACGCGCACCCCGGTCGCCAGGAAGGGCGGGATGTTCCGCACCGTGCGCCCGGACGACATGCTGGCCCACGTGCTGCGCGCGCTGGTGGACCAGGTGCCCGGCCTCGACCCGGCCGAGATCGGCGATGTCATTACCGGTTGCGCCATGCCGGAGGCCGAGCAGGGCATGAACGTGTCGCGTATCGGCCTGCTGCTGGCGGGCCTTCCCGACACCGTGCCCGGCATCACGATCAACCGCTTCTGCTCCTCCGGCGTGCAGGCCGTGGCCGATGCCGCCGCCCGCATTCGCCTGGGCGAGGCCGACGTGATGATCGCCGCCGGCACCGAATCGATGACCGTGATGCCGCAGATGACCGGCAACAAGACTTCGATCAGCCCGGCCATCTTCGCGAAGGACGAGAACGTCGCGATCGCCTACGGCATGGGCCTGACCGCCGAAAAGGTGGCGACGCAGTGGCAGGTGAGCCGCGAGGACCAGGACGCCTTCGCGGTCGAGTCGCACCGCCGGGCCGTGGCGGCCATCGCGGCCGGCCATTTCCGGGACGAAATCTCGCCGCTGACGGCCCGCACCCACGTGCCCGGCGAGGGCGGCACCGTCCGCGTCATCGAAACCCTCTGCGATACCGACGAGGGACCGCGACCGGATTCCTCGCTCGAGAAGCTGGCAAAGCTGCGGCCGGTGTTCGCCGCCCGCGGCTCGGTCACGGCGGGCAACAGTTCTCAGATGTCGGACGGCGCCGCGGCGGTGCTGCTGATGTCGGAAGCCGCCGTGAAACGCACCGGCGCCACGCCGATCGCCCGATTCTCGAGCTATGCAGTGGCCGGCGTCCCACCCGAGGTCATGGGCATCGGGCCGGTGGAGGCGATTCCGCGGGCGCTGAAGGCTGCCGGGTTGCAGCAGGGCCAGCTCGACTGGATCGAGTTGAACGAAGCCTTCGCCGCCCAGTCGCTGGCGGTGATGCGTACGCTCGACCTTGATCCTGCGAAGGTCAACCCGCTGGGCGGCGCCATCGCTCTCGGACACCCCCTCGGCGCCACAGGGGCGATCCGCACCGCGACGATCCTGTCGGCGATGCAGCGCGACCCCGCGCTGCGCGTCGGCATGGTCACGATGTGCATCGGGACCGGCATGGGGGCCGCGGGGATCTTCGAGCGGGTCTAGTCCGTACCCCATCGCGGTGTGCGGCGCGTTTCGGCGCGCCGCACACGAACGATGCCGGCGGGGACTAGCTGAATCGATGTGAGGTGACGGGACCGTCGAACCAGATGTCCGACGGCTCTGCAACGTGGCGTGCGAGTTGAATTACGGCGTCTATGGGATCGTCAATGCTGGCCGGTTCTTCGCGGGCGGAGCTCTCGGTCGCATCAAGAATGCGTTCGATCCATACATCCGCAGATTCATGGACCACAGGCTGTGGGCACGGGGTGCCGTCATCACCGAAGTGGCTCTGCGCATTCCACGGTGCAACGATCACTTGATGGAGCAGTCCGACGAAGCTCGGGATGTACAGGGGGGGCTCGGTCCAACTGGCCGCGCGGGTGATCAGCATGGCGCTGCCGTTGGTGATCCGTGGGCCCAGTGCCAGGGGCGTGTGGCGGCTGAGATCGTAGGTCACGATGGGTGCCCCATCGGCCTGCTCCAAGGGGTGTACGGGTATGCCCAGCATGCAGCCCAGAGTTCCGGCGATGATCTGGCTGCCCGGATCGTTGAAGGCACGCAGTGCCTTGGGGCACTTGCCGGTCGCCTCGAGTGTCGTGACGAGCCGAGACAGATCCTGGTGGATCGCATTGACGGAATCGTGCAGATACGCGTAGCGACCCTGCATGCCCTCGTGAAAGCCGTAGGGTGAAAGGTGCAGAAGGATGCTGCCGTTCATGACGAAGTGCCAGCCGCGAAGATCCGTTAGCGACAGGTCGGTGCCGACCTGCCGGACGCGCGCCAGCATGCCCCGTAGCCGCGTCATCGCACGATCTTGGGCGCCATCACTTGGCTGGAGGCGAGTGGCATGATCGATGGCGGTACTGACATCCGCTGCCGAGAGGGCGTTGAAGCACAGGACATAGCGGTGCCAGAACTGGTCGAGCAGATCTGGATTGGCGAGAAGGAGGTCCCGGGCCTGTTCATGATGGCCGCTGCGTTCGAAGGCCGCAGCCAACTCTTCGACGACGGCCGATTGCCCAGGCAGGTCGCGATTCAGGCGTTGCAGCACCGGTATCGCGATCTGGGGCAGGCCCAGATCGATCAGCTGGTAGCCCAGATCGTATAACGGCTGCGGCTGGAGCGTGCAGGCTGCCTCGGCCGCCTGCTGGAGCGGGTCGATGGATAGTTGGCGGGCGGCGGTACTTAGGGCATCGAACAAACGCCGCAAGCCGATATCGTCGCCATTGAGCGTATCGGTCAGGGCCGCGAAACGCAGGACGCGGATCGCGTCCTGTGGCTTCCCGCTTCGCAGGCAGTCCTCGGCCGAGCGAAGCGCGTCATTGGATCCGGTCGCAGGCATCCCTGGCATTGCTCTCATCAATCATGCTGATAGCCGAGTATGCCATAGGCATTATCCTGAGGTGCTTGGGGATTCGCGCTCCTCGCGGGACCGGTGCGCCCCGGCGCGAAGGCATCGGGACCTGGGTCGGAGGCTGTGCCATCGGTGGCGAGGCAGCTGCCGCCAACGCATCAGCGTGGCGATACCCGAGTAGATGCTGGCTACCCGTGGCGCATGCGGGATTGCGAATACCCCTCTGCGGTCCGCTGGATCCGCGTAGTGGGCGGGCTTGCGGGGCATGCCATGACGCCGACGAGCTCGACAGCCGGGTGTCGCGCATCGTGCTCACGCGGCCTCAGTTCGACCGGCGCAGGAGCACCCATGATTGAGCACCGTCAGCGATGGCGGCGCCGAAGGCTGCCAGAGTCAACCGCCGCCGCCGGCCTCGCCAGGCTTCCTGCTGTTGCGGTATTTCAGCATCAACTGCGACACGCCCGCTCCATCGCCTCCCGCGCCCGGCGGATGTCTTCGCTGCTGGCGCGGGCGCCCGGGCGGGTCAGCTGGGCGACGCGTTCGCGCATGTCGGCGCAGCGGCTGGCGGCTCGAACGTCGTGCTCGGCCTCGCGCGCCGCGGATCGCATGCGCTCCTTGTCGACCCCGTCGCAGGCCTCGCGGTATTCCGCCTGGGCCTGTTCCAGGGCCGCCTTTCGCTGGTTGTCGTCGAGGTAGTTGCGCTTGCCGTCGCCGTCGCGATCGTAGACCCGGCCGCCCGATTTCAGGATGCCCAGCTGCTGGCGCGCCAGGCCGCAGCGCTGGACGCGCGCCTCGGCCTCCTGCTGGCGGCGGGCCTCGCTGGCCGCGCGGTCGCGGGATTCGGCCGACTGGCGATTGGCGGCTTCGAGCTCGCGCTGCAGGCGTTCGCGCTCCGGTTCGCTGCTGCGGGGAGGCGGCGGTGGCCGCAGCTCGAGTTTGCGGGCGGACTGGTCGGGCGGGGGCGTAGACGAATAGTGGGTCACGCCGTTTGCGTCCTTCCAGCGATAGACGTTCTCGGCGCTTGCCAGCGGCGCGAGGCACAGCAGCAGGAGCGGCAGGGCTGCACGGGGCGTGGCAGCCCGGCGGCGTGGGCGGTCGGGTCCTGAGGGCATGGGTCGATCTCGCGTGGATGCGACTGGCATTGTAGCGGCCGCAGCGGGCTGCCGAGCGCGGAATCGGCAGTCTGCGTGACCGATGCCCTTTATCTATGCTGGGACGGTGTGCCGCGCCGGGGAGGCCGCGGCCCCGACTGTCTGAAGGAACGGAGACACATGCCCATCTTCCTCCATGAGCACCAGATCGGTTTCGATACCACAACCGTTGGCTTCCCGAACCTGGGGGACCGCATGGCCCTGGTGCTGCAGACGCCGGGTGGCCTGTACGGCTTCCATGTGATGCCCGCCCAGGGAGTTCGCAGCGGTGCGTTCCACACATTCTTCACCGGTCGCTCCGCGGGCGTTACCTGCCTGCTACCGGCCGAATCGCTATGGCCCCGTGGTTCGAAGCGGGCCGGTCTGGCGGCGAGGCAGGCGGAGATGCAGTCCATCGCCAAGGCCATCGCTTACCAGGGGTCCGGCCTGTGGCTTCGACACCTCGAAGGGGACGGGGACCGGTCGAACGGAATCCACCGACGTGGAGTCCGGTCCGGGTGGGGCGGGCGTCCGCTCGATCCACGACAAGCGCATGAGCAACATGGACGTCACCACCGACATGGCCGGCAGTTGCGCCGCGGGCAGCGAGCTGCGGGAGATCAATCTCGACCGGGCGCAAATGAACGCCCGTGGCCAACGGGGCTTGCCCTGCCAGGCGCTGTTTCTGGCGACGACCCCGGCGAAGAAGGGCGTCACGAGCGCCGCCCTGGTCAAGGCAACCCAACCGGGGAGAGATCCATGTGGTCAAGGCGAGTGCGCTCGACCGTTTCGACGCCACCTGAACCGTGGCGCGCGCTGCCGGCTCAGGGCAGCGCGGGCGGCGCGTCGGAAAGCGTGCGCAGGTAGGCGATCAGGTTGGCGCGCTCGCGCGGGTCCGGGATACCGACGAAATTCATCTCGCGACCGGGCACGGCCTGCTCGGTGTCGGCAAGGTAATAGTCGAGCGTGGCATAGGTCCACGGCTTGCCCACCGCCGCCATCGCGGCGGAGTAGCGGAAGCCGTCGTGGGTGCCGGCGGTGCGTCCGAAAACGTTCCACAGGTGGGGACCGGTGAAATTGTCGCCGCCCTTGTCGCCGTCGTGGCACTGGGAGCACTTGCGCTCGAAGTAGCGCGCGCCGGCCGCGGGATCGGCATGGCGGATGGCGGTCGCCATGGCCTCGGACAAGGGGGGATCGAAGCGGGCCAGTGGCCCGCCGGCGTGGGCGGGGGCCGCGGCCAGGAGCAAGCCGGTGGCCAGCAGCAGGAGGGTCGAGCGGTAGCTCATCGTGGTGTCGCGGGTGGGTTCCTGCGTGGGAGACAAGGGGCAGGCCGCGCCAGCTTGTGGTCTCGTCGCACTGGTGGAGCCATAGGGTGTCCTCTCGTGCCATGGCGCCCGCGGTCCCGCCCCTCTCCTGTAGAGAGGGACGGCTCGGCGAAGTTCGGTGCCATCGCCTGACCGTTCGTCAGGTCGCTTGCCCGTCGCACGGGGTCAGCGGTCCCGGCCGAGACGGTAGAGCGCCACGCTTGCCATGAAGTTCGGCTCGTCGACCACCACCTTCCCCTCGTCGAAGGCGAGCCCCTCGCGAATGGCGATGCCTTCGTGCTCGCACAGCGCCTCGAAGTCGGCAATGGTGAAGAAGCGCACGTTGGGGGTGTTGTACCACTGGTGCGGCAGGCTCTCCGAAACCGGCATCCGGCCGTTGATGATGGACTGCCGGTGACGCCAGTAGGCGAAGTTCGGGAAGCTGACGACGGCCTCGTGGCCGACCCGCAACATCTCGGCGAGGATGCCCTGGGTGTTGTGGATGGCCTGCAGGGACAGGCTCATGATCACGTGGTCGAAGGCGTTGTCCTCGATGCCGGCCAGTCCCTGCTCGAGGTCGAGCTGCAGCACGTTGATGCCGTTGCGGATGCTGGCCAGCATCCGGTCCGGCTCGTTCTCGACGCCGTAGCCACGCACCTGGCGCACTTCGGACAGGTACTTGAGCAGGCTGCCGTCGCCGCAGCCCAGGTCGAGCACGCGCTCGCCCGGCTGGATCCACGAGGCGATGACTTCGTAGTCGTAGCGTTGGTAGGCCATGGTCACCCCGCGATATTGTCGAAGTAG
>JBNLCM010000108.1:0-5276 GCA_050303815.1 Rhodocyclaceae bacterium
ATCAACGAGGTGCGGGGGATCAACCGCGTGGTCTACGACATCTCCGGGAAGCCACCGGCGACGATCGAGTGGGAGTAGGTTTCGCTACCTATCGGTGGCTTTCAGTCGCTATCGGTCGCTATCGTTTCAAGCCTCGAACCGTGGTAGGTGAGGGCGGCTCTGCATGCCTTTCGATCGCTTTCGGTAGCTATTGAAATGGCATGCCGCGGTGGCCCGGACACTGAAGTCAGACACTGCCGGCCGGCGATTGCAGCCGATTGGTGCTGAACGCTGATGGGTGGCTTGTCGTAGGGCCAAGTGGCCTTGGCCACGAGCCTGCCTGGTGCCTCTCGCCTGCCGGGAACGGTCCATTTTCCTCGGCCCACGACGCTCGAAATCTGCAACCTCGTTGATGAGGTGGTTTGTAGTGCGATTGCGGCGGTCAGCGGCGAGCGCTCTCGCGATCATTGAGAGTTTCGTTTGCCCAGCGATCAAGCACTTTGCCTCGGCTTCGGCCTGCGCCTCCGAATCGGTGCGGCAAAGAAGTGTCCGGCGATCAGCTACGCGTCCATGCCGCCGCGCTTGCTCTGCCACTTTTAGAACCTCCCCCAAGCTGATGCCGTGCTCCCGACACAGCTCCGGTACCGGCTTGCCAGCCTCGGCCTGCTTCAGGACCGCGATGATCTGGCTGTCTGGAAAACGGGACTGCTTCACGTAGAACTTCCGCCTGCTCCTTGTTGAAAATTCTACTTCTGAGAGCCGCTGATTTCAGGGGGAATTACCAAACCGCCAGACCGGAACAGACCGCAGCAGCTGCCCTACCCGAGCGGCAAACGACAGGGCGCCCGCGACACGGAATCGGGCGCGAAGCGGGCCAGGGGGGGCGAAGGCGCTCAAGTTGGTCGCTGATTGTCCGCAAACACATGGGTGACTGCGCCATGCGACATTTTTTGGTGCAGGCGGGACGTGTCAGGGAGGCGAGGGCGTGTGATGTGGTGGCGAGGCGTGATTTGGAGATTGGCGGCCGGGGCGGCGCAGGGCGATGTCGGCGCGGGCGGTCGAGTGCCGCGCGGCGTCCGCAGCGTCATTTGGTCCTGGCCCGTCCGCGCCGGTACGGCGGACACCCTGACGAGTGACCGGGACGGCGCGTGGCAGACCTGCCCTGTGCTCCCGTTGTCCGGCATGTGCGCCGGGCAGGTGTCGCGGAGCCCTGCTGCATTCTCCATACGGGCGGCCACAACGCAACGTTCTGTCGAAACGCCGATATCGGCTATTGGCCGGGAGGGGTGACCGATGAGCACTTTCAAGGCGCTCTGCGAATGGAGTGAGCAGACTTTCTGGAACACGCTGTCGAAGAAACTGCTGAGCTTTCTCCTGCCGGCGTTGACCAATCTCGCCTTCCTCTACATCTTTCTTCGCCAGAAGGACCTCGTGGAGGATGCGCTGGCGAAGGGCGAGGTGCCGGCCGATCTGATCGCGCAGGTTGGTGGTGCGATGGACACCGGGCTGATGATGATCGGGGCGTTGATCGTCTTCGATGTGCTGTGGACGGTCGCTCACGTCGTGTATCTCCGTCACCTGATCCTGCGTCCGATCCGCGCGATGATCTCGACCTTCGACGAAATAGGCCACGGTAGCGGAGACTTCTCCCGCGACATCGAGCCGACCTCCCACGACGAATTCCGCGCATTGTCCGAGAGCTACAACCAGTTTGCCGAGAAGATGCGCGGCATTGTCGGCGAAATCCGCACCGCCAGCATCGGCATTGCCTGCGAAGCGGTGACGGTGAACCAGCGGGTCGCCGAGACCGGGCTGGGTGCGCGCGAACAGGCCCAGATGGCCGAGCAGGTGTTCACCGCGAGCGAGGAGGCGACCCGTGCGATCGAGGAGATCACCGGCCGCACCCAGGTGATCTCGGAGTCCACCTCCACCAATCTCGACAGTGCGCGGCGCTCGCTGACCGAGATCCAGGACATCAGCGCCAAGATCAACTCGGTGGGCGAGAAGGTCCTGCACTTCAACCACACCGTCGACGATCTCTCCAAGCGCTCGGAGAGTATCCACCAGATTGCCAGCCTGATCCGCGAGGTCGCCGACCAGACGAACCTGCTGGCGCTCAATGCGGCGATCGAGGCCGCGCGCGCGGGCGAGGCGGGCCGTGGCTTTGCGGTGGTGGCCGACGAGGTCCGCAAGCTCGCCGAGAAAGTCACCGTGGCCTCTGCCGAGATTACTGGCAACATCGAGACCATGTTGAAGCTGGTGCGGACGACGCGCAGCGAGAACGACGAGATCAATGCCGACGTGCAGCAGACGCGCGGCGTCGTGGACCGTTCCGGGGAGCAGTTCGCGACGATGGTGGAAGACTTCGAAAGCACCAGCGAGCAATTGCTGCATATCGCCAGCGCGATGGAGCAGTTGTCGGCCACCAACGGCCACGTACACGACAACGTGTCGCGAATCCATGATCTGTCGGCTCGTGTGGCGAAGAACATGGCGTCGTCCGAGGAAGGCACGGCAACGCTCGCCGGCGCAACCGAGCAGGTGCAGGAACTGGCCTCCCGCTTCAAGACCGGGCGTGGCGCATTCGACGCTGCGGTGGATCGCTCGCGGATCTTTCGCGATCTGATCCTCGAACAACTGGTGGCCATGCGTGGCGCCGGCATCGACATCTTCGACCGCAACTACCGGCCCTTCGGCGGCTGCACGCCGCCGAAGTACAAGCTCGCCTGGTCGGACGAATTCGAGCATCGCTGCCAGGCGCTGCTGGAGGACTGCCTCAAGACGGTGCCGGGCTGCATCTATGCGGTAGCGGTCAATTCCGACGGCTACCTCTCGGCGCACAACCTGAAGTTCTCGAAGCCGCTGACCGGTGACGACGCGGTGGATCTGGTCGGCAACCGGACCTGCCGAAAGTTCGAGAATCCGGGCGAGCTGCGCGCCGCGAAGAACACCCTGGCGGTGCTGCTGCGGACCTACGCGCGCGACACCGGCGAAGTGCTCTGCGACATCGCCCTGCCGCTGCATGTAGACGGCAAGCTGTGGGGCAACGTCCGGGTCGGGGTCGATCCGAAGACGCTCACCGCCAAGGCCGAGAACTGAGCGCCGGCCGTCTGCCGCTCAGCGCTTTCGCTCCTTGAGCAGGTCCCGCAGCCGTTTGGGTGCCGGAATCAAGGGCGTCCGGCTTCGCGTCCAGGCGCCCTGATCCACCGGCGACAAGGCGCGGCCGCGGCTCATTGACCAGGAGGTGAGCCGGTACAGACCCAGCCGCCCGTAGACCAGCGACCAGCCCCGCCAGATCGCACTGATCATTGGCCGACGTGCTGACCCGCTGCCGCGCAGGGTCGTCTCGCCGCTGTCCGGGCGGGCCTGGGCTTCGTTGCGAAGTCGGATCAGTAACTGCGGGATCGGGATGCGCACCGGACAGACTTCGGCACAGGCGCCGCAGAGGGTCGAGGCGAAGGCCAGCGGATAGGTCGCGTCGAGGCCGCGCAGGTGGGGCGAGATGATCGCGCCGATCGGGCCCGGGTAGGTGGTGCCGTAGGCGTGACCGCCGATCCGCTCATAGACCGGGCAGTGGTTCATGCACGCGCCGCAGCGGATGCACTGCAGGGTGGCGCGCAGTTCGCTGTCGGCGTAGGCCTGGCTGCGGCCGTTGTCGAGCAGGATCAGGTGCACCTCTTCCGGGCCGTCCTTCTCCCCCGGTCGGCGTGGGTGGCTGATCACGTTGAGGTAGGTGGTCACTGCCTGGCCGGTCGCCGAGCGGGTCAGCAGGCTGAACAGCGGCGGCACGTGCTCGAGCTTCTCGACGACCTTCTCGATACCGGTGATCGCGATGTGCACGCGGGGTACGGTGGTGCACATCCGCCCGTTGCCTTCGTTTTCGAGCAGACAGATCGAGCCGGTCTCGGCGACCGCGAAGTTGACCCCCGAGAGGCCGATGTCAGCCTCCGCGAACTTGCGCCGCAAGACCTGGCGGCCGATCTGGATCAGGGTGTCCACATCCTCGCTGTAGGCGACGCCGGGTAGCTTTTCGGCGAACAGGCGGGCGATCTCCTGCTTGGTCTTGTGGATCGCCGGCATGATGATGTGCGACGGCGCTTCGCCGGCGAGCTGGACGATATACTCGCCCATGTCGGATTCCAGCGCCTCGATGCCGGCCGCTTCCATGCGGTGGTTGAACTCCACCTCCTCGCTGACCATCGACTTGCCCTTGATCACGCTGCGGGCGCCCACCCGTCGGGCGATGTCGAGCGCGATGGCGTTGGCCTCGTCTGGGGTCTCCGCCCAATGCACCTGGATGCCGTTGGCGGTGAGCTTCTGTTCGAGCTGCTCGAGCAGCGCCGGCAGATTGGCCAGACTGTAGCGGCGGATGGCCTCGCCGAGGTCGCGCAGACCCGTGAGTTCCTCCTGCTCCGGGAACTGGGCCCGGCGCTTGGCCTGGAGGAAGTCCATCGCGCCTCGAAAGTTCTTGCGCTGGCCAGGATTGCTGACCGCGCTCGAGCTGCGCGCCTTGAAGCCCTCGGCGGCCTCGATCGGAATCGTCCGCTTCATCGTCCGGCCTCCTCGCCGTGGATCAGCAGCACCACCAGCTCGCGCGGGCCATGCGCACCGTAGGCCAGCGTCTGTTGGATGTCGGCGGTCTTGGAGGGCCCCGAGACCAGCACCGCATTGGTCGGTAGCGTACCGGCCCAGTTCTCGGCGGCCATCGCAGAATGCAGGTCGGCGTGGATGGTCGCGACGTCGAGCAGCACGAAATGCACCGGCGGCACCAGCGACATCGTGCGTGGCTCCCGCGCGTCCGGCCACAGGATCAGGCTGCCGGTTTCGGCGATCGCCCCCTTGGCGCGGGTGACGGCGCCGTCCATATCGTCGAACAGGGCGTCGCGCCAGGCTTCGATGGGGCGGTCGAACGGCACCACCGAGGGGCCGTCGGCGGCGCGTGCGGCGAGGCGCCTGCCGTCCTCGCTGTCATCGCCGACCAGCAGCACGCGCAATTGCTTGGCGGCGGCGATCGCAATCACCTGTTCGGGCCAGGCCTGTTCGGTGCTGTCGTGGAGTTCGGCGTGGGCGGCTTCGAGCGCCGCACGCAAGCGCGCGACGCGCTGCGTCAGGTCCTCGCCGCGCTGGCGTCCGGCATACCAGCTGGCCACGTCCGGCAGGGTCTGCGACGGCGGCACCGAGGCCGCGCGCAGTTTGCCGAGGATGCGATCGCGTGCGCTCATGCCGGATCTCCCGAGGTGCGCTTCCAGAGGAAGCTGGCGATGTGCTCGCCGTCCAGTGTCGCCTCGGCGCGGCCG
>JBNLCM010000109.1:0-42624 GCA_050303815.1 Rhodocyclaceae bacterium
CAGAAGCCCACCGGCGAGCCGATCCAGAACGAAGCCGCCAACGGGCTGAAGAACGTCCGCGGCTCGATCGCCATGGCCCGCACCAACGCCCCCCATTCGGCGACGGCGCAGTTCTTCATCAACGTGGCCGACAACACCTTCCTCGACTACCCGGGCCAGGATGGCTGGGGCTACGCCGTCTTCGGCAAGGTCACGGAGGGGATGGACGTGATCGACAAGATCGAAGCCACCAAGACCGGCAACCGCGGCTTCCACGCCGATGTCCCGGTCGAGGACGTCGTCATCGAAAAGGCTGTCATCGTCTGATGCAGACGCTCGCGGTCGGCGGCGAAGAACGCCTGTTCTTCATCTCCGACCTGCATCTGGCCGAAGACAGGCCGGAGACCACGGCCGCCCTCCTCGCCTTCCTCGCCGACCAGGCGCCGCTCTGTCGGCGCCTGTTCATTCTGGGCGACCTGTTCGAGTAATGGATTGGCGACGACGATGACCGGCCGCTGGTCAGCCAGGTCGCGGTCGCTCTGCGCGCGCTGAGCGACGCGGGCACGGCTTGCTACTTCATGGCCGGCAACCGCGATTTCCTGCTTGGTGACGACTACGCGCGGCGGGCGGGCATGGCGCGCATCGCGGACCCCTGCCTGCTGATCAGCGGCGATCGGCGCCTGCTGCTGATGCACGGCGACACCCTGTGCACCGACGACCTGCCCTACCAGGCCTTCCGCAGCCAGGTCCGCGACCCGGCCTGGCAGTCCGAGTTTCTTTCTCGCCCCCTGGCTGCCCGGCGGGCGTTCGCCGCGCAGGCACGCGCCCGGAGCCAGCAGGCCACAGCGGAAAAGAGCGAGAGCATCATGGATGTGAATGATGCCGCCGTCAGCCGCGCCCTGGAGGCGGCGGGGCACGCCGACCTCCTGCATGGGCACACGCACCGGCCCGGCCACCACGCGCTGCGGGTGGGCCACCACGACTGCCAGCGCTGGGTGCTGGCGGACTGGTCGGATCGGGCCGAGTACCTCGTCTGGGACGCCGGCGCGATGCGCGCGGCGAGCGGCGGCGCGCCCCCCGGCTGAACCCCGGGGTCTGCGGACCTGTGTATGGCGGATCGCGTTGGGGCCGCGAGCCTGCCGGGCCCCATCACTGCGTTGCGCCGCCTTGCCTGGGGCGGCCACCCTGGCCGCGCCAGCGTGTCTGGCCCTCAAACCCGGCGGCCCCCAGCGCGACCGCCCGACACCTGCCCACGAACCCTAGATCAGCGCCAGCCCGCGGGCGAGATCGTCGCGCAGGTCGTCGAACGACTCCAGCCCCACCGCCACCCGCAAGAGCCCTTCGCGGATACCCGCCGCCTCCCGCACCTCGGCGCTGATCCGCCCGTGGGTAGTCGATGCGGGGTGGGTGATCGTGGTCTTGGTATCGCCAAGATTGGCGGTAATCGACAACAGCCGGCAGTTATCCACCACGCGCCACGCGGCCGCCCGTTCGCCCCGCACCTGGAAGCTGACGATCGCGCCACCGCTCTTCTGCTGGCGCCTGGCCAGCTCGTACTGCGGATGGGATGCCAGGCCCGGATAGAAGACCCGCTCGACGTGCGCGTGGGCTTCCAGCCAGCGCGCCAGCTCGAGCGCGGTGGCCGACTGGGCCTGCATGCGGATGCGCAGGGTCTCCAGCCCCTTCAGGATCACCCACGCATTGAATGGCGACAGGCTGGGCCCGGCCGTGCGCAGGAAGCGGAACACCTCGTCCAGGTCTGCCTTGTTGCCGACCACGGCGCCGCCAATGATGCGGCCCTGGCCATCGAGATACTTGGTGGCGGAGTGAATGACCAGATCGGCACCGAGCGCCAGCGGCTGCTGCAGGGCCGGCGTGCAGAAGCAGTTGTCCACCACGAGGCGAACGCCCCGTCGCCTGGCGATCTCGGACAGGGCGGCAATGTCGACCAGCTCGGTCAGCGGATTGGACGGCGTCTCGACGAAGATCATCTTCGTTGTGGGTCGGATGGCGGCCTCGTAGGCCGCCAGGTCGGTCGCCGGCACGAAGTCGGTCGCAATGCCGAAGCGCGAAAGGATGTTGCCGAACAGCTGCTGGGTCGCCCCGAACAGCCCGCGCGACGCCACGATGTGGTCACCGGCATTCATCAGCGCCATCACGGTGGCCATGATCGCCGCCATGCCCGAGGCGGTGGCCACGCAGGCGTCGCCCCCCTCCATCGCCGCCAGCCGCTCCTGCATGGCCGTGACGGTCGGGTTCGTGAAGCGCGAATAGACGTTGCCTTCCTCCTCACCCGAAAACCGGGCGGCGGCCTGGGCCGCCGATTCGAAGACAAAGCTCGAGGTCAGGTAGAGCGCCTCGCTGTGTTCGTTGAACTGGCTGCGCGCGGTACCCGCCCGCACGGCCAGTGTGTCCAGATCGTAATCCTGCATGTTCGTCCGCTGGTCCATGCCGTGGCCTAGTGCTCCTGGCTGCTCGACACCAGATTGAGGTCGAGCTGGCCGGCACCTTCGCCGTCGTGGTCGTCGACGACCGCTGTCGTGGTCGGCTCGCCCCGCTTGTTGGCGACGCCGGACAGATACTCTGCCGTGATGTCGCCGGTGACGTAGCAGCCGTCGAAACAGGAGGTCTCGAAGAAATTGATGGCCGGGTTGATCTCCCGGACCGCCGCCTTGAGATCTTCCAGGTCCTGGTAGATGAGGCCATCGGCACCGACGACCGCGTTGATCTCTTCTTCCGTCCGGTTGGCGCCGATCAGTTCGTCCTGGCTTGGCATGTCAATGCCATAGACGTTGGCATAGCGCACCGGCGGCGCGGCGGAGGCGAGATAGACCTTCTTTGCCCCCGCCTCGCGGGCCATGCTGACGATCTCCTGGCTGGTCGTGCCACGCACGATCGAGTCGTCAACCAGCAGCACCGTCTTGCCGCGGAACTCCTGGTGGATCGCGTTGAGCTTCTGCCGCACCGACTTCCGCCTCACGGCCTGGCCGGGCATGATGAAGGTGCGCCCGATGTAGCGGTTCTTGACGAAGCCCTCCGAGTACGGCACGCCCAGCGCATGAGCCATCTGCATCGCCGAAGGGCGGCTCGAGTCCGGGATCGGAATCACGACATCCGGGTGCACGTTCGGCAACAGGCGGCGAAACTTCGCGGCAAGATACTCGCCCATCTTGACGCGGGAATCGTAGACGGAGATTCCATCGATCAGGGAGTCGGGCCGCGCCAGGTAGACGAACTCGAACATGCACGGCGCCTGCGTGGTCTCTTCGGCACACTGCCGGCTCGTGAAGTTGCCGCTGGTGTCGATCAGCACCGCTTCGCCCGGTGCCACGTCCCGCAGCAGGTCGAACCCGAGCACGTCGATGGCGACGCTTTCCGACGCCACCATCCACTCGGTGCCGCCCATCGCATCGTTCTTGCCGATGACCAGCGGCCGGATCCCGTAAGGGTCGCGGAAGGCCAGCAGGCCATAGCCGGCGATCATCACCACCGCCGCGTAAGCACCGCGGCAGCGCCGGTGCACACCCGCGACGGCACGGAAAATGGCGTCTTCGTCGAGCCTGTACTTGTCGGATGCCTCCTGCAGCTCGTGCGCCAGCACGTTGAGCAGCACCTCCGAGTCGGAATTGGTATTGATATGGCGCAGGTCCGAGAGGAACATCTCGCGCTTGAGCGCCTCGGAGTTCGTCAGGTTGCCGTTGTGCGCCAGCATCAGGCCGAAAGGCGAATTGACGTAGAAGGGCTGCGCTTCCGACGGGTTATAGGCGGAGCCCGCCGTCGGATAGCGGACATGGCCGATACCCCAGTTGCCCGCCAGGTTGCGCATGTTGCGCGTCCGGAAGACGTCACGCACCAGGCCCGGGCCTTTGTGCATGTTGAAGCGCCCGCCCTCAGCGGTGGCAATTCCCGCCGCATCCTGCCCACGGTGCTGGAGGACCAGCAATCCGTCGTAGAGCAACTGGTTGACCGGCGTTGTCGCTACGACACCGAGAATCCCGCACATGACTTAGCACCTAATCGAATCGAACACGTTTGGCCACCGCTTCCGGCATCAGCGGACGTGCCGCCAGCACCGCCGTCTCGAGCGGTGGGGTGAGCACGGCCTGCCGCCACCAGCCAGCCTGCGATACACCGGTCAGTCCGCCCAGCAGGACGATGACCAGCGTGATCACGAGGCCCTTCACGACCCCGAAGCCCGCGCCGAGGATGCGATCTGCAGCCCCCAGCCCGGCAGCCTTCAACAACTCCCTCAATATCCAGCGCAGAATCCCGCCGCACATCAGGGTACCGATCAAAATGGCGAGGAAGGCGGCAGCCTGCCTCACCAGCTCGCCGTCGATGAATATCATCTGCTCGGCAAGCGGAACCGTAAACAGTCGTGCCAGCACGATCGCCACGACCCACGCCGCGATGGCCAGCACCTCGGACACGAAGCCGCGCCAGAAGCCGAGTCCGGCGCAGATCGCCAGCAGGCCGAGGACCACGATATCGAAGGCCGTCACTTGACCTCGATCACCGAACCACCAAGGCCCATGCGGCGAATCCGGGCCAGGGCGGACTCCGCGCCGCCACGGTCGTCGAACGGCCCGACCCTCACGCGGGTCTTGTCACCGGCCCGCTCGGTGTAGGCCGGCAGGCCATCGGCCTTGAGCCGCCCTTGCAGGCTGCTCGCATTGCCGCCATCCCGGTAGGCCCCAACCTGGACGACGAAGCCACCGTCGCGGGGAGCCCCGACTTCGTCGGGAGACTGGCCGGCGAGAATCGCCGCGACCCTCGCCGCCTCCGTCAGCGCCGGCCTGGCGACGTCGGCCGCTTGGGCGGGAAGTGGCTTGCCCGCCTCGGGCTTGGCCGGCGCCGGCTTCGCCGCGGGCGCTGGACCCGGTGCCGGCCTGACGTCGGGCCGGGCCTCCGCCACGGGCACCGACGCCTCCGATTTCGGCACCGGCGTGGCGTCCTTGACCTCACTGACGGCCGGCTCGACGACCGGCATCGGCGCATCGATTGCACGTGCGGCCGAATTCACGCCGGTCTGGGGCGGAATGCGTACCTGGATTTCCTGCTCGAGCGGGCGTGGCTCGCTGTCCATCACCATCGGGAGGACGATGATCGCAAGCAATGCCAGCGCCGCCGCGCCGACCAGTCGCCGCCGCGCACGCTTCTTGATTTCGATCTGCTTGTCGTCGTCGGCCATCGAAGAAGGACTCAGCGCGCGCCCCGCACGGCCGGCAGGACATCCGCGACCGTCAGGAACGAGCCAAAGACCAGGATTCTATCACCCTCGCCAACCCGCTCGCGGGCGCTCGCGAAGGCGGCAGAGGGGCTCTCGAAGACCTCGACGGCCCCCTCGCCCGCTACGGCCCGGACTCGCTCGGCCAGCGCCTCTGCCGGCACCGCCCGGCCCCCGGGCAGGCCCGCGACGAGCCAGCGATCGACCCGGCCCGCCATCCGACCAACGGCGCCCTCAATATCCTTGTCGGACAGCATCGAGAATACGGCCCAGGTTTCCGGATAGAAACCCATGTTCGACAGGTTCTCCGACAGGACACCTACCGCCTGAACGTTGTGCGCGACATCGAGCACGACCGTCGGCTGCCCCGGCAGGATCTGGAAGCGGCCGGGCAGTTCGACCAGCATCAGGCCCTGCCTGACCGCCTGCATCGGCACCGGCAGTCGCTCGCGCAGGGTATCGAGGGCGGCAATCACCGCGGCGGCATTGAGCAGTTGATTGGCACCTCGCAGGGCAGGGAACGCCAGACCGCCTCGCCGAAGCGAGCCGCCACGGCCCCAGAACGCCCACTGCTGCCGGTCGCCCGAAAAGCCGAAGTCGCGCCCGCTCACCTGGAGTTCGGCACCGATGGCCGAGGCATGGGCGACGAGCGACGCCGGTGGCTGAGGGTCGGCGCAGATGGCCGGGACGCCGGGCCGGAAGATGCCGGCCTTCTCGAACCCGATCGCTTCGCGGTCGTCGCCGAGGAACTCGACGTGATCGAGCGCGATGCTGGTCACGATCGCACAGTCGGTATCGACCACGTTGACGGCGTCCAGCCGCCCGCCCAGCCCCACCTCGAGGATCACGACGTCGAGTCTCGCCGCGGCGAAGACGGCCAGCGCCGCGAGGGTCCCGTGCTCGAAATAGGTCAGCGGCGCCTCGCCACGGGCCTGCTCGACGCGGGTCATGGCCTCGACCAGGCGCGCGTCCGCCACCTCGCTGCCATCCACCCGGATGCGCTCGTTGTAGCGCAGCAGGTGGGGCGAGGTGTAGAGCCCGACCCTGTAGCCCGCCGCGAGCAGGATGGCCTCCAGCATGGCACAGGTCGACCCCTTGCCATTGGTGCCACCGACGGTGATGACCGGGCAGGTCAGGTTCGCCGACAGGCGACCGGCGACCTCGCTGACGCGGTCCAGTCCAAGGCGAATGCTCTGGCCATGGCGCGCTTCAAGCAGCGCCAGCCAGCCCTCGAGGGTGTGGGGCAGGTCCATCGGAAGGCGTCGGAACTCAGGCGCTGACGGCGGCCTGCCGCGTCATCAGGGTGATCAGGGCGACCAGGCGCTCGGCCAGCTCCCGGCGGTCGACGATCATGTCGATGGCGCCCTTCTCCAGCAGGAACTCGGACCGCTGGAAACCCTCTGGCAGGGTTTCGCGCACGGTCTGCTCGATGACGCGCGGACCGGCGAAGCCGATCAGCGCACCCGGCTCCGCCAGGACGACGTCGCCCATGAAGGCGAAACTGGCGGACACGCCGCCCATCGTCGGGTCCGTCAGGACCGTGATGAAAGGCAGCTGCCGGTTCGACAGGCGCGTGATCGCCGCGGTGGTCTTGGCCATCTGCATCAGGGAAAACAGCCCCTCCTGCATCCGGGCGCCGCCGGTAGCGGTGAAGCAGATGAACGGCAGATTGTTCTCGAGGGCGGCCTCGACGCCACGCACGAAGCGCTCGCCGACGACAGACCCCATCGAGCCGCCCAGGAAGTCGAACTCGAAGCACGCCACGACGACCGGCACGGTGCGGATGCTGCCCTGCATGACGATCAGCGCGTCGGCCTCGCCCGTCTCGGAGGTGGCTGCCGACAACCGATCCGGGTACTTGCGCGAATCCTTGAACTTGAGCGGATCCACCGGCAGGACCCGCTCTCCGATCTCGAATCGCCCCTCATCATCGAGCAGGCCCTCGAGGCGGGTGCGAGCGCGGATGCGCTGGTGGTGGCCGCACTTGGGGCACACATGGAAGTTCGCCTCGAGGTCCGAGCGATAGAGCACCGCCTCACAGGCGGAGCACTTGCTCCACAGGCCCTCGGGAATCGACTTCTTGGCCGCAGCGTCGCGGTTGATCTTTGGCGGTAGGAGCTTCTTGAGCCAGCTCATGCGGCCTCCCTCGGAATGGTGTCCAGAGCCTCGCGGATGCCGCGAATGAACGACTCGACGCGGGCGGGGGCCGCCTGCTCGCCGGCCGATTCGATCTCTTCGATGATCCGGCTGCCGATCACGACCGCGTCGGCCATCTCGCCGATGCGGCGGGCTGACTCGGCGTCTCGAATGCCGAAACCCACGCCTACGGGCATGCCGACCGCCTCGCGGATGGCAGGAATCCGCGCCGCCACCTGGCTATGGTCCAGGTGGCCTGCACCGGTCACGCCGGTGAGCGAGACGTAGTAGATATAGCCACTGCCAAAGCGCCCGACATCACGCATCCGCGCCTCGGACGAGGTCGGTGCGAGCAGGAAGATCGGATCGATGCCGGCCGCCTTCAGGCCCTGGGCAAAGGCCTCGCTCTCCTGCGGCGGATAATCGACCACCAGCACGCCATCGACACCGGCCTCGGACGCCGCGCTGGCGAAGCGCTCGACGCCCATCGCCTCGATCGGGTTGGCGTAGCCCATCAGCACCACCGGGGTGTCGGCATCGGACTGGCGAAACTCGCGCACGATCTCCAACACCTTGCGCAGGCTCATGCCGCCAGCCAGCGCCCGCTCGGACGCCCGCTGGATCGTCGGGCCGTCGGCCATCGGGTCGGAGAACGGGACGCCCAGTTCGATGATGTCGGCGCCCCCCGCCACCAAGGCGCGCATCAGGGGCAGGGTCGCCGCGGCCGAGGGGTCCCCCGCCGTGATGAAGGGGATGAGCGCCCGCCGGCCCGCCTGCTGGAGCGCGGAGAATCTGGCATGGATCTTCGACATGGGATTCAAGACTCGCTATCGCACCGCATTCGGGCGCGTCAGAATTGGATGCCCGATTTCTCGGCCACGGTGTGCATGTCCTTGTCGCCGCGGCCAGACAGGTTCACGAGGATGACCTTGTCCTGCGGCAGCGTCTTCGCCAGGCGGGCCGCGTAGGCCAGCGCGTGGGACGACTCGAGGGCCGGAATGATGCCCTCGAAGCGGCACAGGTCGTGGAAGGCCTGCAGTGCCTCGGCGTCGGTGACGCCGACATATTCGGCGCGACCACAATCCTTCAGCCAGGCATGCTCGGGGCCGACGCCGGGGTAGTCGAGGCCGGCCGAGACCGAGTGGGTCTCGATGATCTGGCCGTCTTCGTCCTGCAACAGGTAGGTGCGGTTGCCGTGGAGCACGCCGGGTTTGCCCGCCGACAGCGACGCCGCGTGCCGGCCCGTGTCGAGGCCATCGCCGGCCGCTTCGACACCGATCAGGCGGACGTCGGTCATGTCGATGTAGGGGTGGAAGATCCCCATCGCGTTCGAGCCGCCTCCGACGCAGGCCACGACGTAGTCAGGCTGTCGGCCGACCAGTTCGGGCATCTGTTCGATGCATTCCAGGCCGATCACCCGCTGGAAGTCGCGCACCATCGCCGGATACGGATGGGGACCGGCGACCGTGCCGATGATGTAGAACGTGTTCGAGATATTGGTGACCCAGTCGCGCATTGCCTCGTTGAGGGCGTCCTTCAAGGTCCTGGAGCCCGACTCGACGGGAACCACCCTGGCGCCGAGAAGCTTCATGCGGTAGACGTTGGCGGCCTGGCGGCGCACATCTTCCGAGCCCATGTAGACCACGCATTCCATGCCATAGCGGGCGGCGACCGTGGCCGTGGCCACGCCGTGCTGGCCGGCGCCGGTCTCGGCGATGACCCGCGGCTTGCCCATTCGGCGGGCCAGCATGGCCTGGCCAATACAGTTGTTCACCTTATGGGCGCCGGTGTGATTGAGGTCTTCGCGCTTGAGGTAGATCTGCGCGCCCCCCACTTCCCTCGACCAGCGGACCGCGTGGTAGATCGGGCTCGGACGTCCCACGTAGTGCTTGAGTTCGTAGGCGTATTCCGCCAGGAACTCCGGATCCTTGCGGCAAGCCTCGTAGGCGCGGGACAGCTCCTCGAGTGCCGGAATCAGTGTCTCGGCGACAAACACACCGCCATAGGGGCCAAAATGGCCCAGGGCGTCGGGCAGGTTGTAGGGGGCATCAGCCATCTGCATCGTGAACTCCGGCAACGAATCGCGCGATCTTCGCGGCGTCCTTGATCCCCTTTGCGGCTTCCACGCCGCTGGAGACATCGACCGCCTGCGGTCGCACGCGGCGGATCGCTTCTCCCACATTGGACTCGTCCAGACCACCGGACAGCACCAGTGGCCGGTCGAACTCGGGCGGGATCAGGGACCAGTCAAAGACCTTTCCGCCGCCGCCATAGCCTTCCACGAAGGCATCCACGAGCATGGCCCGGGCGGACGGAAAACAAGCCGCGTAGTCTACCAGATCAAGGCCCGGCCGCATCCTTGCCGCCTTGATGTAGGGCCGGCCCGGCGCGAGACAGTCCGCCTCGCTCTCGTCGCCGTGAAACTGGAGCAACTGCAACGGAACCTGGTCGAGGATCTCCCGGATTCGGGCAGGCGCTTCATTCACGAAGAGGCCGACCGGCGTGACGAAAGGCGCCGCCAGAGCACACAGCGCGGCGGCCCGTTCGGGGCTGACGTAGCGCGGACTCGGCGGATAGAAGACGAAGCCGATGGCGTCGGCGCCGGCCTCCACGGCCGCGACGACGTCGGCCTCGCGGGTCAGGCCGCAGATCTTGATTCGGGTTCTCGCCACCTGTTCAGGCCCCGCGGATGAGTGGACGCGAAATGATACGCCCTCCCTCCGGCAGCGACCATCGGGCCGGGTAGGCCACGCCACACAGGTACAGGCCGTCTGCGGCGAAGGTGGGGGCACCCTGGCTGCGGTCTCGGCTGTCCAGCACGTCGCTCAGCCGGTCGGCCGACCACGCCCCCTTGCCGACATAGACCAGCGCACCGACCAGATTGCGGATCATGTGATGCAGGAAGGCGTTGGCCTCGAACTCGAAGCAGACCAGCTCGCCCTGCCTCGTCACGTGGGCACGCAGCAGATCGCGTACCGGGGTGCGCGCCTGGCAACCGGCGGCGCGGAAGGCGGAAAAATCATGGCGACCGACGAGACGGGCCGCGGCCTCGGCCATGGCATCCACGTCGAGGGGCAGGTGGTGCCAGCCGACCCGGCCGGCCAGCAGCCCCGGCCGGACAGGCCGGTTCAGCAACAGGTAGCGGTAGATGCGGGACTCGGCACGAAAGCGCGCGTGGAAGTCGCTGTTTACCGGGCAAGCCCACAGCACGCCAATACCTGGCGGGAGGTGCGAATTGACACCACGGACCCAGGCCTGCCCGGGCCTCGCGACCGGCGCATCGAAATGCACGACCTGGACGGTCGCGTGAACGCCGGTATCGGTGCGACCTGCGCAGACCGTCGCCACCCGATCGGTGGCCGCAATCCGGCCGAGCGCCCTTTCCAGGGCGTCCTGCACCGTGCGTTCGTGGGGTTGTGTCTGCCACCCCTCGAACCCCCGTCCGTCATATTCGAGACCTAGCGCTATGCGCTGACAATCTGCCATAGGATCACCGAGATCAGGATGCCCGCCAGGACGGCACCATCCAGCCAGCCGAAAGCCCGTTGTCGCCATGGGATGCTGCCGGGCACTTCGCCCGGCGCAGGCGCGTCCAGCCACGATCGCCAGTCGCTCGCCGAGCGCTCCGCCACCAGATCCAGCACCAGGGCCAGCCGCACCGCGAACCGCCGCGGATCGCCGCCCAGCCAGCGCACGGGTGACACCAGGACGGAAATCGCGAGGACCAGATCCGCGCGTGGCAAGCGTTCAAGCAGGATGGCCACCAGCGCCACCACCGATGCGAGCCGTGCCAGATGGATCGCCGCCAGCACCGTGCCTTCCTCGGTCAGCGGCAGCCAAGCGGGCGCCAGCCACACGCGCTGACCCGGCGTAAAGCCGGCAAACAGCACCAGGATAGCCAGCATCAGGAAACGGCTGCGCCGCAGCAGGCGGGCGAGTCGTGCGCCCGCCAGGCCAGCCGACAGACCCAGCAGGCCCGTCGTCAGGCCCGCCAACAGCCAGCCGGTCTGCAGCTGAATGCCGATGACCGCCAGGCCCCAAAGCAAGAGCGAGAGTGCGGGGTGCAAGCCCCCGACTCCCGCTCCATGGGTCGCGCGACTGTTCAATCAGAGGCGCGACATGACGACGCGAGCCTGCTCCTGCTGCTTGCCGTTGCCTTCCGCGAGCACTTCTTCGAGCAATTCACGGGCACCGTCCTTGTCGCCCATTTCTTCGTAGGCGCGGGCAAGCTCGAGCTTGGTGTCGACCTCGGGATCGCCCGGCTCGTCCTCAGCCGCCTCCGCCGCCACGTCTTCCACCGGGACGGCCTCATCCACGGGTCCGTCAGAGGGCGGGATGATCGCCGTCGGCAGGTCTTCGGCGGAACCCGCGATGGACGGTCCGCGGTCGCCGGCATCCTGCTCCTGGGACTCCAGGTCGAGGCTGATCGACGAGATATCGAGCGCCGTCGCATCCATGTCGGGCATCTGGGCGTCGTCCGCGGGCTTGTCCAGGTCGAAATCGAAGTCGAGCAGCGTGCCATCGAAGCTGCTCTGTTCGAGATCGGTCGCCATTTCCTCGTCCGGCACCGGGTTCGCGATCGTTGCGCTCAGGTCGACAGCCTCGTCGCCGATCGTCGAGGTATCGACGGCTTCGCCCGACCCGCTCGGCGCGGTGATCTCCGGCTCCGGCTCGGGGGAAAGATCGGTCGTGAAGTCCAGCGACGCGCTGGCATCCGCGGCCAGCGGAGCGGCGTCGAAATCAACCGCCTCGCCGGCAGGCGACGGTTCGTCACCGGGCATGTCGAGTGCATCGATGTCGAAGTCGAGGGCGCTGTCGGCCAGCGAGATGGCCATGTCCTCCGACTCGCTCTCGCTCGGCGCGCCCTCACCCTCCGCCACCATGGCGATGGTCGACTCGGATGCGTCGTCGGCCACCGCCGGCGACACGGGCGCGCTGGCCTGCGGCTCGTCCTCGGCGAAGTCGAGATCGAACTCGAGCGTGGTCTCGCTGGCATCGGCCAGAACCAGATCCTCGTCCGACGCTTCGCCAACCGGTGCGATGACGGTCTTGTCCGTCTCGTCGCCCGGAAGGTCCAGCGCGGGCAGTTCGACGGTGTCGTCGCTCGCCGCGGAGGGCTGCAGGCCCCCCCCTTCGGTCGGCGGCGCCGTGTCGAGTTCAAGGCTGGGCGCCTGCTCGGCGGCCGGCTCCTCGGGCGCATCACCCAGGTCCAGGTTGAAGTCGAGCGAACTGGACGACGACTGCGAAATCCCGCCGGTGTCGGTGGCACCGGTGGCGCCCTCGCCGAACTGACTGAGCTCGCCGGGCATGGCCCAGGTGTCCTTCAGCTGGGAATGGGAGGCCGGCACCGCGCCCGCATCGCTGGGCAATCCGAAGTCGAGTGCCGACATCTCGTCGCTCGAGGCCTGGGCCGGTTCGATCTCCGGCACCTTGGCCACGGTGGGCTTGATCGACTGGGTGATCCCGGCGGCCGCTGCGGCAGCGGCCGCGGCACCCACGCCGGTCTCGGAATACAGGGGATTCTCGGGATCGATGCCACGCCCCATCTCGGCGGCGCGCGCCCAGTCGTCGCCCCGGCCGCCGGTCCGCGAATACAGCTCGGACGCGGTCGCTTCGAACTGGGCCGTGCTGTTGCGCTGGGCGTAGATCTCGAGGAGCTTGAGATGCACCGCAGTGCGGCTCGGGTCGGCCTTGAGCGCGTCGAGCAGGATCTCTTCGGCCTGTGCGTCACGACCGTAGGCCATGTAGACGTCGGCCTCGGCGACGGGATCGACCCCCTCGTCAGCATCGATGGCCGACATGCCGGACTGGCTGAAGTCCGTCTGGATCACACTCGAGCCGGTATCAACGCTCTGTCCGCCGCTCGTGCCGAAGACGGAGCCACCGCCCATCGACAGTTCGGACGGCGCCCCCATGGCCAGCTGCGACGCCGCCTCGTTGGCCTTGCGACGACGCGACATGACGGCCAAACCGCCGAGCAGCGCGAGGATCGCAGCGCCCGCCCCCATCAGCAGGGTCGGGTTGCCGAACAGCTCGTCGGCGAAACTGGTGGACACCGGCGCGGGCGCGGGACTCGGCTTGGGAGCCGGCGGCGGAGGCGGCGGTGGCGGCTCTGCGGCCTTCGGCGGCTCGGGCGCCGGTGCCGGAGCGACCGGCTCCGCTGCAGCCGACGGCGGCGGCTCTGCCGGCGCGGGCGCCGGGGCGGGTTCGGCTGGCGCCGGGGCGGTCTCTGCGACAGGGGCGGCGCTCGGTTCCGCCGGGGCCGGCTCGGCGACAGGCGCAGGGGCCGGCGCGGGAGCCGGCTCGGCTGGCGTGGCAGCCTGTTCGGCACTGGCCTGGGCCGCAGCCATGCCCTGGTTCTTCAACTCGATCAGCTTCTGCAGCTCGGCGATGTTCCGTTCGAGCTCGGCCAGCCGGTCGTTGGCATCCTGCAGGGCACGATCACGGGCCGCGAGGTCTTCCTCGAGCATGCGCAGCCGTTCCTGGTTGCTGCCACCGCCCTCGCCGGCTCCTTTCATTTCGGTGCGCGACACCCGAACCTGATCGCGGGCGTCGTCGCCCGGGCGGGGTGCCTCGGTGACACGCGGGGCGATCCGGCCACTGCTCTGCTGTTGGGTCTCGCCGGTATCGGTGGGCGCCTGGGTTCGAACCGTCTCGGCGAGGCGGCCGCGGTAGGCGTTGAAGTCCGCCGCCTGGGCGACCACTTCGCGCCGGGCCTCCGAATGCGGGACGGCGCTGGCGTCCGCAGCATCGGGGATGCTCAGGATGCGGCCCGCCTTGAGGCGGTTCATGTTGTTGCCGTCGAAAGCCTCGGGGTTGCGGCGCAGCAAGGCCACCAGCATCTGCTCGAGGGAGACGCCCTGCGGCTTGTTCGCATTGGCGATCTTGCTCAGCGTATCGCCGCGCTGAACCGTATAGGCATCGGCTGGCGCCGAGGCACGCGCCGGCGCAGAGGCCGGCGCCGCGGCGCGGGCGGGCGCTGGCGATGCCGAAGGCGCCTGCGCGGCGCGGGGCACCTCGGGCGTCGCGACAGCGCTCACGGCCTTGGACGGTGAGACGGCCGGATCAAGAAGAAAGGTGTATTCGCGAATCAGCTTGCCCGCGGACCAGTTGAGCTCGACAACCATGTCAACGAAAGGCTCGCTGACCGGGCGATCGCTGCTGAGCTTGACCACCGCCCCGCCCCCCCGCGGCTCGACGGCCACGCGGATCAGGCTGATGACGGGCGAGAACGCCACATTGGCCTGCTCGAAGACGGATGCCGAAGCCATCTTGGCGGACATCGACGAGATCTCGTCGGGGCTCGCCTGCACCTCGATTTCGGCATTCAACGGCTGACCGAGCGCACTGAGCACATTGATGCGCCCCAATCCGGCCGCGTTGAGCGTAAGTGGAAGCGCTGCGAGGCTGGCAGCCAGCAGGGTCTTCTTGAGCGAGTTGTTCATGATTGTCATCAAAATCGCCGTTCCAGGCCGGATTTTTCGCGGTGATCGAACTTAACATCATGCACTTAGCCTAGCAAGCTGAGATGCTTTCTAAGCTTCGGCGCACAACGGTGTCACGACGTCCACCCGGCTCCGGGGCGCAGCCAGAAAAAAAGGCCGCTGGTTGCAATTAACCATGCGGCCCATTTGCGATCTTGCCGGGACAAGCCCGACCCGATCAGGCGTCGAGGAGGATCCGGAGCATCCTGCGCAGGGGCTCGGCGGCCCCCCACAGCAACTGATCCCCCACGGTGAAGGCGGAAATGTACTCGCCGCCCATCGACATCTTGCGAATCCGACCCACCGGGACAGACAGCGTCCCGGTAGCGACCGCAGGCGTCAGCTCACGCATGGTGACTTCCCGCTGGTTGGGAACGACCTTCACCCAGTCATTCGCCGTCGCCAGCATTGCCTCTATTTCGTCACAGGGGACGTCTTTCTTTAGCTTGATTGTCATAGCCTGACTATGACAACGCATCGCGCCGATCCGGACACACAGGCCATCGACCGGAATCGGGTTGGCGCTGCGGCCGATGATCTTGTTGGTTTCGGCTGCGCCTTTCCACTCTTCGCGGCTCTGACCGTTGCCCAGATCCTTGTCGATCCACGGGATCAGGGAACCACCGAGGGGCACGCCGAAGTTGGCGGTCGGAAACGCCTCCGAACGCATCGTCGCCGATACCTGACGGTCGATGTCGAGGATGGCCGACGCCGGATCATCCAGCAGCGGCTTCACGCTCTCCTGCAGGGCGCCCATCTGGTTGAGCAGCTCGCGCATGTTCTGCGCGCCCGCACCCGACGCCGCCTGGTAGGTCATGGAGGTGATCCATTCGATCAGATCGTTCTGGATCAGGCCGCCGAGCGCCATCAGCATCAACGAGACCGTGCAGTTGCCGCCGATCCAGTCACGCCCGCCCCGGGCGAGCGCGTCCTTGATGACGTTCAGGTTGACCGGATCCAGAATGATGACCGACTCGTCCTTCATGCGCAGCGCCGAGGCCGCATCGATCCAGTGGCCCTGCCAGCCCGAGGCGCGCAGCTGCGGGTAGACCTCGTTGGTGTAGTCGCCACCCTGGCAGGTGATGATGATGTCCATCGCCTTGAGTTCGTCCACGCTCCGGGCGTCCTTCAGGGCCGGCGCCTCCTTGCCGTAGTTCGGCGACGCACCGCCGACGTTGGAGGTCGTGAAGAACACCGGCTCGATATGGGCGAAGTCATTTTCCTCGCGCATCCGTTGCATCAGCACGGATCCGACCATGCCACGCCAGCCAACCAGTCCTACTCGCTTCATCTGTCCATCATCCTGTCAGTTGAAAACCGCCCTGTCTCACAGGGCCGCCAGCACCGCGTCACCCATCTCCGCGGTCCCGACCTTGCGCGTGCCCGCCTCGTAAATATCGGCGGTACGCAGTCCGTCTGCAAGCACCTTCTTGACGGCAGCCTCGATGCGGCCGGCCGCATCCTCGCGCCCGAAGGTGTAGCGCAGCATCATCGCGGCCGAGAGGATCGTGGCCAGCGGATTGGCCAGGCCCTTGCCGGCGATGTCCGGCGCCGAACCGTGGCTGGGCTCGTACATGCCCTTGTTGTTGGCATCGAGCGACGCCGAGGGCAGCATGCCGATCGACCCGGTCAGCATGGACGCCTCGTCCGACAGGATGTCGCCGAACATGTTGCCGGTCACCATCACATCGAACTGCTTGGGGTTGCGGACGAGCTGCATGGCGGCGTTGTCGACCAGCATGTGCGAGAGCGCGACCTCGGGGAACTCCTTCGCCACGTCGGTCACCACGTCGCGCCACAGCTGGGTGCACTCGAGCACGTTCATCTTGTCCACCGAGCACAGGCGGCGGTCGCGCTTCATCGCGATGTCGAAGGCCACCCGCGCGATGCGGCGGATCTCGGCCTCGCTGTAGATCATCGTGTTGAAACCCACCGTCTCGCCATCGCGTTGCTCGATGCCGCGCGGCTGTCCGAAGTAGATGTCGCCGGTGAGCTCGCGCACGATCATGATGTCGAGGCCCGCCACGACCTCGGGCTTCAGCGTCGAGGCATTGGCCAGCTCCGGATAGAGGATGGCCGGGCGCAGGTTGGCGAACAGCTCGAGGCTCTTGCGAATCCCCAGCAGACCCCGCTCGGGGCGCAGATCGCGCGGCAGTCCATCCCACCGGGGACCACCGACGGCACCCAGCAGGACGGCATCGGACTGCTGGGCGAGCGTGAGCGTCGCCTCGGGCAGCGGCACCCCGTCGGCGTCCACTGCGCAGCCGCCGATGCGGCCTTCCTCGGTCTCGATGGGCAGTCCGTCGCTGCGCAGTGCATCGAGCACACGGACGGCCTGGGCGGTGATCTCCGGGCCGATACCGTCACCCGGAAGTACGCAGATCTTCATGAGAAACCTTGCTCCTCGGCGCTCCCTACCGAGCGCCAGCGATTGTCAGGAATAGTAGTAGGGATGGTCGGCGCGCCGGCCCGCCTCGAAGTCGCGGATCTTGTCGGCGTGGCGCAGCGTCAGGCCGATGTCGTCCCAGCCGTTGATCAGGCATTCCTTGCGGAACGGATCCACGTCGAACGGAATGCCGTGCCCATCTGGCCGGGTGACGAGCTGGGCCGGCAGGTCCACCTTCAGGCGGAAGCCGGGGCTGTGCTCGACGAGCCCGAACAGGGCGTCCACCTCGGCCTTCGGCAGGACGATGGGCAGGATGCCGTTCTTGTAGCAGTTGTTGAAGAAGATGTCGGCGAAGGACTCGGCCACCACCACACGGAAGCCGTAGTCGAGCAGTGCCCACGGCGCGTGTTCGCGGCTCGAGCCACAGCCGAAGTTGGCGCGGGTGAGCAACACCGAGGCACCCTGGTAGCGTGCCTGGTTAAGCACGAACCGGGGGTTCAGCGGCCGCTTCGAGTTGTCCATGCCGGGCTGGCCGACATCCAGGTAGCGCCATTCGTCGAAGGCGTTGGGGCCGAAACCCGAGCGCTTGATCGACTTCAGGAACTGCTTCGGGATGATGGCATCGGTGTCCACGTTGTTGCGGTCGAGCGGGGCCACCAGGCCGTCGAGGATCGTGAAGGCTTCCATGTCTTGCGTCCTTGCGTCGCGTCAGAGCACTTCGCGCACGTCGGCGAAGCGGCCAGCGATGGCAGCCGCGGCGGCCATCGCCGGGCTGACCAGATGGGTGCGGCCGCCCGCGCCCTGGCGGCCTTCGAAGTTTCGGTTCGAGGTGGAGGCACAGCGCTCGCCCGGCTCGAGCCGATCGGCGTTCATGGCCAGGCACATCGAGCACCCGGGCTCCCGCCACTCGAAACCGGCCGCCGTGAAGATCTTGTCGAGCCCTTCGGATTCGGCCTGCCGCTTGACCAGCCCCGAGCCCGGCACCACCAGCGCCAGCTTGACGTTGTCGGCCTTGCGGCGGCCGCGCACGATGGCCGCCGCCTGGCGGAGATCCTCGATGCGCGAATTGGTGCATGAGCCGATGAAGACCTTGTCGATCCGCACCTCGGCGATCGGCGTGTCCGGGTTGAGGCCCATGTACTGGAGCGCCCGCTCCATGCCCTCGCGGCGCACCGCATCCTTCTCGTTGGCAGGGTTCGGCACGCGGCCACGCACGCCGGTGACCATCTCGGGCGAGGTGCCCCAGGTCACCTGCGGCTCGATCTGGTCGGCCCGCAGCTCGAAGACCTTGTCGAAGGACGCGCCTTCGTCGGAGTGCAGCGTGCGCCAGTACGCGACGGCCTTGCCCCAGTCGTCGCCGGTGGGCGAGAACGGGCGTCCGCGAAGGTACTCGATGGTCGTGTCGTCGACGGCGACGAACCCCATCCGGGCGCCGGCTTCGATCGCCATGTTGCAGACGGTCATCCGGCCTTCCATCGACAGGGCGCGCATCGCCGAACCACCGAACTCGATCGCATAGCCCGTGCCGCCAGCGGTGCCGATGTGGCCGATGATGGCAAGCGCCACGTCCTTGGCCGTGACGCCCTTGCCGAGCTTGCCGTCGACGCGGATCAGCATCGTCCTCGACTTCTTCTGGATCAGGCACTGGGTGGCCAGCACGTGCTCCACTTCGGACGTCCCGATGCCATGCGCCAGACAGGCGAAGGCGCCATGGGTGGAGGTGTGCGAATCACCGCAGACGACGGTCATGCCCGGCAGGGTGGCGCCGTTCTCGGGGCCGACCACATGAACGATGCCCTGGCGCTGGTCCTTGAACGGGAAATAGGCGAGCGCACCGACCGCGCGGATGTTGGCGTCGAGCGTCTCGACCTGCTGGCGCGAGACCGGATCGGTAATGCCCTGGTCCCAGTGGTCGGTCGGCGTATTGTGGTCGGCCGTCGCGACGATCGAGCCGACCCGCCACGGCTTGCGCCCGGCCAGCTTCAGACCCTCGAAGGCCTGCGGACTGGTCACCTCGTGGATCAGGTGCCGGTCGATGTAGATCAGGGCGGTGCCGTCGGACTCCTCGTGCACCACGTGGCTGGACCACAGCTTTTCGTACAGCGTCTGCGCTTGCATCCCGAACTTCCGGAATTTTTGGGGATGCAGATTATGTCACGGACGGCGCCCCTTTGACAGGCACGCTGCCGGCGAAAAACTCAAGGTTTTCCCGAACTTGCCGCGCGATACAGTGGCATCACGCGCTCCGCGTACCGGGCCAGATCCTTCTGCCGTGTGTCGTGGGACGGGTGGGTCGACAGGAACTGGGGCGGGCTGCCCTTGGAGGCGGCCGCCATCTTCTTCCACAGGCCGACGGCAGCGTAGGGATCGTAGCCGCCGCGGGCGGCCAGCTCGACGCCGATGCGGTCCGCCTCGGTCTCGTGCAGGCGCGAATTGGGCAGCTCGAAGGTAACCTTCGCCAGCTGCCCCATCAGGTCGCTGCCGACCTGCCCGACGCCGAGGATGGCACTCACGCCCCCCACCACCATGCCCGTCGCCATCGAGCGCGACACCCGTTCGCGGGCGTGCTCGCGCAGGGCGTGGGCGATCTCGTGCCCCATGATCGCCGCGATCTCGGCGTCGGTCAGGTCGAGCTGCTCGATCAGGCCCGAATAGAACGCGATCTTGCCGCCTGCCATGCACCAGGCATTGAGCTGCTCGGACTCGAGCACGTTAACCTCCCACTGCCACTGGGCGGCATCCGGGCGGAACACCGTGGTCTGCGGAATCAGCCGGTCGGCCACCGTGCGCACCCGCGCGAGCTGCTTCGCGTCCCGGTTGAGGGCGTTCTTCTCCTTGGCCGTCGCCAGCACCTGCTGGTACTGCTGGGCCGAGGCCTGCTCGATGTCTTTCGAGGGCACCATCATCGACTGGCTGCGATCGACCCCGACCGCACCGCCCCGCGTCGTCTGCACCGACTGGCAGGCACTCAGGACGATCGTCACGGCGGCCGCAGTCAGCCAGTCCAGAATCCTTCGAGTCCTCATCCGCTCACTCCGTTGTTGTCCGCGATCCGGGGGGTGCGCGCCATGCCCGCCGCAATCAGCAGCAGGCCGGCCAGCGCGAAACCCGACCCCACAGTGTAGGTCCATGCGGCGCCGATCGGTTCCCACAGGTAGCCGCTCACCAGGCCACCGATCATGCCGCCCGCGCCGAACGACAGGCTGCCATACAGGGCCTGGCCGCGCGACTGGGCACGCCCCGGGAACCACTGGTGGATCGCCGCGATGGCTGCCGCGTGGTAAGCGCCGAAGGTCGCGCCATGCATCACCTGGGCGGTCAGCAGGACCGGCAGCGAGTCCACGCCCCAGCCGATCATCGTGAAACGCAGGACGGCGCAGGCAAACGCCACCATCAGGATTGACCGTAGCGAGAAGGCACGCAGCATCTGTGGCATGGCCATGAAGACGCCGATCTCGGCAACCACACCGAGGGTCCACATCCAGCCCACGACGTCGGTACCGTAGCCGGCGTCAACCAGGTGGATGGAATAGAACACGTACAGCGCACCATGGGCAGCCGACATCAGGAAACAGGCCGCCAGCAGGGCCTGGACATCGGGGCGGCGGAGAATGCTGGCCAGGTTCGCGTCGTCGCTCGTACGCACGGCGCGGACCGGCTCGGGGATGCTGAAGGCGCACGCCATGATCCCCGCCAGGATCAGGGCGGTCATCCACAACAGGTGATGCTCCGGCAGCACATCGAGCGCGTATCCGATGGCCAGCACCGCGACGATGAAGCCCACGGAGCCCCACGAACGAATCTTGCCGTAGCGCCCCATCGCGCTGTCCAGGTGATCGAAGGTCAGCCCCTCGACCAGCGGCAGCGCGGCACTCCAGAAGAAGGACATCAGCGCCATGGCGACGAAGATGCCCGCGAAACTCTCGGTCAGGAAGAAACCGCAGAAGCCGGCCAGGCTCGCAACCGCCGACAGCCGCACGATGCCGACACGCCGCCCCGCCCGGTCGGCGAGCAGCCCCCACAGGTTGGGCGCGATGATGCGCATCACCTGCATCAGCGACATCAGCACCGCAATATCGGCGGCGGAGAAGCGGAGCGATTGGAGATAGAGCGTGAAGTACGGTGCGAAGGCACCGATGAAGGCGAAGTAGAAGAAGTAGTAGGCCGACAACCGCCAGAAGGGAATCACGCCACCACCACCCGCCGCCGCCCAGCAAAAGAAACGCGGGCGCCCCGACGGGCGCCCGCGGATCGCGCTGAGCCGGCTCTCAGGCCGCTTGCTTTTCCTTCAGCATGGCATAGAGCTCGTCCTTGAGCCTGAGCCGCTGCTTCTTGAGATCTTCCAGTTCGGGGTCGGTCGCCAGCTCGGCATTCAGTTCGACGCGCTGCACATGGCGATTGACCTCGTGATACTCGTCGAAACGCCGAGCGAAATGCGCGTCCACCATCTTCAGGTCGCGGATCTCGTTCTCGAACTCCGGGAATTCGTGATGCAGGTCGTGCGGTTCCAGAACCATAGGCGATTCTCCTCGATTTGCCGTCGTCCGCGAACCGCGGCGCGGTCCGCCCATGCCTCGACCCTACGCCCACGCCTCCCGCCATGGATTGACTCAGGTCAATGTGGCAGACCACTCAATCCCTCGGCGACGGCACGTCCTGCCGGCCTCCCGGCGCGAGCCCGGCGATCTTCGGCGTCTCGCAGCACACGTCGCCGTTCTGGGCACGATGCCGCAGGGCGTGATCCATCAGCACCAATGCCAGCATGGCTTCGGCGATCGGCGTCGCGCGAATCCCGACGCACGGATCGTGGCGACCCTCGGTGCTGACATCGACCGGCTCGCCCTGCTTGTCGATGGAACGCTTCGGCAGGCGGATGCTCGAGGTGGGCTTGATGGCCATGCTGACGAGGATGTCCTGCCCGGTCGAGATGCCGCCCACGACGCCGCCCGCGTGATTGCTCATGAAGCCCTCGGGCGTCAGCTCGTCGCCGTGCTCCGAGCCGCGCTGGGTGACCACGCCGAAGCCGGCGCCCACCTCGACGCCCTTGACGGCGTTGATGCCCATCATCGCGTGGGCGATGTCCGCGTCGAGGCGATCGTAGACCGGCTCGCCCCAGCCGACGGGCACGCCGCTGGCCACCACGTTGATGCGGGCGCCGATCGAATCCCCCGACTTGCGCAATGCGTCCATGAAGTCTTCCAGCGCCGGCACGACGTCGGCGCTGGGGGCGAAGAAGGGATTGCGGGCCACCTCGTCCCAGGAGTCGAAGGGGATCGCGACCGGGCCCAGTTGTGCCATGTAGCCGCGGATCACGATGCCGTGCGCGTGCGCCAGCCACTTGCGGGCGATCGCCCCGGCCGCCACCCGGACCGCCGTCTCGCGGGCGGAGGAGCGACCGCCGCCGCGGTGATCGCGAATGCCGTATTTCTGCCAGTAGGGATAGTCGGCGTGGCCCGGCCGGAAGGTCTCGGCGATCTTGCCGTAGTCCTTCGAGCGCTGGTCCTGGTTGCGGATCAGCAGCGCGATCGGCGTGCCGGTGGTCTGCCCCTCGAAGACCCCGGAGAGAATCTCGACGGTGTCCGGCTCGCGCCGCTGGGTGACATGGCGCGAGGTGCCCGGCTTGCGGCGGTCGAGCTCGGCCTGGATCTCGGTCTCGGTAATGGGCAGGCCCGGGGGGCAGCCATCGACCACGCAGCCGATCGCCGGGCCATGGGATTCACCAAAGGAAGAAACACGGAAGAGCAGGCCGATATCGTTGCCGGACATGTGCGGGCCACCAGATGGGGGAAGCCCGCTAGTTTAGCAAACGCGCCCGCCCGTCACGTATCGCGCGCGAGCCCGCGGAAGTAGCAGTCGAGCCATTCGCGGGCGTGGGACAGGTCGATCGACTGGGGCTGCATCGCCCAGTCCGCGATCAGCCCGTCGATCAGCACCGTCACGCCCATCGCCGCCCGCCGCGGATCGACCGAGGCCGGCACCTGCCCCATGTCGCGGGCGGCGCGAATCGCCTCCTCGATGCGGCCCATGTGGCGGTCGCCCGCCTCCAGGCACTGGTCGATGATGGGCACCATCTCGTCCACGTACTCGCACTTGTGCCAGGCAATGGAGAACACGCGAAGGTAGCGCGGCTCGACGAGGATGCGCTCGAGGATCGCCAGCAGGCGCTCGCGCAGCGTGTCGAGGGGGCGTTCGCAGACCGCGTAGTCCGCCTGCTCCATCGACTCGAGCGGCGTGACGGCGCGGCACATCATGGCATCGAAGACTTCCCCCTTGTTGGCGAAGTGCCAATAGATCGCCCCGCGGGTCACGCCCGCCTCGGTCGCCACCTCGGACAGCGATGTACGGCTCACCCCCTTGCGATGGAAAACCTCTTCCGCCGCGTCGAGAATGCCATCGCGGGTCGCCTGGGCTTCGGCCTTGGTTCGTCGAACCATAGCTCCTTCAGCGTTTTCTGATGCAGCGGATTGGAGCACAAATTCCACGATCTGTCACTTTACATACATTCATGTACGTATCTACAATCCGGCCACCCCAACCCCAACATTCGGACTTCATACAATGACCAGCTTCCGACTCACAGGTCGAGCAGCCCACAAGGCTGCGACGGCTGCCACCCTCGTTGCCGTCGCGGCTGCGCTCGTCGCCGTCACGGGACGCCCGTCGCAGGCCGAAGGCGGCCTGCCGCCGCCGGGCCCGGCGCCTGTCAAGGCGATCACCCTGGCGCCCCGGGATGTGGCGGTAACGCTCGAATACGCGGCCCGCGTGCGCGGCTCACGCGAGGTCGAGATCCGGCCGCGCGTATCGGGCATCCTCGAGAAACGCAATTACCGCGAAGGGGCCCAGGTGAAGGCCGGTCAGTCGCTGTTCTCGATCGACCCGGTGCCCTACCGCACGTCCGTCGCCCGCGCCGAAGCCGATCTCGCCGCCGCCAGCGCGCGCCTCGCCCAGGCCCGGCGCGAAACGGAGCGGCTGCGCCCCCTCATCCAGGCCAAGGCCGCCAGCCGCCAGGATCTGGACAATGCCGAATCGGGCCAGCAGGTGGCGCGGGCCGAGGTCCAGGCCGCCGAGGCCCGCCTGCGCGAGGCACGCCTGAACCTCGGCTACACCCGCGTCGAGTCCCCGCTGGCGGGCATCGCCGGACGCGCGATCCCGTCCGAAGGGGCCTTGCTCGCCGGCCCGGAATCGCTGCTGACGCGGGTCACCCAGGTCGACCCGGCCCACGTCCTGTTCGGCCTGCCCGACAGCGACCAGCTCCGCCTCCATCAGGGTGCTGCCCGCGGCGAGATCCAGCTGCCCGAAGGCAACCGCTACACCGTCGAGCTGGTGCTCGGCGATGGCAGCCCCTATGCCCACCAGGGTACGCTCGACTACACCTCGATCCTGGTCGATGACGCCACCGGCACCAGCGAAGCCCGGGCGGTCGTCCCGAACCCGGATGGCATCTTGCGGCCGGGCCAGTTCGTGCGCATCCGGCTCGCCGGCGCGGTCCGGCCCCAGGCCCTGCTGGTGCCCCAGAGGGCGGTCCTCGAAGGCCCCCAGGGGCGCTTTGTCTACATCATCGAGGACGGCAAGGCGGCCATCCGGCCCGTCGCGCTGGCCGACTGGCAGGGCGAGGACGTCGTGGTGACGAACGGACTCGCCAGCGGCGACCAGGTGATCGTCGACGGCGTATTGAAGATCGGGCCGGGCGCCCCTGTTACGGCCGCACCGCCGCAGGGGAACTGACATGTTCTCGCGCTTCTTCATCGACCGTCCGATCTTCGCGACGGTCCTCTCCCTGTTCATCGTCATTGCCGGCCTCGCCGCCATGCGCGGGCTGCCCATCGCCCAGTACCCGGAGATCGCGCCGCCGGTCGTGACGGTCGCGGCCAACTACCCCGGCGCGTCGGCCGAGGTGCTCGAGAAGACTGTGGCCGCGCCACTCGAGACGCAGATCATCGGTGTCGAGGGCATGCTCTACATGAGCTCGACCTCGTCGTCCGCCGGCCGGGTCGAGATCCAGGTGACCTTCGAGATCGGCAGCGACATCGACCAGGCGGTCATCAACGTGAACAACCGGGTCAAGCAGGCGGAGCCCCGCCTGCCGCTGGAGGTACGTCGCCAGGGCGTCAGCGTCGAGAAGGGCTCGTCGGCCTTCCTTCAGGTGCTGGCCTTCACCTCGCCCGACGGCCGCTTCGACGACCTCTACATCAGCAACTACATCACCTTGAACGTGCTCGATGTGCTGAAGCGCGTGCCGGGCACCACCAACGTCCAGATCTTCGGCGCCAAGGACTACGCCATGCGGGTCTGGCTGCAACCGGACCGGATGGCCCGGCTGCAGGTCACGACCGACGACATCGTCGCCGCCATCTCGGAGCAGAACGCCCAGTACGCGGTGGGCGGCATCGGCCAGCCACCGGCCAGCGACGGCCAGGCGATGTCCCTCACGGTGAACACCCAGGGCCGGCTGGCCGAGGTGTCTGAGTTCGAGAACATCGTCGTTCGGGCCGGCGCCGACGGCGCCATGCTGCGCCTCAAGGAGGTCGCCCGCGTCGAGCTGGGCTCCCGCGATTACAACTTCCAGGGCCGGGTAAACGGCAAGTCGGCCACGCTGATGGGGATCTTCCTGAAGCCCGGCGCCAACGCCCTCGACGTGGCCGAAGACGTGCGCACGACGATGGAAGACCTCGCCAGCCGGTTCCCGGACGGCCTCGCCTACTCGGTGCCCTACGACACCACCGATTTTGTCGATGTGTCGATCCGCGAGGTGGTCAAGACCCTCGCCGAAGCCATGGTGCTGGTCTTCCTGGTGGTCTTTCTGTTCCTGCAGAACTGGCGTGCCACGCTGATCCCGACGCTGGCCGTGCCGGTGTCGCTGATCGGCACCTTCGCCGGCCTGCTGCTGCTCGGCTACTCGATCAACACGCTGACCCTGTTCGGCATGGTGCTGGCCATCGGCATCGTCGTGGACGACGCCATCGTGGTGCTCGAGAACGTGGAGCGGATCATGCACGAGGAAGGGCTCGAGCCCCGGCTCGCGGCCATCCAGGCGATGCGCGAGGTGACCGGCCCGGTGATCGCGATCGTGCTCGTGCTGTGCGCGGTCTTTGTGCCGATCGCCTTCCTCGGCGGTCTCACCGGCGAGCTCTATCGCCAGTTCGCGGTGACCATCGCCATCGCCGTCGCCATCTCCGGCATCGTGGCTCTGACGCTGACGCCCTCCCTGTGCGTGCTGATCCTGCGTCACGAGCACAAGTCGAGCAACGGGTTCTTCAGGGCCTTCAACGCCGGCTTCTCGCGCGTCACCCAGCGCTACACCGCGGGCGTGGCGTGGCTGATCCGCCGGGGCATGCTGGCCCTGCTGCTGTTTGCCGGCATGGTCGCCATCACCGCCCAGCTGTGGCAGACGACGCCGGGCAGCCTGGTACCGGACGAGGACCAGGGCTACTACATCACCGCCGTGTTCCTGCCCGACGGCGCCTCGCTCGAGCGCACCGACGCCATCGTGCGCCAGGTCGACGAGATCCTGCGCAGCAATCCGGACATCGAATACACGGTGGCCTTCACCGGATTCGACTTCCTCGGCGGCAGCTTCAAGACCAACGCAGCCACCTTCTTCGTCACGCTGCGCCACTGGGACGAGCGCAAGAGCACCGCCGCGCAACTGGTCGGCGAAACCTGGATGAAGACCGGTGGCATCCAGGAGGCCCTCGTGCTGTCCTTCGCCCCGCCGGCGATCTTCGGCCTGGGCAATGCCGGCGGCTTCGAGTTCTACCTGCAGAACCGGGGCGATGCCGACGCCAGGCGGATGGCCGAGGTTTCCCAGCAGTTCCTCGGCAAGCTCGGCCAGGACCCGAGCTTCGGGATGGCCCAGACCCTGTGGCGCGCCAACGTGCCCCAGCTCTTCGCCGACGTGGACCGCGAGAAGGCCAAGGCCCTGGGCGTACCGATCGACCGCCTCTATGCGACCCTCTCGGCCAACCTGGGCAGCTACTACGTCAATGACTTCAACAAGTTCGGTCGCAGCTGGCAGGTGCTGCTGTCGGCCGACAAGCGCTATCGCAACGAGCCGACCGACATCGGCGACGTGCACGTGCGCGCCGCCAGCGGCGAGATGGTGCCGATGAGCGCGCTGGCCCGCATCGAGCCCAGCACCGGCCCCGAGACCCTCGAGCGCTTCAACAACCTGCCTGCGGTGAAGATTCTCGGCAGCGGCGCACCCGGCGTCTCGACCGGCCAGGCCATCGACCGCATCGAGGCCATCGCCGCCGAGACCCTGCCGGCCGACTTCAGCCTGGACTGGAGCGGCGCCGCCTACCAGGAACGGCGCTCAAGCGGCACGGAGGGCATCGCGCTGGGTCTCGGCGCGCTGATGGTGTTCCTGATCCTGGCGGCCCAGTACGAGCGCTGGTCGCTGCCCCTGGCCGTGATGCTGGCCCTGCCCTTCGGCACCTTCGGGGCCCTGGCCGCCGTCTGGCTGCGGGGACTCACCAACGATGTGTACTTCCAGATCGGCCTCGTCACCCTGCTCGGCCTCGCCGCCAAGAACGCGATCCTGATCGTCGAGTACGCGATCTACAAGCATGGCGACGGCATGAGCGCGGCATCCGCCGCGATCGAGGCGGCGCGCCTGCGCTTCCGGCCGATCCTGATGACCTCGCTGGCCTTTATCCTCGGGGTGCTGCCGCTGGCCATCTCCTCCGGCTCCGGCGCCGGCGCCCGCCACGCGGTGGGCACCGGGGTCATGGGCGGCATGCTCGCGGCAACCTTCCTGGCGGTGTTCTTCGTGCCCCTGTTCTACCGCGTCATCGCCGACCGCAAACTGGCCGAGAAGCGGAGCACCCAGGACCTGTTCCAGGAGATCCATGATCGTCACGAGGAGGCCCACCGCAAACTGCTGGCCCAGATCGAACGCGACGCCGCCGAAGGGGAACCCCGCCATGGTCACTAAGCTCATCCACCGCGCGCGCCCCTGGCTGCCGGCCCTGCTGCTGGCGCTGCTGGCTGCCTGCGCCACGCCGGGCCCCCTCGAGCGGCCCGCCCCCGAGCTCCCCCGCGAGTGGCCCGCCGCCGACGGCGCCGAGGTGCCGCTGAATGCCCACTGGTGGCGGCTGTTCGACGATGCGGCCCTTGACGCCCTGGTGAACGAGGCCCTGTCGGCCAACGCCGACCTGGCCATCGCAGCCGAGCGCATCGTCCAGGCCCGCTTGCAGGCCGGCATCGCGGACAGCGATCGCTACCCATCCGTCAGCGCGGGGGCCTCGAGCACCCGCACCCGGCGCAGCCTCGAGGGCAGCGTGCAGCAGCCGGCGGGCACGCCCCGCCTCCAGAACACGCACCGGCTCGGCGTCGAGGCGAGCTTCGAGGTCGACCTGTGGGGCCGCTACGCTGCCGCCAGCGAAGCCGCGCGCGCCGAGCTGCTGGCCACTCAGTGGGCACGCGAGGGCATCCGCCTGTCGCTGGTGGCCGACGTGGTGGAGGCCTACCACGCACTGCGGGCGACCGATGCATCGGAGGCGGTCCTGCGCCGGACCCTGGCCGGTCGTGACGACGCCCTCGAGCTCATCGCGCACCGGATCCATGCCGGCACCGCCTCGGAGTTCGATCTCAACCAGACGCGGGCCGAGCGCGCCGCGGTGCAGGCCCAGCTGGCCGCCATCGCCAGCGACCGGACCGCCACCGAGACACGGCTCGCCACGCTGCTTGGCCGCAGCCCGCGCGATGTGCTGGCGGGCACCATTGCGCGAGGCGAGGGCATCGACGCCCTCCCCCTCCAGGTCCCGGCCGGCCTCCCCTCCGAGCTGTTGTTGCGCCGACCCGACCTGAGGCTGGCCGAGGCCCGCCTGTCGGCCGCCGACGCGCGCATCCGGGAAGCCCGCGCACTGCTCTTCCCGAGCCTGGCGCTGACTGCCGGGTTCGGCCAGGAGAGCGCCTCGCTGTCGCGGCTGTTCACGGCCGGCGCCAACGTGATCAACCTCGGGCTGGGGCTGACGCAGCCCATCTGGAATGCCGGGCGCCTGCAGAAGAACGTCGAGCTGACCGAGTCCCTGCGCCGCGAGCAGCTGATCGCCTACGACCAGGCCCTGCGCGTCGCCTTCGGTGATGTCCGGACCGCACTCGCCGCCCAGGTCACGGCCGCGGACGTCCTCGAGGCGGAGCGAGCCCGCTCCGGAATCCTGCAGGAGGCCGCCCGCCAGGCGGGCGTGCGTTTCGACGCCGGCCTGACCAGCCGGCTCGAGGTACTCGACGCGGAACGCAACCTGCTGCAGGCAGAGCTCTCCGCCCACTCGGCCCGGGCCGCCCAACGGGTCGCCGTGACCCGCCTGGTTCGCGCCCTCGGCGGTGGCTGGGAGGCACCACAATCGGACCGACCCTGACGCAGCAGGCATAATGCGCCGCTGACGATTCGCGGGAGCAGACAGCGTGGCAGGCAAACCCGGCGGCCTGGTGGGCCGCAATCTGGACAAGGCGGTCGCGGCGTTGCAGCAGGGCCGGCGGCCGGCCGCGGAGGCGCTTTTCCAGACGGTGCTCAAGGCCCGGCCCGATTGCGTCGACGCGCTCTACCTGCTCGGGACGATGCGCGCCGAGGAGGGCCAGCTCGACAGCGCCGGTTCGCTCCTCGGGCGGGCCGCCCGCCACGCGCCCGATTCTCCCTTCATTCACAACAACCTCGGCAACGTGGAGCTGATGCGAGGGCAGCTGGGCGCCGCCGCGGACCACTTCCGGCGGGCCCTCGACCTCAAGCCCGACCTGCTCGAGGCGGCGGTCAACCTCGGCATCCTGCTGCGCCGCCTGGGCCGGTCCGCCGACGCGGTCGACGTGCTCCGCAGCGCGCTGATCCAGCGTCCGGTCTGGCCCCAGGCCCGCCTGAACCTGGCCATCGCGCTGTCCGACCTGGGCGACCACGACACCGCGATCGCCGAGCTGGAGGCCGCGCTGGCAGACACCCCCGAGTTCGCGCCGGCCCACGAAAAGCTGGGTCTCGAACTGGCCGCCGTCGGCCGAGACACCGAAGCCATCGGGCACCTGGCGCGCTATCTGACGCTTTCGGGCGAGCGCGCGAAGGACGGGGAGGCGGCCTTGATGCTGGCCCGACTCGACCAACGCGATCGCCCCAGCCGCTACCCGGTCGACGCCATGCTGCGCACCTATGAGCGCAAGGCAGAGCACTGGGATACCGATGTCGAGCGCGCGGGCATGGAATTTCTCGGGCCCCGCCACGTCGCCGACTATCTGGCGCGCGAGTTGTCGGGCATCACGGGGCTGACCGTGGCCGACCTCGGCTGCGGCACCGGTCTGTGCGGGCCGCTGCTCAGACCGCTGGCTGACCGCCTGGAGGGCGTGGACCTCTCGCCGCCGATGCTCGCGCAAGCCCGTGCCAAGGGCTGCTACGACGCCCTCGCCTGCGAGGACCTGCCCGCCTTTCTGACGGCGCGCCCCGGGCAATTCGACCTGCTCGTCGCCTCGGGCGTCTTCATCCTGTTCGGCGACCTGGATGCCCTGCTGCACGCTTGCCATGGCGCCCTGCGGCCGGGCGGACGACTGCTGTTCACCGCGTACCGACCCCAGGGCGAGGCGCCTGTCGAGGTGCGCCGCAACCTGCATTTCGCCCACTCCCGCGACACCCTCCGGGACGCCGGGGCCACGGCCGGGTTCGCCTCGACCGCCCTGGGCGAGGTGGTCCACGAATACGACCATGGCGTGGCGCAGCCGGGCTGGCTGGTGGCAATGCGCCGTGCGGAGGCCTGACGCACGCCCGCCGGAACCCACGCACGATTCTGTAATCTATCCGCCGTCTGCTGGGTCACGTCGGATGAAATCGAGTACGCGGGCATTGGTCGCATCGAAGTATCGACCAGCCGCGACGGATCGATTGAAGAAACCGTGTGACGCGCCTTCGTAGAGCGCGAGGTCGCAGCGGTTCCCGTGCGCAGTCATCGCCTCGCAGAACGCCCGGGCGACCGGTACCGGCACTTCGCGATCCTCGGTGCCGAGCAGGATCAGGGTATCCGCTACGTCCCCATTGACGTGATGGAGCGGGGAAAGCTGCTCCCAGAAGTCGGCCACCAGGTGGTGGTCCGGCGTGCACGGGGACAAGTCGAGCATGGGGTTGTACAGCACCAGTCCCGCGGGTCGCCCCGCGGCGATGCCGGCTGGCTCGGAGGGCAAGGGCACGCCTACCCCGACGGCCGCAGCCAGTTGACCGCCGGCCGAGCCACCTCCGACATGAATGCGCGCCGCATCGACGCCCAGTTGGCCCGCCTGCTCTAAGACATAGGCAAAGGCTGCCCGGGCATCCTGCAGGGCAGCCCTCGCGTCCGTCCCATGCCGCGAGGCGATTCGATACTCGACGCTGATGCAGGCAACGCCGCGTCGCGAAAACTCGCGGCACTGAGGATGAAAGGCGCCAGGACCACCGTACTGCCAGGCCCCTCCGTGGAACAGCAGAAGGGCCGGCGCGGGTGCCGTCGCGTCCCGCGCTCGGAAGATGTCCAGATGAAGCGCGCCCTGAGCGGTCTCGCGATAGACGATTCGGGCGTCCGGACCGGACGCGCGATGCATCATCCAGCGAACCGCCAGCGCCACCACGGCGATCAGCACGATGCACGCGATCCCCGCCAGAAAACCGAGCCAGAACCGAGTCACAGCTCCGCCCCTCGCCTACCCGTCCCGATACATCGATACCGCGGGCGCCCCACCCACGCCGGAAGGGCGCGCCGGCCGCCCGTACGCACCGGCGGCCTGCCTCAGTGAAAGAAGCCTTCCAGCCGCTCGAAGACTTCGTGCTCGGCACCGTGGCGGCGCACCGACACCACATCGACCAGCTTCTCCACCTGGCGGACCATCTGGTCCAGGCGCTGGTCCTCGAAGACGAGCAGCCAGATCCGGCTGGTGTCGCCACCGCCCACCGGCATGCACAGGATGCCCTCGACGTTGAAGGCGCGACGGGCGAACAAGCCGCAGATATGCGACATCACGCCAGCGTGGTTCTGGACGTCGATCTCCAGGACGACCTTCTGGAAGCCCTGCTCGGCCAGGGGTTCTGCAACGTGTTCCATGGCCTCAGCCTCCAATCATTTCGGTGTTGGCGCCGCCCGGCGGCACCATCGGATAGACGAACTGCTCTCGATCGATCGATGCGTGGATCAGGCACGGGCCGGGCTCGGACAGGAGCTGGGCCAGCGTGGCGCGCGGGTTGTCGCTCTGGTCGAGGTCGATGGCCGGAATGCCGAATCCCTCGGCGATCTTCACGAAGTCGACCTGCCGCTTGTACTTCGAGGCATACACGCGCTTGCCGTAGAACAGGTTCTGCTGCTGGTACACCAGGCCGAGCGAGTTGTTGTTCATCAGGATGATCTTGACGTTGAGCTGCTCGTCGGCCAGCGTGGCCAGTTCCTGGATGTTCATCTTGAAGCTGCCGTCGCCCGAGAAGCAGACCACCGTACGCTGGGGCTCGGCGAGGGCGGCACCGATCGCGGCCGGCATGCCGAATCCCATGGTCCCGAGGCCACCGGAGGTCAGCCACTGGCGCGGCCGGCGGAACGGATAGGCCTGGGCCACCCACATCTGGTGCTGCCCCACGTCGGTCGCGACCACTGCGCTGTCGTCGAGCGCATTGGCCACGGCCTTGATCAGCCCATAGTGGCTGCGCGGGTCGTCCTCGCCGTCCATCTGAAGCGGGAAGCGCGTCTTGAGGCTCTCCACGTGCGACAGCCATCGCTTGCGCAGTGTGACCTTGATGCGCGGCAGCAGGGCCTCGAGGGCCTGCCCCACATCCGCCGTGATGGCCACGTGGGCCGTCTTGATCTTGTGAAGCTCGGACGGATCGATGTCGATGTGGATGATCCGCGCCTTGGGGCAGAACTGGGCGGCCTTGCCGATGGCCCGGTCGTCGAAACGGGCGCCAACACAGATCAGCAGGTCCGCTTCCTCGAGGATGTAGTTGGTATAGCGGGCGCCGTGCATGCCGAGCATGCCGATCGACAGCGGATGATCCATGGGCATCGCACCAAGGGCCATCAGCGTCATCGTGGTGGGCAGCCCGGCCTGCTCGGCGAGTGTCACCGCGGCATGGGACGCTCCGGAGGCGACCACCCCACCTCCCAGGTACAGCACCGGCTGCTCGGCCCCGTTGATCATCGCGGCGGCCTGCTCGATGGCCGCCAGGTCGATCGCGGGCGCCGGGTCTGCAACGGCCGGCTCGGGCAGCGCATCGATGTCGATCAGGGCGTTCTGCACATCCTTCGGGATGTCCACGAGCACCGGGCCCGGTCGACCCGACATGGCGATCCGGAAGGCATCCACCATCACCTGCGGCAGCTCCGCCACCGAACGCACCAGGAAGTTGTGCTTGGTGAGGGGAATCGTCATGCCATAGGTGTCCACCTCCTGGAAGGCGTCGGTACCGATCATCGCCAGCGGCACCTGGCCGGTGATGGCCACCATCGGGATCGAATCCAGCTTGGCATCGGCGATGGCCGTGACGAGGTTGGTCGCGCCCGGCCCCGACGAGGCGAAGCACACCTCGGGACGCCCGGACACGCGGCTCATGCCCTGGGCCATGAAGCCGGCCCCCTGTTCATGGCGGGTCAGCACGTGGTGGATGACCTCGCTCTGGGAGAGCGCATCGTAGAGCGGCAGGATGGCGCCACCCGGTATCCCGGCAATCGTCTTTACGCCTTGCCGTTCAAGCATCTGAACGATCAACTGGGCGCCTGTCATCTGAGGCATTTCACTACTCCTGGAAAAGTCCGCTGCTGACGAGCCGGCGAAAAAAACAAACCCCCGCCGGCTGTTGCGCCGGCGGGGGTTTCAGTCATTCCTCTCGTGGTCTGTTCCCTACGCCGTGCGCGTGCCTACGCCTACTACGCGTACTACTACGACCAGCTGCGACAGGGACAGGAACAGGGTGCGAATCATTGCTCTGAGTCGAACTTGAAATCGGCAACTCTTATACAGGACTGGATGAAATCACACCGCAGTGCAAAAGACAAGTCCCGGCCGTCGGCGAGCGTGCCGGATGGCACGGGTTTCGCCCCCTGGCGGCCGCGGTCGGCCGCTCAGGCCGTGGCGGATTCGTCCCTCAGCTTGCGGCGCAGGATCTTGCCGACGTTGGTCTTCGGCAACTCGTCGCGAAACTCGACCTGGTGCGGCACCTTGTAGCCCGTGAGGTTCTCGCGACAGTGGGCGATGAGTGCCTCCTTGGTGAGCGAGCCATCACGCGGCACCACGAAGATCTTGACCGCTTCTCCCGAGCGCTCGTCCGGCACGCCGACAGCCGCCACCTCAAGCACGCCCGGGTGGCTCGCGACCACGTCCTCGACCTCGTTCGGATACACGTTGAAACCCGAGACGAGAATCATGTCCTTCTTGCGGTCGACGATCCGGACAAAACCTGCCGGGTCGATCGTGGCCACGTCGCCGGTGCGAAAGTAGCCGTCCGCCAGGATGACGCGGCGCGTATCCTCCGGCCGGTTCCAATACCCCCGCATGACCTGCGGGCCCCTGACGCATAGCTCGCCCGCCTGACCCATGTCCACCTCGTTGCCGTCATCGTCGCGGATCGACACCTCGGTGGAGGGAATCGGCAGCCCGATCGAGTGATTGAACTCGGCGAGGGAGAGCGGGTTGATGCAGACCGCAGGCGAGGTCTCGGTCAGGCCGTAGGCCTCGATGAGCGCACTGCCGGTGACCTTTTGCCAGCGTTCGGCGACCGCTTGCTGGACCGCCATGCCGCCACCGAGCGCCAGGCGCAGGCGCTCGAAGCCGAGGCGCTGGAAGTCGGGGCTGTTGAGCAGCGCATTGAACAGGGTATTGACCCCGGTGATCACCGTGAAGGGATAGCGCGACAGCTCCTTGACGAAGCCGGGGATGTCCCGCGGATTGGTGATCAGGAGATTCTGTGCGCCGATCTTGAAGAAGGTCAGGCAGTTCGCCGTCAGCGAAAAGATATGGTAGAGCGGCAGCGCCGTGACGATCAGCTCGGCGCCCTCCTTCATCTCGGGGCGAATCCAGGCATGGGCCTGCTCAAGGTTTGCCAGGATGTTGCCGTGGGTCAGCATGGCCCCCTTGGCCACCCCGGTGGTGCCCCCGGTGTATTGCAGGAAGGCAATGTCGTCGTGCGTGACGTCGACCGGATCCAGCCTCTGGCCGGCGCCGTCGGAGAGCACATCGGACAGCGCAACGTGCCCGGGCAGCGACCATTCCGGCACCATCTTCTTCACGTGCCGCACGACGAGATTGACGATGTGCTTCTTCGGAAAGCCGAGCAGGTCGCCCAGCGCCGTCACGATGACGTGGCGGATGCCGGTCTGCGGCAGGGCATGCTGCAGGGTGTGCGCGAAGTTCTCGACGATGACGATCGTCTCCGCGCCCGAATCGCGCAGCTGGTGCTCGAGCTCGCGCGCGGTGTACAGCGGATTGCAGTTGACCACCGTGTATCCCGCGCGCAGGGCCCCGAACAGGCACACCGGATACTGCAGGATGTTCGGCATCATGAGGGCGACACGCGCCCCCCGCGGCAGCTTCAGGACCTTTTGCAGGTAGGCGCCAAACGCGGTGCTGAGCCGGTCGACCTCGTTGTAGGTCAGGCTGGCGCCCATGTTGGTGTAGGCCGGGTGACCGCCAAAGCGGGCGACCGACTTGACGACCAGGTCGCCTATCGAAGCGAACAACGATGGGTCGATCGTCGTCGGCACGTCAGGGGGGTAGCTCTTCAGCCAGATTTTTTCCATGGTGTCTCCTCATTCCCGCTGGAATGTCGTGGTGGAACAATCCACCCTGCCCTCCCTGGGCAGCAGGTCCCGAAGGACCCATCCAACGCGGCCGGCTGCACTCTGTCGGCGCATGCCAGCGGGTCTGCCGACGCCCCCCTGCGGCATCGGCACACCGAAACCTGCTCAGGCCTCGTCCGACTCGGCGGGCCAGTTGCGGATGTAATTCTTCAGCATTCGGTTCTCGAAGCTCTGCTCTTCCAGGACGGCCTTCGCCACGTCATGAAAGGACACCACGCCCATCAGCGTCGTACCGTCCATCACCGGCAGATACCGTTGATGATGGTCGACCATCAGCTTGCGCAGCTCGTCCATCTCCATGCTGCCGTCGGCCGTCAGGGGTTCGCGCTTCATGACCTCGGCCACGGGCATCTCGGCCCAGCGCGAGCCACCGCTGTTCACACCGGTGAGCACTTCGCGGAAGGTCAGGATGCCGGTCATCGCGCCGTGGTCGAACACCACCAGCGACCCCACGTCCTGCTCGGTCATCACGGCCACGGCCTCGCCGAGGGACTTGTTCGGGGCAATCGTGTAGAGCACCTTGCCCTTGATCGCCAGAATTTCACTGACCAGCATCGTTATTCACCCCGCCTGTTCTATCGGTCTCGCCTGTACCGGCGTTCGTCTGCGCGCAAATGGTAGTGCATCGACGCCCGAGGGGAAAGCCGGCAGCCGCGGCCCCCACCCTCAGCGCTCGAGCAGGTCCTGCTTGTCCGGCTTGCCAAGCCAGTCGTCCGCATCCGGCAAGGGATCCTTGCGCTGGATGATCGCGGGCCAGTCGCGGGCCAGCTCCGCGTTGAGCGCGATGAATGCCTGCTGCGCGTCGGGCACGTCGTCCTCGGCGAAGATCGCCTCGGCGGGACACTCCGGCACGCAGAGGGTGCAGTCGATGCACTCTTCGGGATCGATCACCAGGAAATTGGGCCCTTCCCGAAAACAGTCCACCGGGCAGACATCAACGCAATCGGTGTACTTGCACTTGATGCAGTTCTCGGTCACGACGTAGGTCATTGCTTCCTCTCGATTCGGTTGTGGATGGGCAGGCTGACGCCATGCTGAAGCCGCCCCTTCACAAATATAGCGGATCGCCCGCGGCCCACGACGACGGCACATCGCCGCAGCGCAGCATGGGAACTCCGGTCATCGCCAGCGAACGGGCTACGCCTCGCAGGCTTGACGGGCGTTGCTCGTTAGCATAACTTGCTGCCCATGATCAGACCGGAAACGTGTTCGACCGTTTCCCCTCCCGGCAGTCCAGGCCGCAGGCCACGCCGGAGCCTTTTCAGCCATCCCCTTGTTTACCCCTGATGTGAGGAATCATGAGCGAGCATATCAGTTACGTCACCGACGGCAGCTTCGAAGCCGAGGTGCTGCAGTCCCAAACCCCTGTCCTGGTGGACTATTGGGCAGAGTGGTGCGGCCCCTGCAAGATGATTGCTCCGATCCTCGACGATGTCGCCAAGGAATATTCGGGCAAGCTGAAGGTGGCCAAGCTCAACATCGACGAGAACCAGGACACCCCGGCCAAGTATGGCATCCGCGGCATTCCGACCCTGATGCTGTTCAAGGGCGGCAACGTCGAGGCAACCAAGGTCGGCGCGCTCTCCAAGAGCCAGCTGACGGCCTTCATTGACAGCAACCTCTGAGCCCCTTAGGCTCGCTCCACTCGACTGCGGTGCTCCGGCGCCCGCCGTAGCGAAACGCTTCAAGACATCGCACCGCAGTCGTTGTTGGTCTTCACCCCCCTTCCCTTAGCTTTTCCCTCCGAGTCGCCATGCAACTATCAGAGCTCAAGTCTCTGCACGTCAGCCAATTGCTCGAGATGGCCAGCGCCGCCGAGATCGACGGTGCCAACCGGCTGCGCAAGCAGGAACTCATCTTCGCCCTGCTCAAGAACCGCGCCAAGAAGGGCGAGCCCATCTTCGGCGACGGCGTGCTGGAAGTCCTGCCCGACGGCTTTGGCTTCCTGCGCTCGCCGGATACCAGCTATCTGGCGGGGACCGACGACATCTACGTGTCGCCTTCCCAGATCCGGCGCTTCAACCTGCACACCGGCGACACGATCGAGGGCGAGATCCGCACGCCGAAGGACGGCGAGCGCTACTTTGCGCTGGTCAAGCTCGACAAGGTCAACTTCCACCCCCCCGAGGCGTCGAAGCACAAGATCCTGTTCGAGAACCTCACGCCGCTGCACCCCACCGAGTGCCTGAAGCTGGAGCGGGACATCCGCGGCGAGGAGAACACCACCTCCCGCGTGATCGACATGATCGCGCCGATCGGCAAGGGCCAGCGGGGCATGCTGGTGGCCAGCCCGAAGAGCGGCAAGACCGTGATGCTGCAGCACATCGCGCACGCGATCACGAGCAACCACCCCGACTGCGTCATGATCGTGCTGCTGATCGACGAGCGCCCGGAAGAAGTCACCGAGATGCAACGCTCGGTCAAGGGCGAAGTCGTCGCCTCCACCTTCGACGAGCCGGCCACCCGCCACGTGCAGGTTGCCGAGATGGTCATCGAGAAGGCCAAGCGGCTGGTCGAGCACAAGCGCGACGTGGTCATTCTGCTGGACTCGCTCACCCGCCTGGCGCGCGCCTACAACACCGTCGTGCCGGCCTCCGGCAAGGTGCTCACCGGCGGTGTGGACGCCAACGCCCTGCAGAAGCCCAAGCGCTTCTTCGGCGCGGCCCGTAACGTCGAGGAAGGCGGCTCGCTGACCATCATCGCCACGGCGCTGATCGACACCGGCAGCCGGATGGACGACGTCATCTACGAAGAATTCAAGGGCACGGGCAACTCCGAGATCCACCTCGACCGCCGCATGGCCGAGAAGCGGGTCTACCCCGCCATCAACGTCAACCGCTCCGGCACCCGCCGCGAAGAGCTCCTGCTCAAGCCCGACATCCTGCAAAAGGTATGGGTGCTGCGCAAGCTGCTCTACGGCATGGACGACCTCGAGGCAATGGAATTCCTGCTCGACAAGATCAAGGCGACGAAGAGCAATGCCGAGTTCTTCGACGCGATGCGGCGGCCTTGAGGGTCATCGCCCCAGCATGACGCCCCTCCGGGGGCGTTGTTCGTTCACGGACTCACACCTGCCGTGAAGCACTTGGTAACCCCTCGCCGGCGGTCCTGATACCGTCGCAGCTCGACCTTTTCGCGCCGACGCCTGAATGCTCTTCACCACCGCCGAATTCGCCGCACTGTACCTGCCGGCCGTCTTCGCGCTGTTCTTCCTGATCGGGCCCCGCTCGCCGCGCCTGGCGGCTGGCTGGCTGTTCGCCGCATCGCTGTTCTTCTACGGCTACTGGATGCCGGAGTTCACGCTGCTGCTGGTGGGCTCGATCTGCTGGAACTTCTTCGCAGGCATGCGCATCGCCCAGAGCCCGGCGAGGTCGTTAGCGAAACGCTGGATGATCGCAGGCATTGCGGTCGATCTCAGCCTGCTTGCCTACTTCAAGTATGCCAACTTCTTCATAGACAGCCTCGCGGCAGCCCTCGGGACAGACTGGCAGCTGGCGCACATCACCTTGCCCATCGGCATCTCCTTCTTCACATTTACCCAGATCGCGTTTCTGGCAGACGCCTACCAGAAGGGCGTGCGCGAATACCGTTTCATCCACTACGGCCTATTCGTCACCTACTTCCCGCATCTGATCGCCGGACCGGTACTGCACCACGCGCAGATGATGCCGCAGTTCGGCGAGGCCACCACCTATCGGCCTATGCTCGGCAACATTGCCGGCGGCATGGCGATCTTCGCGCTCGGCCTTTTCAAGAAGGTGGTCCTGGCGGACGGCATCTCACCGTATGCCGACGCCGTCTTCGACGGAGCAGCCAGCGGCGCCACGCCCGACACCGTCGAGGCCTGGATCGCCGCCCTGGCGTATACCTTCCAGCTCTACTTCGACTTCTCCGGCTACTCCGACATGGCCATCGGGCTGTCGTGGATGTTCAACATCCGCCTGCCCTACAACTTCGATTCCCCCTACAGGGCGCTGAACATCTCCGAATTCTGGCGCCGCTGGCACATGAGCCTGTCGGCCTTCCTGCGGGATTACCTCTATGTGCCGCTCGGCGGCAACCGCAAGGGGCCGAGCCGCCGCTACGTGAATCTCTTCGTCACGATGCTGCTGGGCGGGCTGTGGCACGGCGCGGCCTGGACCTTCGTGTTCTGGGGCGGCCTGCACGGCCTCTACCTGGCCATCAACCACGCCTACCGACGAGCCCTCGGCGAGCGCCACGCGCGCATCGCCGCCACCCTGCCCCACCGGCTCGCGGCCTGGGCCCTGACGATGTTGGCTGCCATCATCGCCTGGGTGTTCTTCCGTGCTGTCGACTTTGCCAGTGCCTCGACGATCCTTCAGGGCATGGCCGGTCTGAACCACCCGGAAACGAGCGAAGTCCATGCCCTCTTCTGGAACGTGGGCCTGTCGACCGAGCGCGCCGCGGTCTGGTGTGCCATGCTTTCCGTGCTGGCTTTCCTGTGCCCCAACAGCAACCGGATCGGCGAGGCCATCCGGACCCGTTGCGGCACGCGACGCGATATCGCTGCGCTGGTGCTCGGTGCCGCCACCACCGCCGCGGCGCTGCTGGTCCTGACCAACGAGACGAGAAGTGCCGTCAGTGCGTTCATCTATTTCAACTTCTAGGTTCGTCCTGCTCGTCGGCGTCGGCGCACTGGCCCTGCTGCTGTTGCTCGAACTGGCCTTCAGGCTGCTGCCGGTGTCCTCCTCGACCCGCGCGGGCTACCACATCGCGCCGCGCATCCTGACTTATCCGCCGGGCCACCGCTTCACCATCGCCACCGGCTGGGATCTGCGCAACGCCCATACCTACGCGGCCAACAACTACGGCTTCGTCGCCCTGCACGATTTCCAACGCGACCCGCGCGCCATCGCGCTGATCGGCGACAGCTTCGTCGAAGCCAACATGCTGGACTACGAAGACCGCGTCGACGCACACCTGGAGCAAGCGACGGGCCGGCCCGTCTACGCCATGGGCGGCCCCGGCTCCAGCCTGCTCGACTATGCCGAGCGGGCCCGCTTTGCCGCCGAGAATTTCGGCACGCGCGACTTCGTCATCATTGCAGAACGATTCGATGTCAGGCAGACGCTGTGCGGCTCGGGCAATGTCGATGGCCCGTGCCTCGATCCGAAGACGCTCGAACCCCAAACCGAACTGACACCCCCTCCAGGCCTCGCGAAGCGTGTGCTACGCGAGTCTGCCCTGGCGCAGTACCTGTTCTCTCAGCTCCGCTTCAACCCTGCGCAGCTGGTGGCACGCCTGCGTGGCGAGTTGCACAAGGCACCGTCCGCGCCGCGGCAGCGACCGGCACCAGACGCAGCGGCCGCCGCCGCGCGCACTGATGCCATCATCGATGCCTTCCTGACAGCATTGCCCAGGGAACCGGGTGTCCGCTTCGTGCTTGCGGTCGATGCCGACCGGCAAGCGCTGGCGCAGGGCCGAATGCCTGACGAACCCGAGCGCACTCGCCTGATCGAGCGCTGCCGAGCGGCCGGGCTGACCGTGGTCGATCTTGCATCGGTCTTTGCCCGCCACTACGAGAGCAGCCCCCTGGCCCTGGAGATCGGCCCCTACGATGGTCACTGGAACCCGCTGGCCACGCGCCTCGTAGCCGACGCCGTCACGCAGAGTGGTGGCCTGCGATGACCGGCTCAGTTGGCACCTTCAAGCGCCTCGCGGCGCTTGGCATGGCGGCCATACATGCGTCGTGCGCATGCGCCGAGACGCTGCTGGTAGGACCCGACCAGGAGATCTCCACGGTCGCGGAGGCGGCCCGCCGAGCAAAGGACGGTGATGTGGTCGCCATCATGCCCGGCACCTATACCGGCGATGTTGCTCTGTGGCTGCAGAAATCCCTCACCATCCGAGGCGTCGCCGAACGCCCGGTCCTCGACGCCGGGGGCAAGAGCGCTGAAGGCAAGGCGATCTGGGTCTTTCGCAACGGCGACTTCACGGTCGAGAACATCGAGTTCCGAAACGCACGGGTACGCGACGGCAATGGTGCCGGCATCCGCTTCGAGCGGGGCAGTCTTGCCGTCACCGGTTGTGCGTTCGTCGATAACCAGATGGGCTTGCTCACCGCGAATTTCCGGGATGCTCGGCTTTCCGTGCGGAACAGCCTGTTCGCCAGCGCCCCGCATACGGACGGAGCCCTCCACCATCTGCTTTACGTCGGGCGCATCGACCGCTTCGAGCTGGAAGGCAGCCGCCTGCACGGTGGTTTTCGCGGCCACCTCGTCAAGTCCCGGGCCCGCAGCAACGACATCCGCTACAACCTGATCTATGACGGAGGTGGGGGCACGGCCTCGTACGAAGTCGAGTTTCCCAATGGCGGAGATGCCCTGCTGATCGGCAATACGATCGGCCAGAGTGCCGACAGCGAGAACCCGGTGGTAGTCGCCTACGGTGCCGAGGGGGCGGCGTGGGACGTCAACCGGCTGTTGATGGCCCACAACACCCTGCTCAACAAGGGCTGGCGACCGGCTTGGTTCACGCGGGTCTGGCAGGAACGCATCGAGGGGAACGTCGAGGTGGTCACGCGCAACAACCTCACGGTCGGGCTGGGCGTCTTCACACTGGCCCTGCCCGGCGACCATGCCGGTAATTTTCCACTGCCCGGTGGTTCGCTCGACG
>JBNLCM010000110.1:0-5232 GCA_050303815.1 Rhodocyclaceae bacterium
ATCCGTGCGTTCTACCAATCAACGCACCGGCCGCTGACCTTAACCTCTGCCGAGCGCCACGCGCCGGCCGCATCCCGCCCGCCTCGATTGGTGTCCCTCGGCCCGAGTGACAGGCTGCCGCTGGAGCCATAACTTGCAGACCGACATCAGCTTTGCCAGCCTCGGGCTGGCCGAACCGCTGTTGCGTGCCATTGCCGACACCGGCTACACGCACCCCACACCCATCCAGATCCAGGCCATTCCGCTGGTTATCGAAGGGGGCGACCTGCTCGCCGCCGCCCAGACCGGGACGGGCAAGACGGCGGGTTTCACGCTGCCACTGCTGCACCGCCTCTCGGCCACCCCGATCGACTCGCCCGCCCCCGGCCGGCCTCGCTGCCTGATCCTGGCGCCGACCCGCGAACTGGCCGCCCAGGTGGAGGAGTCGGTCCAGACCTATGGCAAGCACCTGCCCCTGAGTTCGATGGTGATGTTCGGCGGCGTCTCGATCAATCCGCAGATCGAGCGACTGTCCGAGCCGGTCGACGTCCTCGTCGCCACACCGGGCCGCCTGCTCGACCACGTCGGCCAGAAGACCATCGACCTCACCGGCGTCGAGATCCTCGTCCTCGACGAGGCGGACCGGATGCTCGACATGGGCTTCATCCGCGACATCCGGAAGGTGCTAGCGCTACTGCCCGAGAAGCGACAGAATCTGCTCTTTTCCGCGACCTTCTCCGACGAGATCCGGGAGCTGGCCAACGGGCTGCTGCATGAGCCGGGCTGCGTCGAGGTGGCCCGCCGCAATACCGCTTCCGAACTGGTCGACCAGGCGGTCTACCCGATCGGACAGAAACAGAAGCGCGAACTGCTCGCCCACCTGATCCGGGGCAATCGGTGGTTCCAGGTGCTGGTCTTCACGCGCACCAAGCATGGCGCCAACAAGCTCGCCGAATACCTCTGCAAGCACGAGGTGGCGGCGCTGGCCATCCACGGCAACAAGAGCCAGTCGGCCCGTACGCGGGCCCTGGCCCAGTTCAAGGATTCCGAACTTCAGGTTCTGGTAGCGACCGACATTGCGGCGAGAGGCCTGGATATCGACCAGCTGCCGCACGTCGTGAACTTCGATCTGCCAAACGTGCCCGAGGACTACGTCCACCGCATTGGACGCACCGGACGGGCCGGCAGCGAGGGAGAAGCGATCTCGCTGGTCGACCCGGAGGAGGAGAAGCTGCTGGAGGCCATCGAGCGCTTGATCAACCGCAAGATCGAGCGGCGCGACATGCCCGCCGATTTCGTGCCCAGCCCCCAGGGCGCCGACCCGGCCAGCGAACCCCGGCCGCCGCGTCAACCCCGCCAGCCCCGCGAGCCCCGCGAGCCCAAGGAGAAGGCGGACGGCAAGCCCGCCCGCGAGGCGAAGCCCCCGCGCGAGAGCAAGCCGCCCCGGGAAGGCAAGCCGGCCCGGGAAGGCAAGCCAGCCCGCGAGCGGGACGCAGGAAAGGGAAATGGCAATCGCAGCGAGTCGATCGGCAATCGCAGCGAGTCCGTCGGCAACCGCCCGGAGGCCAATGGCAACCGCAGTGACGGCAACGGCGGCCCGGGCAACGCCCGCAAACGCGGCGGCAAGAGTCGGGTGCCCGAAGGCAGCCAGCCGATCGATCCGCGAGCAAACTACGGCGCAGGCGGCAGCAGCCTGCCGCCTGGCCTGATGATGCTCGACGACGAGGAAATCGAAGAGCTCAATTTCAACCGGATGGACATCGACCCCACCGGGCGACGTGTCCGTCAGCGGCCGGAAGTGGACGGCAACCGCGCAGCACCGGCCGGCAAGCCGTCGAGCGGCAACACCGGGGGCGGCCAGGGCGGCCGAGGTAACGGCGGTGGCAGCGGGAATGTCAGCGGGAACGGCAACGGAAAGCGCCGGCGGCGGGCTGCCGGCGGTCGCAGTCCGGGCGCCGGCGACGCGCCGGCTCCCCGCGGCAACGCCCCCCAGGGTCGCAGCAACAACAGCCCCGCCGGCGAGGGTCGCCGGCGTCGGTCACGCCGCGGCGGCCCACGTCAGGGCGGCGACCCGGGCGGCAACGCGGGCTGATCAGCAGGGGGCGGATTCGAGGCGATCGATCAGATCGAGGGCCTCGGACAGCCGGTTCATCCGCGCCATCCAGCCCAGGGGCACGATATCGCGCGCGCCCATGGCAGCGCCGAGCACGATGCTCCGGCCGCAGCTGTCGCCACCGGCCATGATGTTGGCGATGACCGCCTCGCGGTAGCTGCCCGCGTGCGCGACAATGTGGCAGATCACCGGCAGACCCTGTTCGACGTGGCAGGCGGCGCCGAAGCGGGCCGCAGCGGACACCGCGTCGAGCCGGCTCCCCTGGATGGCCTCTCGCATCCGGGAGGCCAGCGCGTCCTCGACCCGGGATGCGGCCGCTTCGACCGCGTCCAGAGGCTTGCGGCCACGCAGCAGCTCAACCAGCAGCAGGCCGGCCGCACGCCCCGCCTCGACCGCGCGCTCGTTGTTGTTGGTCACCCGGACCACATGCTCGATCTCGTCCCACAGGCTGGCGTCCTCCCGCCCGCAGCGGAAGGCAGCGACCACGATCGGAGGAATGGCGGCCAGCGCCGGCAGCTGGTCGTCGTCGACGCCGGAAGGCTGAGGATAGGTCGCCGAATCCTCGTGGGGCATCAGGCGGATCAGGGTGCCGCGGGTCGGCTTGTCGATGTAGCCGACATAGGCGCCGCCAGGGCCGAAGTGGCGCCGGTACATGCTCTGGTAGGTCACGCGCTGGAAGCGACCGTCGGCTTCGGCCAGCTGGCGCAGCATCAGGGCACAGGCTTCGCCATAGGCGGAAAAATCGCCACTGCGACGTGCGGCGTGGACGAAGGAGCCTTTGGCCCCCTCGTAGTGGGCCCGGTCCGGCGACAGGAAGACGGGCTCGCCGCGGAGCGCGATGTCCGCCAGTCGCTCGCCGTCGTAGAGCCAGTGCAGGCCCAGCGACGCTGCATCCGCCACCAGCGCGCCAAGGATTGCGCGTGCGTTTCGATCCAGCTTCATCCGACCCCCGATGCCCGCTGCCCTCAGGCAGAAGGGGCACAGTTTGCGGGCAGATGCGCGGCCGGCGCAAGCGGGGCGCATTCCGTTAGACTCTCGCCATGATCGAGACCGACCGCCTCTCCGCCCCACCGGGCGACCGCCTCGTTTCGGCCGCATCGGGCGACCGGCAGGAGGACGCGATCGAGCGTGCCCTGCGCCCGAAGCGGCTCGCCGAGTACGTGGGTCAGACCAAGATCCGCGAGCAGCTGGAGATCTTCATCACCGCGGCCCGCAACCGTGGCGAGGCACTCGACCACCTGCTGCTGTTCGGCCCGCCCGGGTTGGGCAAGACCACGCTGGCCCACATCGTCGCCGCGGAGATGGGGGTGAATCTGCGTCAGACCTCCGGCCCGGTCCTCGAGCGGGCCGGTGACCTCGCGGCCCTGCTGACCAACCTCGAGCCCCACGACGTCCTCTTCATCGACGAGATCCACCGGCTGAGCCCGGTCGTCGAGGAGATCCTCTACCCGGCCCTCGAGGACTACCAGATAGACATCATGATCGGAGAGGGTCCGGCCGCGCGCTCGGTGAAGCTCGACCTGCCCCCCTTCACGCTGATCGGTGCCACGACACGCGCGGGCATGCTCACCAACCCGCTGCGCGACCGCTTCGGCATCGTCTCCCGGCTGGAGTTCTACACGCCGGAAGAACTGGGCTGGATCGTCGGCCGGTCGGCCGGGCTGCTCAACGTCGGCATCGACGACGGTGGTGCTCTCGAGATTGCCCGTCGTTCGCGGGGCACGCCCCGCATCGCTAACCGGCTGCTGCGCCGGGTCCGTGACTACGCGGAAGTTCGCGCCGGCGGACACGTGGACACCGGCGTTGCGGACGCCGCGCTGTCGATGCTGGACGTGGATCCGCTCGGCCTCGACCTGATGGACCGCAAGCTGCTCGGCGCGGTGCTCGAGAAGTTCGGCGGCGGACCGGTCGGCCTGGACAACCTCGCGGCGGCCATTGGCGAATCGACGGACACGATCGAGGATGTGCTCGAGCCGTACCTGATCCAGCAGGGTTACCTCCAGCGCACGCCGCGGGGACGCATCGCGACCCACGCGATCTGGAGCCACTTCGGCCTGGCGCCGCCGCGCGCGGGTGGCGAATTGTTCGATCGCTGAGCCATGGGTGATCACCCGTCTGTCCGGGCCTTCGCTGCGCCCCTGGGTTCGGTCATCGGACTCGGGATCTGGCTACGGGGCCGACATCGCCGACCCACGCGCTACCTGGACCGATTCGATTTCGGCAACCTGCTCGATGCGCTCCGCGCCAGGCGCCTGGCTGCTTCCTGCACCGTGTACCGGCGAAGTCCATGGCGTCGCCCACGCGGGTCAGCGACGGACTCAAATGCACCTGGAAACTCGCCGGCCAGCGCACGAGCATCGATCCGCGCACGCCAACAGCGCTCCCCCCGCTGTTCGCCTTCGGCGCCGACCAGGGCCTGGCCGTCGGCTTCCGCTATGAGCTGGACCGCCCCGCCCGTGGCGCCAGCGGTCGTGGCACCTGGTGCGCAGAGGGCATCGGCTGCTCGTCTCGCGGCAGCTGTGGTGGCAACTTGGGCTGTGGTGGCGACTGACAGTCCGCTCCTTCAAGGAGGATGACGATGAAACAGGTTCTGGTCTATGGCGACTCCCTCTCCTGGGGCATCATCCCCGGCAGCCGGGGCCGCCACCCGTTCGAGGTCCGCTGGCCGGGCCGTCTCGAGCTGCGGCTTCACGAGGCGGGGCACGACGTGCGGATCATCGAGGATTGCCTCAACGGTCGGCGAACCGTCTGGGACGACCCGTTCAAGGCCGGCCGCGCCGGCATCGAAGGGCTGGCCCAGCGCATCGAGGTCAACAGCCCGCTCGCCCTGGTGATCCTGATGCTTGGCAACAATGACTTCCAGTCGATGCACCCGCACACCGCCTGGCACGCAAGCCAGGGGGTCGCGGCGCTGGTCGGTGCGATCCGCTCGGCGCCCATCGAGCCCGGCATGCCGGTCCCGCCCGTGCTGATCGTCGCCCCGCCCCCCGTCGGCACGCCGGCCGGGACGATGGCCGACAAGTTCGGCGGAGCCGACACGAAGTGCGTCGGCCTCGCAGAGCGACTGTCTGCCGTTGCCGCCGAGCTTGACTGTCCGTACTTCGACGCCGGCTCGGTGATTCACGCCAGTCCGACCGATG
>JBNLCM010000111.1:0-10330 GCA_050303815.1 Rhodocyclaceae bacterium
AGGAACACCAGCGCCGGGACCAGGGCCATCGGCATCGCGGCGACCGCGAACTGCACGTACCTCGATCTCATCGCAATCACCGCCTCCGGGTCGATTGCCGCAGCATGACTGCGCGGTCGGTGCGACCGCGTCGTCGTGCCGCGAGTACAAGGCGGAGTATCCCCCAGCGGCCCGGTGCCGTGAACGCTGCGCGCCGATGGCGCGGTGCGAACCGGCGGTGGCCTTCGCATGATCCGCCCCTTCCAAGCACGGCGGCGTTCCACCACGACGGTCCCGTCTGCGCTGGCGCCGGGAGCTGACGGGTGATTCTCGGTGCTGGAGCGACAGCCGGTCGAGCTCCGTTCGCGAGCCGCTCGTGCGGTAACTATCCTTGAGGGAGTGTCCTGCGCGCGCGGCGGGGTCGCGACCGCATTCCTCGGCGTCGCATCCGGTTTCGGTCGAGGCCTACCCGCGTAGCGGTGTTCAAAAGGGGGAAACGATGAGCAGATACCCGATTGCCGTGATCGGAACCCTGCTGGCGGCCTGGCATGGCGGCAACGCGCTGGCGCAGAGCGGGCAAGGGCCAGCCGCACCCAGCACGGAAATCTGTGCCTGCGTGAGCGGAGGAATCGACTCCGACGCGAAGGCCGCACGCTGTTCCGGCTTGCTGGACGCCATGGCGCCCGAGCAAATCGTGGACCTGACCGGCCGATGCAATGCGCAACGCGCAGCGACCGGCGGTCCCGACCTGTGCTTTTGTCTGAAGACCTTCCACACCGATCCCAAGATCATCGAGGCCTGCGAGGCCATCATCGGCAAGGACACCAAGCCCTCCGAGATCGCCCGGCTCGGCGCCCAGTGCTGATCGTCCAGCCGACGGGCGCACTGCCGTCCGGCAGCCACACAAGGATTCATTCGGTGGGTCCGGCCGACGCTGCGCCGAACCGCCGACGACGGCTCGATCCTGCGTCGTGCGCCTCGATTGGCGGAATGGACGAGTCGGCCTCTTGAGCGATCGCGTGTGCACCGGCGCGCCGACCGGCCGCGCAGCACGCGAACTCGCGCAGCGATGATTGACGGCAGGCTGATCCGCTGTATAGTACACCTCAAGGTGTAGTGAAACGGAATCATGGACAAGACCTTCTTCGCGCTGTCGCATCCGGTCCGGCGCACGATCCTCGAACGGATCGCCATGGCCGACCTGTCGGTCGGCGAAGCGGCGCACGGGCTGGCCGAGAGCCCGTCGCAGATCACCAAGCACCTGCGCATCCTGGAACAGGCCGGCCTGCTCGCACGGCAGCGCGAGGGGCGGCTGCACCGCCTGCACTTCGAGCCCGCGCCGCTGGTCGAGGCGATGGACTGGGTGGCCCGCCACCGCGCCTTCTGGACCCGCCGCTTCGACGCGCTCGACGACTACCTGAACCGCCTGGAGAGCCCGGATGAATGACACGGCCGCCGCCGCCGCGCTGCAGCTCGAGCTGCAACGCGTCTTCGCCCACCCGCGCGAGCGGGTCTTCGATGCATGGACCCGCCCCGAGGCGCTCGGCGCCTGGATGGGCCCGTCGGAAGCGATCCGCGCCGAATCGGTGAGCGTCGACCTGCGCGAAGGCGGGCACTACCGCATCGATTTCGTCGAGGCCGGCGAGCCGACCAAGCGGGTGCAGGGCACCTACCTCGCGATCCGCCGCCCGGAACGGCTGATGTTCACCTGGATCTGGGCGCCGCCGATGCCGGACGCCGGCGTGGAGACGACGGTGATCGTCGATTTCGAGGAAGTCGCGGCCGGCACCCGGGTGCACCTGCGCCACCTGCGCTTCGCCACGCCGGCGGCCTGCGAACTGCACGCCGCGGGCTGGAGCGGCACCCTCGACAAGTTCGCCAACCGCATCGACCGTGGACTGCTCTGACCGCGGCTGGCCGTCGCGCGCGGCCCGCTTCCTGGCCGACCTCGCCGCCCACAACACGCGCGACTGGTTTCACGCCCACAAGGACCGCTACGCGCGCGAACTGGCCGAGCCGGCCTCGCGCTGCCTGGAGGCGCTGTGCGAAGCCTTCGGCGCGCTGCGCGAGCGCCCCGTGGAAGGCCGCATCTTCCGCCTGGTGCGCGACATGCGCTTCGCCCGCGACGCCGAGCCCTACCACGCCTGGCTGCGCATGGCGTTCCGTGCCGAGGGCGAGGCGCCGGCCTATTTCCTGTCGATCGAGCCCGAGCATCTGCGCTTCGGCGTCGGCTGCCTCGGCTTCGATGCCGCGCAGACCGCGGCCTGGCGGGCGCAGCTCGTCGCCACCGCGGGCGCGGCGTTCGAGCGCGAGGTGCGCCTGCTGTGCGCCGACGGCTGGCGGGTCGAGCCGCCCGAACTGAAGCGCCTGCCGCGCGGCCTGCCCGACGACGCGCCCCGCGCCGAGTGGCTGCGCTACAAGCAGTTCGCGCTGTGGCGCGATGCCCGCCCGGCCGATCTCGACGGCCGCGCAGCGCTGCAGGACTGGTGCCTCGGCGCGGCGCGGCAGGCAGCCGGGCTGAGCGACTGGCTGGCGCGCGAACTGCCCGCCGGCGATGCTTGCGCGCCGCGCCGGCGCCGCTGATTTCCCCACTGGAGGGCCTGCCATGAAGTTGTACGCGTTCTACGGTTCGAACAACGTCCGCAAGGTGCAGGCGGTCGCCGCCGCGCTCGATCTGCGGCTGGAGATGGCGTGGCTGAGCTTCGCCCAGCGCGATCACCTCAAGCCCGGTTTCCTGGCCCTCAACCCCAACCACAAGGTGCCGGTGCTGGCCGATGGCGACTTCGTGCTGTGGGAGAGCAACGCGATCAACCGCTACCTGTGCGCCCAGCGGCCCGGCAACACGCTCTACCCCACCGAGCCCCGCGCGCGCGCCGAGGTCGACCAGTGGCTGTGCTGGGAGTTGGCGCACTACAACCAGGCGCTCGGCACCCTGGTGTGGGAGACGGTCGCCAAGCCCAACTTCGTCGGCCAGCCCACCGACGAAGCGGTCGCCACCTGGGCCGCAGGCCAACTGGCGCGCTTCGCGGCGGTACTGGAGTCACACCTGGAAGGCCGCGACTTCGCGGTCGGCGACGCGCCGACCCTGGCCGACTACGCGCTGATCCACATCGAAGCGTTCAAGGACGCCACCCCCTTCGACTGGTCGCCCTACCCGCGCCTCAACGCCTACTACGACCGCATGCGTGCCGATCCCCACTGGCAAACCACGGCCGTCGACATGAGCCGCATTGCCAAGTAGAGGAGCGCCGCAATGGCCTACGACGAACACCTCGCCGACCGCGTCCGCCAGCAGCTCGGCCAGCGCCACATCCGCTTCGAGGAGAAGCGCATGATGGGCGGCCTGTGCTTCATGGTCGACGACAAGATGTGCCTCGGCATCTCCGACGAGCGACTGATGGTGCGTACCGATCCCGCCGACTACCCGCAGCTGCTCGCCCAGCCCGGCGCTGCCGAGATGGACTTCACCGGCCGGCCGATGCGCGGCTTCCTGTTCGTCAGCGGCGAGGGGCTGGACGAGGACGAAGACCTCGGCACCTGGGTCCAGCGCTGCCTCGACTACAACCCGCGCGCCCCGCGCAGCCGCAAGCGGGCGGCGCGGCGCTGAGGCTCGGCTTGGAGTAGTGTTGCGCGCGGTGAGGCGCTCATGCGTTTGGCGGGTATCGGCCGCTCCAGGTCGGCTGAAGCCGGCCCTTGAGCCATCATCCCGGCACGCCCTCCTTACGGCCGGCTTCGGCCGGCCGGCGACGCCCGAGTTCCGCTCGAATCATGAGCTCCACCAAGATCGCACCACTACACTAGCGTTGCGGCCCGTGGATGCTCCGTCTCAGGCGGCCGAAGGCCAAAGCCGCAAAGGCGATGAACGTGCCGCCGAGGACCATTCCGAACACCGACTTGCGGGCTCGGCCGCGCCAGACCTGCCCCGACCGGCCCTGAGCGGCAACATTCACTGCGAGGATCACCGTTTCGCGCCCGCCGGCTTCGCCGAGGTCCGCAGGCGATGCGCTTGCGCATATCGGGCTGCGAGCGCGCATCCGGAGAGCCTGAAGCAGGACTACAAAGCCGGTGCCTTTCACAGACCACTCCTCTAACCGGCGTCCGGCGAGTCAGGTGCTGCGAGGCGGCCTCTTTTAACATGACCCGGTTTTCATGTTAAAAATCGGTGGAATTTTCAACATGAGGGCCTTCTCATGTGAATTTCGACGCGCCAAAAGACCAAGGAACCAAGTCATGGCCCTGAAAGCGGACTACGCGATTCCCGACCTGCCGCCGGCGGGCGTCGATCTCCAGACACCGGCGCTGCTCAAGGCCCTGGTGGCGGCCCACCGACATCTGGCAGAGCTCAAGGGCTGTGCGGCCAGCATTCCCAACCAGGCCATCCTGATCAATACGCTGGCATTGCAGGAGGCCAAGGCCAGTTCGGAGGTGGAGAGCTACGTCACCACCCAGGACGAGTTGTTCCAGGCAGATCTGCACATCGCGGAGTGGATATCGCCGGCCGCCAAGGAAGTTTCGCGCTACCGGGAAGCGCTGACGCACGGCTTCGAGCACATGCGCAGGCAACAGCACATCCTGGGCAACGGCACGCTGATCGCCCTGTTCCAGTTGCTCAAGAACAGCAGCGAGGGCTTTCGCACCGGCGGTGGCACGGTGCTGAAGAACGAAAGGACCGGGGCCACCGTGTTCGTACCGCCGCAGGACGGCGCCAGCGTGCTGACACACATGCAAGCCTTGGAGCTGTTCATGAACGACGATGAGGCGTGCGACCTGGATCCGATCATCAAGATGGCGCTGATCCACCACCAGTTCGAGAGCATTCACCCGTTCAGCGACGGCAACGGCCGTATTGGCCGGATCCTGAGCGTGCTGTACCTGGTACGGACCGGCTTGCTGGATTCGCCGATCCTGTACCTGTCGCGCTTCATCAACCGGCACAAGGGAGATTACTACCGCCTGCTGCGGGCCGTACGCGACGAGGATCCCAAGGCCGATGCCTGGCAGGAGTGGGTTGGATTCATGTTGCACGCGGTGGCCGACACGGCGCAGCGGACCGTCCAACTGGTGGGCGGCATGCGCGATCTGATGGCTTCGACCAAGCGCCGATTGCGGACGGACGTCCCCAGGTTGTATTCACAGGATCTGCTCAACAACCTGTTCCGGCATCCCTACACGCGCATCGAGTTCGTCCAGCGCGATCTGGACATTACGCGGCAAACCGCCTCCCGCTATCTGCGGCAGTTGGCGCAGGCCGGTTTGGTGCGGGAGCACAGCCACGGCAAGCACCTGTACTTCGTCAACGAGCCGCTGGTCGAACTGCTGGTGCGCGGAGAACGGTAGGGGCGTTTCCGTTCGAAGCTCGACTTGAAGCCGCGTTGCCGGACCAGCTCGTGAACGGCCGCCGCCCAAGGCGCGCCCACCGAGCCGGCCGGCGAGGGCGGCCGGCTCATCCCTGTGAGATGGCCGCAAGCAGATCCTGGTTCGAATAGGCCTGCCCTGCGATGCCCCAGCCGCCATCGACCGCATGCTTGAAGTTGACCCAGATCTTGTCCCGCGCCAGACGCCCCTGGCACGCGTTTTCGACGATGTCGGTCGCCTGTCGGACATAGTCGCGCTGCACCTCCGGGTCGGCGAACGCGAACGACGGGGTGAGCCATTCGACGATGGCCACCGGCGTCGGAGAGAGTCCGGCAAAGGTGTTGCCTGCCGGAACCTCCTGCACGTGCCCGATCACGTTGGGGGTCAGCACGCCGTTGCCGGCCAGGCCGTGCAGTTCCAGGAAGGCTTGGGTGAGGCGCGAGACGGTCTCGGCAATGCGGGGCTTGTCGATGATTCCGCTGCTCACGATGAGCGTCAGAGGCATGGTGATCTCCTGTTCGGATGGAAGGTGGCCGACCGCTCGAATAACGGTCGTGATTCGTAAACTACATAACGATCGTTATCATGTAAACTTCTTTTTCGCACTGCGCAGGAAGAGGTAGGGAATGGACCGGGCCGAGCAGAAGCGCCTGACGCGCCGGAGAATCGTCGAGGCCGCCGGAAAGGGCTTCCGAAGAGGCGGATTCGGCGGTGTCGGCGTGGACGGGATGGCGAAGGAGGCGGGCGTGACCTCGGGCGCCTTCTACGTGCATTTCCGCTCGAAGGCCGAAGCCTTCCTGGCGTCCGTCGAGCAGGGTCTGGAAGACCTGCGATCCGGCATCGTCCACTTTCAACAGGCTCACGAAGCGAAATGGTGGGCCGAGTTCGTAGGCTTCTACCTCAGCGAGAAGCGCACCTGCGATCTGGCGAGCGCTTGCGCACTGCAGAGTCTGACGAGCGAAGTCGCGCGCGGTAGCGATGACGACCGCAAGGCTTATGGCGAGGCCGTCGAACGCGTCCTGCAGGCGATACTCGAAGGCCCGCCGTCAGCGGGCGCGCCGCGCACCCGGCTGCGGGCGTGGATGGCGCTCGGCCTGCTCATCGGCAGCGTCACGATGGCCAGGGCGGTCGAAGATCGGGAAAGCGCGGCCGAGATCGCGCAGGCCGCGTTCGACGAGCTGACTTCCGGCTGAGGACGGGGCGCACTTGGTCGCGCTCTTCGTTGACGGGTAGCCGGACTTCGGAGCCACACGCCCGGCGGCTACCGGCCGCTGCCTTCCTGGGCGACGAGCATCTCGCCCTCCAAGGAGCGAATCATGCCGCTGGACCTCGGCATCGGCTTCTTCGTGGCGGGTTGCCACCGAGCAACCGTCCACTGATGGAAGAACCGGCGTTCAGAGGGTAGCCAGAGGTAACAGTACGCGACCTGATCCCTGAGTTTCTGGTGGCGCCCCCCGGTGCGGCGCGCCACAGTCCTCTGGGGCGTGGCGCGGGCGGCTTGGCGCGGTTAGCTGGATGCGCAGTTGGTGCCGACGGGTCGCCGCGCCGTACCTCGGGCATGGGGCGGACGCAAGGAACGCTACTTGCGCACCTCGATCAGCACTTCTGCGAGTTCGGTCGCGACGTTCGCCACGGAACTCTCAGCCATGCCGTAGAAGTCGCCGCCGAAGAATCCCATCTTCTTCGTGTCGTACTCGCTGCGGCTCGCCACAACCGTGCCCGTCACCGGATCGACGCCCTCGATCATCGCTTCGACCGTGCCTTTTCCAGCGCCGAAGATGCCCCCGAGCCAGCGCGCGGCGCGGTTGCCGGGATGGTAGCTGACGGTGAGCTTCAGCGCGATCAAGCCGTCGCGTGGCGCCGGCGCCTCGTCCAAGAAGGGCAGCCCTTCCTCCTCGACCGCGGTCTTGACCAGCGCGGGAATCTTCGCCTCGAACACCTGCTTGTCCTTCAGCGTCGCCTCGTCGGGCGCCTCGTCCATCAGGGTGACGCTGACATCGGCGAGATAGGCATAGGCGTACTTCGCCGGCGGCGTAATCTCCTCCACCTCAGGCCGCTCCGGACTCGAGCCACATGCGGCCAGGAAAACGGTAAACACGAAGAGAAGGGGGTGGCGGAGTGAAGACGGGGTCATGCGCGATCCTTTGGGCTGAGCGAAGCGACGTCCAGAAAATTGCGGCAGGTGGCGGACTATGCCAATGAGGTGGCGCATTATGCCATACAGCTTTCCCACAAGGGGCGTGGGGCGTGGGGCGTGGGGCGATGTGTCTCAGGCCCGATTGCGCACGCACTGCTTCGACCGTGCGCAGGCAGATCCGGCAGGCGCACGGACGACGAACCAAGTGCGCAGGCGATTCGCTGGCCGGGCATGGCAGAAGATCAAATGCGGGGCGGGCCGCAGAATTTTGTTCGCCCTATTGACGGAGACGGCTAATGGGTGACCCCGCGTCTTCGCCATCGGTTTCTTCGCGGAGGGTTGCCACCGAGCAGCCGCAAACTGATGGAAAGGGCAGCGTTTGGAGGGTCGCGCATGACCCCGCCGCGCAACGGCGTGCAAGTGACGGGTGCCGGCGCACTTGCTGGGTTGTTGGACGCCGGTGCTCCGAGCGCCCCGCAGAAAAACCATCTAGGATGGCGGGCGGGCCACGCCACAGGCGAGGCGTCAATCGCCGGTCATGTGCTGCGCGCCGCCACTTCATTCGGGAGGCATCGGAGATGAGTCACAAGGGAAGCTGCCATTGCGGCAAGATCCGCTTCGAAGTCCAGGGCGATTTCGAGTCGGCCAAGGAATGCAATTGCTCGCATTGCAGCCGCAAGGGGTACCTATTGTGGTTCGTGCCCGCGAGCCAACTGCGTGTCGAGGCGGAGGAGGGCGCGCTGGCCACGTACACCTTCAACACCCACCGCATCAAGCATCACTTCTGCGCCAACTGTGGCTGCGCGCCGTTCGGATTCGGAGAGCACGACGGCATCGAGATGGCAGCCATCAATGTCCGCTGCCTCGACGACATCGATCTCGCGAACGTCAAGCGGGACTTCGTGGACGGGCGTGCATTGTAGATCGGGCAGGATTTGGGCGTGGACGGCGCTCGGCCTGCTCATCGGCAGCGTCACGATGGCCAGGGCGATCCGACAATCGGGAAAGCGCGGCCGAGATTGCGCAGGCTTCGACGAGCTGACTTCCGGCTGAGGCCAGAGCACACTTGGTCGCGCTCTTCGTTGACGGGTAGCCGGACTTCGGAGCCACGAGCCCAGCGGCTACCGGCCGCTGCCTTCCTGGGCGACGAGCATCTCGCCCTCCAAGGGACGAATCATGCCGCTAGACCTCGGCATCGGCTTCTTCGTGGAGGGTTGCCACCGAGCAGCCGCAAACTGATGGAAAAGGCAGCGTTTGGAGGGTAGCCAGAGATAACAATACGCGACCCCGCGTCTGTGACCCCGCGTCTGTGTGACCCCGCGTCTTGGCCCGGCGCGTCTCGTCCCAATGCCGGGACGTCGGCCGGAGTGATCGTCCAGCCGGCGCAAATCGAGCGCCGGCAGCGTGGCCAATAGCGGCCGAATGGACGTCAAGCAAGATAGACTGTTGCGGGCCTGCACGGTACGAATGTGTCATTTCAAGGCCTGACCATCCAGCTTCTCGCGACTTCATGTGGGACAGTCGGCCGGACATGCCTGCCGACGGTCGGCATCGATTGATGTGCCAACAATTCATATAATCTGCGTCCCGCCCCACACTCGCGAGCAATATGAGGCTGAATCTGAAGGTCCCCTACGCGGAAAAGGACCAGGCCAAGAAGCTTGGCGCGCGGTGGGATACCGGCCGAAAAATCTGGTACATCGAGGGCATCGGCGACACCGGCCCGTTTGCCAGATGGTCGCCGACACCCCATGACGCCTCTCCCGCAGTGCCGCACGCGCCGCAGCAAGCCGCCTCCAAGACCCGCAACGCCTCCGCCAAGGTCCAAATCGGCAGCAACTACGTCGCGCAGCCCAGGGTGTGCGATTGCCTCCCCTGGGAAGTGTGCGACAAGTGCCGGGCCACCGCGCTGACCAACTAGCTCGAAGGTCGAAGTCATGGAAGCCGTTGCGGTGATCGACTTTGAAACGACCGGCCTGTCGCCGGCGCAGGGCGACCGCGCAACCGAGATCGCGGCGGTGATCGTCGAAGGCGGCAAGGTTGTCGACCGCTACCAGAGCCTGATGAACGCGGGTATCCGGGTTCCCCACTTTATCCAATCGCTGACCGGAATCTCCAACGAAATGATTCGCGGTGCGCCGCCGGCGGCGGTGGTCATGAGCGAGGTGGCGGACTTTGTCGGCGACTATCCGCTGGTTGCCCACAACGCTTCCTTCGACTGCAAGTTCTGGGATGCCGAACTCGCTCGAATCGACAGGAAGAGGCGGCAGGAATTCGTCTGCTCCTTGCTGCTGTCGCGCCGGATCATGCCGCAAGCGCCGAGCCACAAGCTCCAAGCTTTGGTCGAATATGCGAATCTGCCGCTGGCAGGCCGCTACCACCGGGCCCTGGCCGATGCCGAAATGGCGGCCAGCCTTCTGCTGCGCCTGGAGGACGAACTGCGCGATCACCACCAGGTGATCGACGTTTCGGTCGAACTGCTTCGGCGTATCCAACGTGTTCCCAAAGCCCAGCTAGGGCGATGTATCGCACGCAACGCCGAAGCATTGAAGCCCTCGCGCGGGCGGCGACGCGTCAGCGACGTCTGAAAGACTCCTAGGCCAGGGGTGGAGCGTCGTGTAGAGGTTCGCAGAGCACCCCGAAACTGCCCTTCACAGACCGAACCAGTACAACGGCAAGCAACCACCTCAAGCTGTTCGCCGGACCGTCGGGTGGAGCACTCCCACCACCAAAGTCCGGCGCAGTCAGAAAACTGTCGCTCAGCCTCTTCAGGCCTTCGTCCGTGGCCGACCCGGTCCTGCCTGCCGGGTTGGCAGTTATCGAACGGCACGTATCGGAGGCGACCTGTCGCCGGATGCG
>JBNLCM010000112.1:0-6794 GCA_050303815.1 Rhodocyclaceae bacterium
CAGGGTCGCGACGAAGGTGCCGACCGAGGCGTAGGTGTGGAAGGGATTGGCGCCGCTGCCGCTGGTGCCGTCACCGAAGTCCCACGCATACGAGACGATGGTGCCATCCGTGTCGCTCGAGCCACTGCCGATCAGGTTCACGCCGAGAGGTGCCTGTCCGGTGGTCGGGGTCGCGCTGGCGAGCGCGACGGGCGGCTGGTTGGCGCCGCCCACCGATACGGTCAGCGTGTCCTCGCCGATGCCGCCGCGACTGTCGCGCAGACGAAGCGTCACGGTGTACTCGCCTTCCGTATTGAAGCTCAGGAAGGCGGGGCTGCCAAAGCTGTTGCGGCCGTCGCTCACCAGCCACTCGATGTTGCCCAGCGGGCCGTCAGGATCATAGGAGCCATCGGCGTAGAGCGTGACGCTGAGCGGGGCGGGACCGCTCAGGCGCGGCGACGAGGCCACGGCCAGCGGCGGAATGTTCGGTGCCAGGACCTGGACCATGATCGCTTGCGAGGCGCTGCGCCCGGATGCATCGGTTGCCGTCATCAGCACCGGGTACTCACCGGGAACCGAGAAGGTGTGGAGCGGCGTCGTCAGCGACGACACGGCGCCGTCGGCGAAGTCCCAGCGCACGGTCACGGGTCCGCCCTCGGGGTCGTACGACCCGAAGGCATCGAAGTTCACCGACAGCGGCGCATCGCCCTGCCGTACCGAGGCCGAAGCCAGCGCCACCGGGAAGCGATCGCTGCCATCGAGGACGCCGCTGTGGCGGATCCGGTAGTTGGCGGCCTCGCCATCGTTCAGCATCTGCGACGCCGCGATCAGGGTGTCGCTGCCGCGGCTGGCGACGACCGGATCGGTCTCGCCATCGACCCAGTCGTCGATCAGGAATCCTTCGGGATCAAGGATGCTGCCGTCGACGCCCACCCGCATGCCGTAGAGGTCACTGCGGGCATCAAGGGCCTCGATGGAGAACGGCGCCAGACGGTTCTTCTGGTCCTGAAAGACGACGATGTAGTCCCGTCCATCGAAGCTGATGGTGGGCCGGTACTGGTTGCCCGCCCACGGCGTCACGTTGCCGATCCGGAGCACGGTCTGGTCCGGCTGTATCAGGAACAGCTCCAGGTCGTTCTCGACGCCGGAGGACAGCTCGCGGGACTGCGCGTAGAGCGCGCTGGTTCCGCTCGATCCGATGGCGATGCGGTGAATGAAGTTGCCCCCGTTGGTGACCATCGGGCCGATCAGGAACGGATCTCCCTTGCTGCCATCGGGATTCACGAAAGTGGCAATCGAGCTGCCGACCGACTCGTCATGCGTGATATTGGTCTGCCAGCCGACCAGCCAGCGCCCGCCGACGGCCGTGACGACCACGTCGCGCGTGTACACCGTGAACGGGCTGCCGCTCGCACCGGCGCTGAGCTCGATCGGCACGGCGTCGAGCGCCTGCCCGGTGGCGCCGTTGACGCGCACGGCGATGGGCAGGATGATCTGGACCGTCTGGCCGAAGCGACGGCCGACGACGAGGAAGTCACCACCAACGGCCGCCACATCCACTTCGCCAAAGGCGCCGGTCATGACCTGCGTCGGCACGGCATCGAGGGGCGCACCGCTCTCGCTCACGCGCATCGCCCAGACGCCGTCACTGCGCGCCCAGCTGACCAGATAATGGCTGCCATTCCAGGCCACCGCGGGCGAACCCGGACCGGTCAAGGTCGCGCCGCGGTCCAGTTCGAACACACCGAGCGAGGCGCCCGCAGCATCCAGCGCGCGGACCTTGACCGCGACCTCACCCGCGATGGCCTCGCGGTAGCTCATCAGAAAGCCGGTGCCACCCGCCGCCAGGTGGGCACGGTACTCGCGAGGCAGGCCGGTCGCGAGCCCACCATGGGCCTGCGCCAAGCCATCGGCGCCGACGGTCGCGCCGTGGACGTCGTACTCATTGTTGAAGAACTCCGTCCAGACCAGCTGGACACCCCCCGTGCCGGTGCCCGCCATCGGTCCTGGCTTGGCGCCTGGGACCGGCGTGCCGCCAGGATTCAGAACCTGCCCGGACGCCGAATCGATGCGCGCCAGATACAGGTTGCGCGCGGCCAGGCCTTCCCAGGCGACGCGCCACGCGCCCCCGTCCCAGGCGGCCGTGATCACGTTGCCGTAGGGGGCGTTGGCGCCCGCCAGATCAACCCCACCCGTTTCGAGCAGCACACCGTTCAGGCCGACGCGCCCCCCCATGACCGTGGAGGTGAAGTCCGCCCGCTGGGCGCTCCAGGCCACGTAGAAGCCTTGACCTGACGAGGCGAGCGAGGCGATCACGGCCCCTTCCACCAGCAGGTACGGCGCGCTGACCGAGTTGAGCTGAGAGTCGAAGAGCACGGCACCAGTGCCGTTGGACGCCCCGAAGGCCAGCAGGTAGACACCGCCCGCATAGGCGAGCCGCAGGCCGGAGCCGGTAACGGCCGCATCGGGCACGAGGCTGCGGGTCGGCGGATCGAGCACCACGCCCTGGGCGGAGACGCGCACGGCGAAGATGTCCTGGCTGATGTCATTGCCGATCGTCGCGACGACCCAGCCGACGCCGTCAGAGGCAACGGCAAACTGGCCGTCGCCAAGGCCGTGCAACGGAATCGGATCGGCATCGACCACGGTGCCGTCGCCGCCCACGCGAACTGCCGCCAGGCCATTCCGGTAGAAGAAGCCGGTGCCCGACAGTCCCAGGGTGCGGAAGACGACCAGCCACTCCGTGCCATTCCAGGCGGCCATCGGAGCACCCTGTGCGCCGCGCCCGCTGTGGATCGCGATGGGCACCGCATCGAGCGGCGTGCCATCATCGGCCAGGCGGATTCCGTAGATGTCGGCGGACGTCTCGTAGTCGTTGTACGCATAGGGGTTGGACCGCAGGTCGCTCCACAGCACGAGGCGAGCCCCGTTGCCCGCTGCGATGGATGGCGCAGTCTGGTCTCCCGCCGCCAGCGCGACGCTGCCATCGGCGGGCCAGTGCGTGCCCAGGCCGGGCAATGCCGCGTGCACAAGGCAGCTCAACAGCAGGGCCAATAGCGCCGCGAGCCACTGAATCGGCTGTCGGATCATGTCTGTCTCCCAGATTTCTTTTGTGTGTTGGCCGGCGCCAGGACACCGGGGCGACGCCGTCAATCGGCGTGCTTCTGCCAATTTCATACTAGGGAGGTCGAAACCTTAAATCCTTAAGTTGGGGGCAGATGGGTCAACTTTGACTGCATTAATTTGACAATCGGGGCATTTCGCGCAGACCGATGGGGCAATCCCCCCGCCGTCTCGGCGCCACGGATCGCCACTCAGTAGCCCAGCAGCCGCAGCGCGCCGTAGGGCACGAGGTTGAAGACGAGAATCGCGATCTTGTAATTGCCTAGGAAACGGAGGTACTCGGCCGGCAGGCCCGCTTCGTCCAGGCCGAACAGGCGGGCGTGGAGACGGGCGGTCAACGGGCGAAGCGCGGTGACCGCTACGACCGACAGCAGGTAGATGCCGAGGTTGAGCAGGCTGCACCAGCCGAGGAAGGGCAGCAGCAGGGCGGGGTCGGTCATGGGGCCTCCGGGTGATCATGCGCCTTGGGTGGGCAATGGATGGCGGTATCGCCGCCCGAGGTGCTGCGCAAGCCGGTGGCCTCAGGCGAATCGCATGAATTTACAGTGCTTCACACAACATGCGTACCCAAGCGGCAAACACCCATAAAGAACATGCAGTTAGTAGATCTTGCATCAGATTGGCGTCTCGCTTTGCGCGCCAGCAGGATTCGGCATATCACAACCTGATCGACACCAGACGAACGGAAACCCAAATGAAGACTCGACCTCGACAGTTCTCTCTGGCGGCCGCCACGATGGCCGGCCTGACCCTCTCCGCCACGGCGCTGGCCTTTCCGATCACGATCGGGCCCTCCCAGACCATCATCCTGAACGTCGACTTCACCGCGAGTTTGGCCGGCGGGAATACGGCGACCTTTGTCGATGCGGCCTGGAATATGATCGGCACCGACTCCAACCTCACGACGGGTACGATCGAGGTGTTCGGTGACCTGAACGGTGGGGGAGCACAAGATGCCAGTGACACCTGGAGCGGCTCAGCAGGCGGTCTCTCGTGGTTCAGCGGGATCGGCAGAACCAGTGCGGACTTCCTGGACGGCCTGTTCTCCATCGTGTTCACCAACACTGCCGGATCGGTCGAACTGCTGAGTTTCAGCGGGAACGTCGCGCTGACGACAGGGGAGGGCGGCCGCAGCTCGGCGCCGCTGACCGCCACCGTCGTCGGCAATGACAGCACCGCGCCCGAGCCTGCGAGCGTCGCCCTCGTCGCGCTCGGACTCGCGGCAATCGGCCTGCGCGGCCAGCGCCGCGGGCCGTCGATCGCCTGAGGTCGGCCCCGCCGGGCGACAGGCACATGCCTGCCGCCCGCTACGGGCACCTGCGTGGCGGGAAGAAGCGGGGTAGGCGCTGCGCCACCCGCGTGCGTCATGATCGATGCGCTGACCGCGGAACTACGGCTCCGTCAGCGCGACGGGCCGCACGATCCAGCCATCCTCCACCAGCAGGGCCAGCATGCCCTTGGGGCCGTGCAGGTGCAGCGCCCCCACCGCAACGAAGGCACCGCCGCGGCGCAGATAGGCCTGCAGGCGGTAGGCCATGACAACGCTGCGGTCGTGGATGACCGCCTTCTCCAGCACCGCCTGATGTCGCCTTCCGGGGGCGCCTTCGCCGCCATTGCGCCGGGCCAGACGGACCAGTCCGGCCAGATCGCCGGCCAGGTACGCCTGGATGTTCTCTTCCATCTCGGCCGCCAGCGCCTCATGACGCGCCAGTGCCACGGCCAGCAGGGCGACCTGGGTGTCCTGCGGGATGCCGTCGAAGACGGCGATCTGCTCCTCGACGGAGTCCAGCTCCTCGACCCGCTTGTTGAGCATCCGCGCCCGGGCGTAGAGCATCACGTCCGGGCTCTCGCCACCGCCGCCCGGCGCCGCGGTGGCGAGCAGCAGCGCCGCCCAGGGCTTGAGCCGCTTCAGGCGCGCCGGCGTCGCCCCGCGGGGAGACATCAGCTCGACCAGGCGACTGAACACCGCCGTTGGCACCCGTGTGTCCAGCCCCTCTTCGCCGTCGATCTGGCTGGCCTGCGCGAAGCGTTGTGCCACCGCGCGATCCGGATACAGCTCGAGGATGACCGTGCGCGCCTGCTCGAACGCCCGCTCTGCCTCAGGCGGCAGCGCCAGCAGGCGCGGGTCGGACAGGTGCATCGTGCCGTAGAGGTAGCTGGGCGTGACGCCGGGCCGACTCACCCGCCACAACAGCCCTTGCTCGAAATCCTGGCCGTAGGCCGCTGGCGCCCCGACGAGAAGCGCCAGGAAACCGCAGCGCAACATCTGCCAGAACCGCTGCACATGAACGGCATGACAAGCAAACATGGCATCGGGATGATGCGGGACAACAAAAAAACGGCTTGCAATGTTTATTAGCATTCTCTAACTTACTAACACTGATCGCGATGCCAGGCGAGTTTGCGTGGCGCCGACTGTGCGAGGAGGAGAGACAAGAATGGCACACATCATCATCATCGGCGCCGGCATCGGCGGGCTGCCGATGGCCTACGAGATGCGCGACAACGCGCGCCCGGAAGACCGCATCACGGTCATCGCCAAGGATCCGAAATTCCACTTCGTGCCCTCGAATCCGTGGGTGGCCGTCAACTGGCGCAAGCGGGAGGAAATCGAGGTCGATCCGGCCGAGGTCCTGGCCAAACGCAAGATCGACTTCATCCCGGTGGGCGTCGCGCGGGTGCATCCGGCGGACAACACCGTCGAACTGATCGACGGGCGCACCCTGCCCTATGACTATCTGGTCATCGCAACCGGCCCGAAGCTCGCATTCGAGGAGGTACCGGGCCTCGGACCCGAGGGTCACACCCAGTCCGTCTGTCATGTGGACCATGCCGTGACGGCCGAGTCGAACTGGCAGGACTTCGTGGCCGACCCGGGCCCGGTGGTGATCGGCGCCGTACAGGGCGCCTCTTGCTTCGGCCCGGCCTACGAGTTCGGCATGATCGTCGATGCCGACCTGCGAAAGCGGAAGATCCGCGACCGCGTCCCGATGACCTTTGTCACGTCCGAGCCGTATATCGGCCACCTGGGCCTGGGCGGGGTGGGCGACTCCAAGGGCATCATGGAGTCGGCGTTCCGTGACCGGCACATCAAGTGGATCTGCAACGCCAGGGTCGAGCGCATCGAGGACGGCCTGATGCACGTCATCGAGCACGATGAGGACGGCAAGGAAAAGCGCCGCCACGAGGTACCGTTCAAGTTCTCAATGATGCTGCCCGCCTTCAAAGGTGTCGACGCAGTGTTCGGCGTCGAGGGTCTGACCAATCCGCGCGGCTTCATCCTGATCGACCCGCACCAGCGCAATCCCACCTACCGCAACGTGTTCGCCGTGGGTGTCTGCGTCGCGATCCCGCCGGTCGAAGCCACCCCGGTGCCGACCGGCACACCCAAGACCGGCTACATGATCGAGTCGATGGTGACCGCCGCCGCCCATAACATCCGTGCCCTGATGGACGGCCGCGAGCCCACGGAGAAGGCGACCTGGAACGCCGTCTGCCTCGCCGACTTCGGTGACACCGGAGCCGCCTTCGTCGCCCTGCCGCAGATTCCACCCCGCAATGTCAGCTGGTTCTCCCAGGGCAAGTGGGTACACCTCGCGAAGATCGCCTTCGAAAAGTACTTCCTGCGCAAGATGCGCAAGGGGACCACCGAGCCGGTCTATGAAAAGGTGGTGATGAAGGCCGTCGGCATC
>JBNLCM010000113.1:0-17608 GCA_050303815.1 Rhodocyclaceae bacterium
GGGCGCCACTGCACCGTGCGGACGACAATGACGACATTGCTGACGCCGGCCGAGTGCGACGTCGCGCTGCGCCTTCTCCAGGGTGCAACCAACAGTGAAATCGCGCGCGACCGCGGCAGCCAATACAGGACGGTGGCAAACCAGGTCAGATCGATCTTCGGCAAGTTCGGTGTGAACAGCCGTGCGGAGCTGGCAGCACGCTTGAGTTGCAGACTTGGAGACGACGCATCCGACACGCCAACACGAGCCTAGACAAGTCGGCACCCGGTTGTCCGATACGCTCTTTCACGTCAAGCCCGGACGTGCGCAGCGAGCCGTGAATGGGCGTCCGGGCCGGACGGCGCCACAGATCACAGGCCCATCCGCACGCACTCGAAGCACGACGCCAGCCGATTCACTGGGTATCGCCCCCGTCCTGCCGCGCCTGCGCGCACATGCCGTGACACGCGCTTCGTCGCCTGCCGCGTCTCTGCTAATCTTTGATACCTCACTCGCGGCCGTCGTCTTGCGGGCATTTGCGGTCCGGGAACAGGACGATGTCGTCGCAGATCGAACGATCGGGATCGTTGCACGATCGATGCCCCTCGCCTGACAGGCCGGGGCACGCGCCCTGCGACCCGTGCTCGATGCCGAGGTGGAACTGGACATGCGCTGCACCCTCGTTGCGTTCTTCGCCGCTTTCTTCGCCGTCGGCACCGCCGGCGCGGCCCAGGCCGTGCCGACCGCCCCGATCCTGCGTCTTGAGACGGGCAATCACCTCTCCTTGATCACCCGGGTCGGCACCGACGCCGCCGGGCGCTACCTGGTCACCGCGTCGGAGGACAAGACCATCCGGCTGTGGCGTGCGGCGACCGGCGAGGCGCTCTCGGTGCTGCGTCCGCCGGTGGGCGACGGCAGCCTGGGCGCGATCTACGCGGCGGCGCTGTCGCCGGACGGAAGCACCATCGCGGCCGGCGGCAACACCGCCTTCGATGGCGAGAACCACGCCCTCTACCTGTTCGACCGGGCCAGCGGCGCGCTGCGCGACGGCGGCACGCTGAGCGGGCTGGAAGCCCAGGTGCAGCAAATCGCCTGGTCGCCCGACGGCGGGCTGGTCGCGGTCGGGCTGCGCCAGCAGGGCGTCCGGCTGTTCGGCCGCGACCTGAAGTACAAGGGCGGCGACGAGGAGTACAACGACGCGATCTACGGCATCGATTTCGACCCCCAGGGACGGCGGATGGCGGTCGCGAGCCTGGATGGCTTCATCCGCCTGTACGAGTTCGCCGCTGGCGGCATGCGGCGGGTCGCGCGCAAGGGGCTGGAGGCGGCGCCCTACGCGGTGGCGTTCTCGCCGGACGGCAAGACGCTGGCGGTCGGCTACGCGGCGGGGGCGCGCGTCGATCTGCTCGACGCGCAGAGCCTCGAGCGGATATCCAGCCTCCGCTTCGAGGCCAAGGGCAACCTGGGGCGCGTCGCCTGGTCGCACGACGGCCGCTACCTGTTCGCGGCCGGCACGGCCAGCCGCAAGGGACGCTTCCCGGTGCTGCGCTTCGACGCCGGTGGGCGCGGCGCGCCGCGCACGATTGCGACTTTCGACAACATCGTGGTCTCGCTCGCGGCAATGCCGGACGGCGGCCTGGCGGTCGGCAGCGCGGAGCCCTCGTGGTCCATCCTCGACGCCGACGGCAAGGAGCGGGTCGGGCGCCATCGCTTTGCTGCGGATTTCCGCGATGCCGGCGACAGCTTCCGGGTCTCACACGACGGCCGCGCGGTGTCCTTCCCGTTCGCCGCCGGCGGCGCGCAGCGGGCGAACTTCGACATCCGGCGCGGCGAGGTGGGCGCCGGCGCAGGGGGTGGCAAGCTCAAGGCGCCGCTCACCTCGACCCGCAAACTCGACGTCAAGGGCTGGCACAACGGCACGCGGCCGAGCGTCAACGGCCGTGCGCTGGCGCTGCTGCCCAACGAGGTGGCGCGCAGCGTCGCGCTGGCGCCCGACGGGCGTCGCATCGTGCTCGGCAGCGAGTGGTATCTGCGCGCCTTCGGCGGCGACGCCCGGCAGCTGTGGGAGCAGCGACTGCCGGCCGCGGCCTGGGCCGTCAACGTCAGTGGCGACGGCCGCTGGGCGCTGGCCGCGCTGGGCGACGGCACGATCCGCTGGTTCCGGCTGGACGACGGCGCGCCGCAGATGGCCTTGTTCGCCCACCCGGACCGGGAGCGCTGGGTGTTGTGGACGCCCGGCGGCCAGTACGACACGTCGGTGGCCGGCGAGAGCCTGATCGGCTGGCACCTCAACACCGCCTACAACCGGAATGCCCAGTTCTACCCGGTCGGCCGCTTCCGCAAGTACTACTACCGTCCGGAGCTGGTCCGCGCGGTGTTCGACACCGGCGACCTGGCCGTCGCACTGCAGAGCGCCCGGCGCGGCAGCGCCGACGGTGGTGCCGGCGCCGCGCCGGCGGTGACCGAGGTCCTGCCGCCGCGCATCGAGCTGCGCGGCGAGCGCGACGGCGTGGCGGCGGATTCCCGCGTGCGGGCCCGCTTCGCGGTCTTCAGTCCGGCCGACGCGCCGGTGCAGGACATCAAGATCCGCGTCGATGGGCGCCTGATCCGCAACCTGAAAGGCGGCGACATCCCGAAGGCACGCGGTGCCGACGGGATCGAACTGGACCTGCCGGTCCAGCTGCCGCCCGCCGGCACTTCGGAGGTCGCGATCATCGCCCGCAACCGCAACGGCATTTCGGAGCCGGCGGTGTTCCGGGTGCGGCAGGATCACGCCGCCCCCGCCTCGGGCGCACGCTACCGGAACATGTACGTCTTCGCTGCCGGCGTGTCGACCTATCCGAGGCTCGGAGAGGACCAGCAGCTCACGTTCCCGGCCAAGGACGCGCGGGATTTCGCCGACGTCGTCAAGGCCCAGTCGGCCGGCCTGGCGGACCATGTCGTGACCCGCCTGCTCACCGACGAGCAGGCCAGCAAGAGCAACATCCTCGATGCGCTGGCGTGGATCCGCGACAGCGTCGGGCCCGAGGACATCGGCGTGGTGTTCCTGGCCGGGCACGGCTTCATGATGCAAAACCGCTACTACTTCGCCGGCAGCGACCTCGACCTGTCGGACGAGGCGCGCGGCATGCAGTCCGCGGTGCCCGGGTCGGCGCTGCAGGAGACGCTGAGCAATCTGCGCGGGCGCGGCGCGTTCTTCCTCGACACCTGCCATTCCGGTTTCGCGTTGTCGGAGCTGAAGATCAACACCGACGTCACCGGCGCGCTGAACGACATGGGCGACGAGCGCGCGGTGGTCATCCTGACCGGCTCGGCGGGACGCCAGACCGCGGCCGAAGCGGACGAATGGAACAACGGCGCGTTTACCAAGGCGATCGTCGAGGGCCTGAAAGGCAAGGCCGACTACGCCGGCAGCGGACGCATCACGCCTCCCCTGCTCCATACTTACGTTAGCGGTCGAGTACGCTCGATGACCGACGGCCAACAGACGCCCAAGATGGTCGGCGCGGTCTTCGACGAGCCGATCGCAATCATCCGCCCGCAAAAATGAAAAGGACGAATCGCCTCATGCAAGCCTTCAAACGTCCCGTACTCACTGCCGCCGTCGGCAGCGTGCTGCTCGCGGCCTGTGCCACCAATCCGGACGGTTCGATGCGGCTGGACGACCGCGCCGCCGGCGCGCTGATCGGCGCCGCCGCCGGCTGCGGCGTGGCGTCGCTGTTCGGCAGTTCGAAGGACTGCGCCAAGGGCGCCGCGGCCGGCGCGATCGCCGGCTTCCTGATCGGCTGGCATTTCGAATCCAAGCGCATCGCCAACGCCGAGGAGGTGAACCGGGAATACGCCGCGCGGAAGAAGGTGCCGAAGAATTCGATCGAGCCGGTGGCGTTCAAGACCCAGGTGCGCAAGACCAGTACCAGCCCGCAGGGCGAGCGCAACGTCGAGGTCACCTCGAACACCGACCTGGTCGGCTACGGCGACCGGACGCCGAAGCTGCAGCAGCGCTACGCGATCTACGACGAAAAGAACCAGGTCGTCGAGAGCAAGACCGAGACCATCGCCGCCGAGGGTGCCGGCCGCTACCAGACCAAGTCTTCGTTCACGCTGCCGGCCGAGGCCAAGGGCAAGCGCTACAAGGTCGAATCGACGCTGATCGCCGACGGCAAGGAGGTCAAGAGCAACAAGTACACGGTCTCCTGGGTCGACGGCGAGGTGCTGCTGGCCACGGCGTACTGATCGGCCGAGAGGCACCAGGGCGCTTCGGACGGGCCGTGGCGGTCCTGCGGCGCCGGCCCCGTGCGCAGTCGCAAGCGACGCCTTGCGGAGCTCCGCCTGCTTCCCGGCCGCTTCCGGCGCGACGCGACGCCGCCGACTTGCCGCTCCCGCGGCTCATCTGAACTCCCCGTCGATCAGTCGTCGCAACCCAAGCGGGTTGGCGTCCCGAAGGGCGTCGGGCAGCAATGCATCCGGCAAGTCCTGATAGCAGACTGGACGCAGAAAGCGATCGATGGCCGTCGCCCCGACCGAGGTGAACATCGCGTTCGAGGTCGACGGGAACGGCCCGCCGTGCGCCATGGCATGGCACACCTCGACACCGGTCGGGAAGCCGTTGGCCAGAATGCGGCCGGCCTTTCGCTCGAGCACGGGCAACAAGCGCCCGGCCTGGGCATGATCCCCTTCGTCGATCTGCAGGGTGGCGGTCAATTGGCCTTCCAGCTGCTCGGCCACTTTCAGCAGCTCGTCGAAATCCCGCGCACGCACCACGATGGAAGCCGGGCCGAACATTTCCGAGGTCAACTCGGGCGAGGACAACAGACGCCGGGCGTCGGTCAGGTACAGCGCGGCCTGCGCGGCATTGGGCCGACTGCCTGCGGTCGCGCCCCGGGCCACCTTGTCCACTCCCGCGAGGCCATCGACCGCGACCGTGCCCGCGCGGTAGGCATCGTGGATGCCGGGTGTCAGCATCGTCTGCGCGGCCTTGCCACTCAGCGCCTCGCTGGCGGTATTCACGAAGCGCGCCAGGTCCGGCCCGTCGATCGCCAGTACCAGACCTGGATTGGTGCAGAACTGGCCGGCACCGAGGGTCAGCGAGTCCGCGAACGCCCTGCCGATGGCCTCGGCGCGGCTGGCCAGCGCCGCGGGGAAGAGGAACACCGGGTTGATGCTGCTCATCTCGGCATACACCGGGATGGGTTCGGGCCGGGCGTTGGCGATCCGCAGCAAGGCGAGGCCGCCCTGACGCGAGCCGGTGAAACCCACCGCCTTGATCGCAGGGTGCGCCACCAGCGCTTCGCCCAGCTCGCGGCCGGCACCCATCAGCAGCGAGAACACCCCTTCCGGCAGACCCTTGTCCCTGGCGGCCTTCTGCACCGCACGCGCCACCAGCTCGGACGTGCCGAGGTGGGCGCCATGGGCTTTCACGATGACCGGCGCGCCAGCCGCCAGCGCCGACGCCGTGTCGCCGCCTGCGACCGAGAAGGCCAGCGGAAAGTTGCTGGCACCGAACACCGCCACCGGACCGAGCGGAATCCTGGCCAGCCGCAGGTCGGCGCGCGGCAGCGGAGTCCGCTCGGGCCGCGCCGGGTCGATGCATGCGCCGAGGAAATGCCCGTCACGCACCACCTTGGCGAACAGACGCAGCTGGCCGACCGTGCGAGCGCGCTCGCCCTGAAGGCGCGCCGGCGGCAGGCCTGTTTCGGCGTGGGCACGCTCGATCAGCCCGTCGCCCAGGTCGAGGATGCCGTCGGCGACGGCGTCGAGAAAACCAGCCCGCACGGACAGCGGCAGCTTGCGATAGGTGTCGAACGCCCCGGTCGCCAGGGTAGCCGCACGTTCCACTTCCGCCGCACCGCCCATGCCGAATACCGGCTCGGCAATTTCAGCGTCGGCCGCCGGGTCGAAGGCACGTTGGCTACCCGCGTTGCCACGCACCGCGGAAAATCCGATAAGCATTTCGCCAGTCAATTCCATGTCATGTCCCATGAGGTGTTTGCGCTTCCGCCGCGGGTGCCGGGAGCGAACCACGGCCCGGTCCCGGCCCGACGAAAGCGGATCAGTCAAGGTGGTGGGGGCGCTTCGCCACGCGGCGGTCGGGCGCCCCCCGTGCACGTGCACTCAGAAGCGCGTGATCGAGTACGGCGCGAGGTCGATGGCGGGCCGCCTGTGGTCCAGCAGATCGCCCACCAGCTCGCCGGTGGAGGCCGCCTGCGTAAGGCCGAGATGGCCGTGCCCAAAGGCGTAGAGGACGCGGGCGTCCTGCGGAGAAGCGCCGATCACCGGGAGCGAATCCGGCGTCGTCGGCCGGTTGCCCATCCATTTCCTGGCGTCCCGCTCGTCGAGATGCGGCATGTAGTGGCGGGCCAGCTCCAGCAGCGCGTCGCTGCGCTTGTAGTTGGCGGGGGCCTCGAGGCCCGCAAACTCGGCCGCCCCACCGATGCGCAAACCGATCGCCAGCGGCGTGGCCACGAACATGCGCTCGGCGAAGATGACTTCGCGATTGAGGCGGCCGGCGCTGGCGGGCAAGGTGGTGTTGTAGCCGCGCTCACTTTCCAGCAGCGCACGGTCGCCGATCGTCGCCGCCAGGCGCGCCGACCACGCACCGGCGGCCACGACAATCCGGTCGGCGGCGACCTCGCGGCCATCGCCCAGCCGCACGCCAGGCTGCGCGCCCGCCCTCAGCAGCCCCATGGCATCGCCCGTGACGAGTTCGGCCCCCGCCGCCTGCACCCGTCGGCGCAGCACGTCGACGATGTGCTTCGGATCATCGACGTGCGCCCAGTCCTCCAGCATGACCGCCCGCTTGAAGAGCGGCGCCAAGCCCGGCTCCAGCTCGCGCAGTTCACCCGCGTCGACGCACCGCCAGCGTACGCCGCGGTCCCGCTTGAACTGCCACGACTTGTTGTCCTGCTCGAACGCCTCGAGGGTCTCGTAAACCGTCAGTGCTCCACGCTTGTGCAGCTCACCGGTCAGCCCGAGGTCCTCCAGCTGCGTCTCGAAGTCGGCCATCGATCGATCGTTCAGGGCTGCCAGCGCGTCGCCGATGCGCGAGAAGTTGTCCTTCCTGGCGACCTTGCTGAGCGCCCGATACCACGGAAAGAGGCGCAGCGCGTGGGCGGGCCGGATGGACAGCGGCCCCAGCGGGTCGAGCAGCCAGCGCAGTGGCTTGAGCCCCATGCCCGCGAAGCTGAGCGGAACGCATTCCGTCACGGCGATGCCACCCGCGTTGCCATGGGACGCACGGTCCCCCTCGAAATCCCGGTCGATCAGCGTGACCTTCCAGCCACGCCGCTGCGCCGACCACGCGCAGCTCAAACCCACGATGCCCGCGCCAACAATGACGAGATGCGGCATGTCTTGTCTCCGATAGCGATTCAAGGAAAGCGATCCGGCCTCATTCCAGCAGGGCCACGATGTCGGCATGGAGCGGGCGCGGGACGGCGACGCCGTGCCGCAGGCTGCGCTGCCTTGCCTCGAAGCGCCGCTGCGACGGCAAACGCGCGCCCTGGCCGGTGATGGCCTCGAACAGCCGTTCGGCGCGCGCATCGTCGCCGGACGCCTCACCGAACCCGAAATGAGCCGGGTCGAAGGCGATCACCAGCTCGCCGTGGCAGGGCGTGCCGCCCACGCCGGCATCCAGCGCCAGCGAATCCAGGCTGGTCAGGTCGCCGATCAACGGCCCGGCCAGCAGCTCGATCATGGTCGACAGCGCCGAGCCCTTGTGGCCGCCGAAGGTCAGCATCGCGCCACCATCGACCACGGCCGAAGGATCGCTGGTGGGCTGCCCCCGGCCATCGACGCCCCAGCCGGGCGGGATGGCTTCGCCGGCGCGGCGGCGAAGCTCGATGTCACCGCGCGTGGCCGCGCTGGTCGCGAAGTCGAACACGTAGGGAAATTTCCCCTTGCGCGGCCAGCCGAAGGCGATGGGGTTGGTTCCGAGGGCCGCGCGCGTGCCGCCTGCGGGCGCGACCCAGGCGTGGCTGGGGGTCAGCGCGAGGGCGGCGAGGCCCTGCCCGGCCAGCCACTCCACTTCCGGCCAGAGCGCCGAGAAGTGGTAGCAGTTGTTGATGGCCAATGCAGCAATGCCGACCTGGCGGGCCTTCGCCGCCAGCATCCCGCGACCGGCCTCGAAGGCGCGTGGCGAGAACGCAAAGCGCGCATCGACGGCCACGATCGCGGGGCTTCGGTCGTGGATCACCGGCTCGGCGGTACCCGACACCCTGCCCCGGCGCAACGTGTGCGTCGTCACCAGCAGCCGGTAGATGCCATGGGATTGGCATTCGTCCCGTTCGCCGGCGGTGATCACCCCGGCAATCGCGCGGGCGTGCGCGTCCGACATTCCGGCGCGCGACAGGGCGCGGAACGCCAAGTCATACACCTCCGCGATGGTAAGCCGCACGCTATCCGTCGTATCTGTCATGACCGATCGCACCTGCGCTCACTTGAGCAGAAAGCCGCGATGCAGGGGATCGCGATCGTTCACGAAGATCGTGTTGTGCCCCGTCACGCGTGCCCAGCCCTCGACGCTGGGACGGATGCCTTCGTAGTCGCCGACGCGCACGGTTTCGAGGGCCAGGCCGTTGAAGGCCGTGCCGATGATGCTTTCGTGCACGAACTTCTGGCCGATACCGAGCCGACCCTTGGCGACCAGTTGCGCCATTCGCGCGGACGTTCCGGTGCCGCACGGCGAGCGGTCGATGGCCTTGTCGCCGTAGAAGACCGCGTTGCGGGCCGTGGCGCCCGGCATGCGCGGACGACCGGTCCACATCACGTGCGACAAGCCGTTGATCTCGGGCGTCTCGGGGTGGACGAAGCTGTATTTCTCGTTGGCCTTGCGGCGCAGGACGGGGCTGAGGCGCTGGATATCCGACGGCATGAGCTCCTGCAGGTCAGCGTAGTCGGGCTGGCTCTCGACGATGGCATAGAAGTTTCCGCCGTAGGCGACGTCGAACTTGATCTCGCCCAGCCCCTCGACCTCGACCGAAAGATCGCGCGAGTGCAGGAAGGACGGCACGATGGTCAGGCGGACCGATTCGACGTGGTCGCCCGACTGCGTGTAGTGCGCGAGCACCAGGCCCGCCGGCGTGTCCAGGCGCAGAACGCCGGGCTCGGCCGGCTCGACCAGCCCATGTTCGATCAGGAAGGTGACGGTGCCGATCGTGCCGTGGCCGCACATGGCAAGACAGCCGCTGACCTCGATGAACAGGATGGCGACATCGCAATCGGCCCGCGTGGACGGGTACACGATGGTGCCCGACATCACCTCGTGGCCGCGCGGCTCGAACATCAGCGCCGTGCGCACCCAATCGTATTCGCGCTCGAAGTGGGCGCGCCGCTCGATCATGTTCTCGCCATGCAGCACCGGCGCGCCTCCGGTCACCAGCCGTACCGGATTGCCGCAGGTGTGGCCGTCGATGCAAAAGAAGGTGTGGTTCATGGTGTTTCTTCCTATGGGCGGCGGTGGTCAGTTGAGGACGCGCTGCAGGAACTGGCGCGTGCGCTCCTCGCGGGGTTCGTTGATCACTTGCGTGGCCGGGCCGATCTCGCACAAGTTGCCGCGATCGAAGAAGGCCACCCGATCGCCGCTCTCGCGGGCAAAGGCGATGTCGTGGGTGACGACGATCATCGTCATGCCCCTTTGCTTGAGCCGGCGCATGGTGTCGAGCACTTCGCCGACCAGTTCGGGATCGAGCGCTGAAGTCACTTCGTCGAACAGCATGTAGTCCGGTTTCATCGCCAGCGCCCGCGCGATCGCCAGGCGCTGCTGCTGGCCGCCCGACAGGCGCGGGGGCAGCAGGTCGGCGCGCTCGCTCAGCCCGACGTACTCGAGATGCTCGCGGGCCAGCTCGATCGCCCTGGCGCGTGACAAGCCTTGCACCACGCGCGGCGCCAGCGCGACGTTCTCGAGCGCGGTCAGGTGGGGGAATGCGTTGTACTGCTGGAAGACGATGCCGAGCTTCTGGCGGAGCTTGTTGAGGTCGGTGGATTTGGCATGCACATCGGTGCCATCGACAATGATGTTCCCGCTTTGGATCGGCTCCAAACCGTTGATGCATTGCAGCAGCGTGGACTTGCCCGAGCCGCTCGCACCGATCAGGCAGAGCACCTCGCCCTTCTCGATGGCGAGACTGATCCCCTTGATGACTTGGACATCACCGTAGGACTTGTGGACGTTCCGGATTTCAATCATCGCTGAGTCTCCTTTCCAGCCGGCGGCTATACCGCGAAATGGGGTAGCACAGCAGGAAGTAGGCGGCGCCCACGCCTGCGAGGATCAACAGGGCCTCGTTGGTGCGAACGATCAGGATTTGCGCGGCACGCAGCAGTTCGACGTAGCCGATCACGCTCACCAGCGCGGTATCCTTGGTGAGGCCGATGACCGTCCCGATCCAGCTCGGGAAGATCGTGCGCACGGCCAGCGGCGCGCTCACATGCCCCAGTTCCTGCCAGTAGGACATCCCGAGCGAGCGCGAAGCCTTGCGAAGCTCAGGGCGAACCGAGCGCAAGCCGGAGCGCACGAGCTCGGAGGTCAGCGCCCCCATGTAGAGGGTCAGCGTCAGCACACCCACCTGCAGCGGATCCATCGGCGAACCGAATGCCGCGAAAGCGCTGTTGACCAGGACGAACTGGATGATGAGCGGGATGCTGCGCATGACATCCACGTAGGGTGCAAACGCGATTCGCGTCACGGCAAGGCTTTCGCGCAGCCATCCGACGAGTATGCCGAGCAGGGAGCCCAACACGCCGGCCAGCAGGGTGAGCAGCAGCGTCCGGCCAAACCCTTCGACAACGAACATCAGGTCCGACCAATGGAAGCCCGAATAGGGGGTCAATTGGAACTGCATCGCTCACTCCCTCCTCAGCAGGCGCCAGGCGAACAGCCGGGAGCCGAAGGTCACCAGCTTCGAGATGGCGTAGTACATGCCGGCAGCAACGATGAAGAACTCGAACGTGCGGAACGACTCGGACTGCGCCGCCTGTGTCGCACCGGTGAGTTCGAGGGCGCCGATGATCGAACCCAGGGAGCTGTTGAGCAGCGCCCAGTTGAGCTGGTTGACGTAGGGGAAGAACACCAGCGCAAAGACCTGGGGAAAGATCACGTGCAAGTAGGCCCTGGGGGCCGACATCCCGAGCGAGCGCGCGGCGGAGAACTGGGTCGGGGGCACCGCCCCGAGACCGCCGCGAAAGATCTCGGCAAGGTAGCCCGCGTTGTTGAACGTCAGCGCCCCCAGCAATGCCGCGAAGCTGGGGATGTCGATGCCGAGCGCGCCCAGCCCGAAGTAGACCATGTAGATCTGGAACAGCGCGGGGGTATTGCGGGAGACCTCGACCCATCCGGTCGCGAGGCGGTAGGCCGCGCCGGATCCGAGCCTGCGCATCAGGGCCAGGGGGAGTCCGATCAGCGTACCCAGCAGCATGGACAGCGCCGTGACCTCGAGAGTCACCAACGCCCCGTCCAGCATGGCGGGCCACTTGGCCCAGACCATGGACCAGTAGAACGTATAGTCGAGCATGCGGGGAGCCCTCTTCTCTGGTGAAGGAACTCACCGGCGGGCGCCCGCCCGCCGGCGTAGCGGGGCGGATGCTCAATAGTCGACGCCCTGCACGGTCAGGGTCGGAGCGAACTCGTCGCCGAAGTAGGCCCGGTAGAGTTCCTGATAGCGGCCCGTGCGAACCTGATTCCAGACGAAGACGTTGATCCACTTCAGCAGATCGGTGTCGGACTTGCGCACGGCGATTCCCGCCAGGTCGGCCGGTGTAGGGGCTTCGCCCTTGATGGCCAGCGAGGGAAACTGGCCGCTCTTGACCAGCGCACCCGCAGCACCCGCCCCCACGATCACGCCGTCGATCTTGCGCTGGTTGAGCGCCAGATAGGTTTCAGCCTCACTGCCGTAGGAAATGAAGGAGCCCTTGGGGTCGTTCCACCGGTTGAAGACCGCGCGCAGTTCCTGCTCGGTCGTGCTGCCGGTGACGCCGCCGACCTTGCGTCCCTTGAGGTCGTTGAATTCCTGGATACCGGTGTCCTTGTGGGTCAGCACCACATTGACGAAGCTCACGTAGGGCTGCGAAAAGGCCACGGTCAGCGCCCGCTGGGGGGTGATCGACGTGGAGGCGATCAGCACGTCGATGCGGTTGGATACCAAGGCCGGAATGCGTTCGGACGACGGCGTTTCGACGATCTGCGCGGTAGCGCCCAGGGCCTTCGCCATGTCCTTGCAGTAGGCCACGTCGTAGCCCTCCGGCTCGTTCTGCTGCGTACGAAATCCTGCCGGCGGATAGTCGAGTTGAACGCCGCAACGCAGCGTCTTGGAGCCGATGACTTTCTCGAGCGTCGAGGATTCGGCATGCACTGCCCCCGTCCCGAACAGAGCGAGTGCCGCGGCGACGGCGGCTGTGACGGTTGCCCGGCGGGCATGCGAGGCTGTTTTCATGGTGGTGTCTCCTATTTATGTTGTGGATGGCCGTGTTGGCGGCTCGACGGTCGGCCGGGATTGCGAGGCAGCCCCGGCTGGCCGTGCTCAGTAGCCCAGTGCCTTGAGGTCGGCCAGGGTCTTGTTGGTAATGGCGATGGTCCTTTCGCGCTCCGCGCCTTCCAGGTCCAGGCGGGGCGGCTTGACCGTCTCGGCGGAGCCGGTGATCAGGTTTTCAGCCAGCTTGATGTGTTGAACAAGCTTGACCACGGTATCCAGATGGAAGAGCTGGATCAGCGCGGCATACAGCTTGCGCGCCTTGGCGAAATCACCTGCCAGAGCGAGATCGAGCAGGTCGACCGACTCCTTGGGCAGCGCATTGGCCATGCCCGATACCCATGCCCGGGCGCCCAGCGCGACGCTTTCGAGAATCAGGTCGTCGACGCCGCAGACCACGTTCAGGCGGTCGCCGCAGCAGGAGATCAGGTCGGTTACGCGAGTGGTGTCGTAGGACTCTTCCTTGATCGCGACGATGCTCGGCTCGTCGAGCAGTTCGGCGACCACGTCCGGCGTCAGATCGACGCCGTAGCCGCGCGGATTGTTGTAGAGCAGGATTTCGAGCTTCGAGGCACGAGCGACGGTCTTGTAGAACTCGACCGTCTCGCGGCGATCGGACTTGTAGGTCAGCCCGGGGAAGACCATCAGGGCATCGATGCCGATCTTCTCGGCCTCCCTGGCGTAGGCCACGGCCTTCTCGGTGCTGGTCTCCGCCAGGCCGGAGATGATCGGGACGCGTCCCTTGACCACCTCCTTTGCGGTACGAAGTACCGTCAGCTTTTCTTCCGGCGACAGCTGGGCGTTCTCGCCGACCATACCCATCATCACCACACCACTCACGCCGTTGGCAATCAAACGCTCGAGGCCGGCAGCGATCGCCGCCACATCGAGCGAGAAATCGGGCTTGAGCTTGGTGGTGACGGCAGGAAATACGCCTTTCCAGTGGACAGTCATGCTTGCTTTTCCTCAATCAGGGGTTGGTGCCGCGCACAGATCGTAGCATGGATATCTTATACGATATATTGGATCCAAAAATTCCCACCAGCAAAATTCGCGCTAAGCTGCATCGACCTGATTGCGACAACGACTGGCGGGTGGATCTTGGATCCAATATAATCGCATTCAAGCACGAGGCCCGATGCTTGTCCACCCCCTGCTCAATTCAGAAAATGCACCGAATTGGTGCAAAACACCGGGCCGAACGGGATCGCCGGCAGCCAGGCGCCCTGAAAATAGCATTCTGCGAAAGCACCGCAGACGACCATGAGGTTACCCACCGTGACCAGAAGCGCCGCCCCTGCCCCTGCCCGTCGGGAAATGGCCGAAGAAGCGGGGAACCGCATCGTCAGGAAGACCACCACCGAACTGGTGCTCGACAAGCTGCGCGATCGCATCCTGTCGGGAGACATTCCTCCAGGCGAGCCGTTGCGCCAGGAGTTGCTGGCCGAGGAGATGGGCGTCAGCCGGATTCCGGTCCGGGAGGCCCTGAGGTTGCTCAGTGCGGAAGGCATGGTCGATACCATCCCTCACAAGGGCGCCTTCGTCTCGATGCTCTCGCGGGCTGAAGTGGAGGAGTTCTTCGATCTTCGTCTGCGCCTGGAGCCATGGCTCCTTCGAGAAGCCATACCGCGCCTGGGCAAGGTCGAACTGAATCGCGCCGAGCGCCTCGTCGCGGAAATGGACGCTGCCCCGCCCAGCGCTTGGGGCCAACTGAACTGGCAGTTGCACGAGGGCCTCTATCGCGCCGCCGGGCGACCAGCGGCCCTCGGCATCGTGCGCATGCTGCACGAGAAATCGGAGCGCTACTTCCGCTTCCAGATCGTCAACGCGCCGATACGCCAGCAGGCTCACGAAGAGCACCTTGCGATCATCGATCTGTGCCGGCATCGACAAGCGGACGAGGCCGAGGCTTCGATGGCGAAGCACATCGAAGGGGCCGCCGAACAGATCGTCTCCATCGTCGAGCGACTCCTCGAATCCTCGCCTTCCGAGTAAGAGCGAGGAGCCCGCCCGAAGGCCGGTCGAGCAACATGCCAAGCACGCAGTGGTGAAGCCCGCCCCGCTCTGCATGCCGCCGTGGACGCAATTCGATATTGCTGGAGAGAGGTTGGCCCGGCGGCAGCGGAAGCGGGCCGGAACGGGATCATCTTCAAGCTCGAAGTCGTGCAGGCAGTCCCGCAACGAATCCGAGCGAGCGGCCGCTTGCCCGCGAACTGGTGATACGCAGGGATTTCCCGGCCGGGACCCGAAATGGCGCTATAGACGATTGATGCCGTCGTGGAATCGGATCGCGGACCATTTCAGTCCGCGGCAACTCCTCCGCGCAGATCGGCCTGCGATCGAGACGGTACCGAGCGGGGCTCTCGGGCCCGAAAGCGAAACATGTGAATCGCAAGCCCGGCACTCGCCCCGGCGAGTCCGGGTCGCCGCTCTAGCGCCTGTCCCGATAACCCCATCCTCCGCGGTCGCGATCGAAATGATGCCGGTCGCCCCAACGATCACCGTGGTGCCGATGGCCATAGCCACCCCGGTGGCCGTAGTCCAGCGGCAGAACGATGCAGCCGCCCAGCTGCGTTGCAACCAAGAGCGCGAGAAGGATTCGGGTCATGATCGGTCTCCTCCGAGTGTGCAAGGGAGTCAACGCTCCGTCCGCACACTTCGTGCACCGAATCCCACGACGCATTTGTAAGGCCGTGTGGCGAGGTGTCCGGCCGGTCGCGGTCGTCCACGGGGATTTCCTCCCGTTCGCCGGCCTCGAGGCAAAGCGGCGGCCCCGCGCCATCGGCAATGCGCATTGCCGATGGCCGATTCGCGACTACCAGGTATCGATGCAGGGCCGCTTCTTGCCGTCGCGTCTTCCCGGCAGCGGGGTCTGGGTACGGGCCCTGACGATCCAGGCGCGGGTTTCGAACGGATCGATCACGGCGTCGATTTCGAGGTGGCTGGCAGAATTGACCGCGTTGCTCTGGCGGTACATGTTGTCGACCAGTTCCTCGAAGCGGGCCTCGCGCTGCGCCGGGTCCTCGATCGCTTCCAGTTGACGCCTGGCGCCGACCTGCACCGCTTCTTCGCGATACTGCACCGTATAGGCTCGTTTTGAGATCCTGTTCCTCATCATCACGTCCTCCATGTTGGCTTTGAGGCCAATTCATGGCGTCCGTTTTCCGGGGACAAGCTCAGACTTCCACTGGGCGTACAAGGCGGCGTAGCCGCAACTTAATGGCATTGGCCCTACACGTGGCTGCGCGGCGTGCTCAGGCGCCTGCCCATGGCCCGCACTGCCGACGATTTCGAGGCACTCCTGCCCTGGAATATGCATGCCCCCAATTTGGCCACCGAATCCGTCGCTTGAGTAGGGTGGGGTTCATGGAGCACTTACGCAAGAGCGTGTGGGCCGAAGCGTTAAAACAGCGATCTTGTGCCAATGTCGCGGCGGTTGCTCTCGCGGCGAAGAACGTCCGCATCATCTGGGCGATGCTGGTACGGGGCACGAAATACAGGGTGGCAACTTAACGGTCGCTGAATTGTTCAGCAGAAGGAAATGCAAAGAGATTCCCGCCATAGAATTGCGAGCGTAGTGGGTTGATGGGATGACGGTCAGGACCGACGCGACAAAAGCCTGGTAACGATTCTGGCCGCTTGCAGGCCGTTACCCTAATGAGTCGGCCCTGCGAAATCCTGCAAACCCGCACGGCGTCTGCTTTTTCGGGACCATTGGCAGCCCTCAATCCCCGAGAAACTGGTGTAATACGGCCAATACTTGAGAGTTTTCGGAGCAACTGCACTTGGCCACCGAGGACTTTTTCCGCGCCCGTCTTGACCAGATGATCGACCTGCGACACCCGCTCGCGGTGCTTGCGCGTCGCATGCCGTGGCGTCAGATCGAAGCGGCCTTGGCGCCGGCCTTGGCGCGCAAGCAAGGCAATGGGGAGCCGGTGGCGGTCGATGACCTGTTCGGCCCGACGCTGGCCGTTGCCGGCACGAGCGTGAGTGCGGCCGGCAGGCCGCGCCTGTCGATCCGGCTGATGGCCTCGCTGCTCTACCTCAAGCACGCCTTCAACCCGAGCGACGAGGCGGTGGCCGATCGCTGGGCGGAGAACGTCGTCTGGCAATATTTCAGTGGTCAGGCGTACTACGAGCCGAGAAAGCCGTGCGATGCGACCCAGATCGGTCGCTTCCGCGCAGCGATCGGTGAGGCTGGCGTCGAGGAGTTGCTCAAGGCCACCATCGATACGGCAGTCGAAACCCAGGCCATCCGGCCAAGCGAGTTCGAACGTGTCATCGTCGATTCCACGGTGCAGGAGAAGGCGATCGCCCATCCCGTGGACTCGCGGCTGCTCGAGATCGCACGAAGCAAGCTCGTCAGCGCGGCCAAGCGTGCCGGCATCGCGCTCAAGCAGACCTTTGCCCGGGAAGGCAAGGAACTGCGTCGGCGGGCGGGTGGTTACGGTCATGCCAAGCAGTTCCGCCGCCTGCGCAAGGTCGTCAAACGCCAGCGCACGATCCTGGGCATCCTGCTGCGCGAAATCGGGCGCAAACGCGCGCTGGCAGCGACCGATTCGGCATTGACCCTGATGCGCCCGGACACGATCGTCGAGCGCGCCACACGGCTGCATCGTCAGCGTCCCAAGGACAAGAACAAGCTCTACGCGCTGCACGCACCGGAAGTCGAATGTATCGCCAAGGGAAAGGCGAGACGCCCCTACGAGTTCGGCGTCAAGGCGAGTATCGCCGTGACCCACAAGAGCGGGCTGATGTCGAGATCTTGCACCGGGGCAAGTACAAGTCGATGAACAAGCAACAGCGGCGCTGGCTCAAGCGGCACCAGGCGGTCGAGCCGGCGATCGGCCACCTCAAGGCGGATCACCGCATGGATCGTTGCTGGCTCGCCGGCACCACCGGCGACGCGTTGCACGCGGTGCTATGTGCGGCCGGCTTCAACCTGCGCTGGCTGATGCGGGCGATCGCCCGTTTGTTGGCGAGGGGGCTTTCCTGGGCCTCGATTCTGGCGGCGCTGAGGGTAGCGCCAATGCCATTAAGTTAAGCTCAGGCCGCCTTGTACGCCCAGTGGAAATCGGCGATGCGCACACCTGAGCGGCGGACGGCGTGGCGATCGGGCCGGGTGCGCTCGATGGCGCCGGGCGCGCGCAGGCGCTCCAGCAGACGAT
>JBNLCM010000114.1:0-10227 GCA_050303815.1 Rhodocyclaceae bacterium
TCCCTGAAGGATCCGGCCGCCGCCGGCCTTGCGACCCCGCGGGCGGACGTCTACCGCGTCCCAGCCGCCTTCCTCGAAGGCCTTGCAGGCCGCAATGATGGTCGGCACGGAAAGCCCCGTATGCTCGCGGACATGAGCCAGGGTGACCCCGCGCTGGCGCAACTCCACGGCGCGCCTCCGCCGGGCGTTCAGCTCGCGGGTCGACAGTCGCTTTCCGTTCACGGACGTGACGAATCATGCATGCTGCGCATATTAAACAATTGGCGGTCTGGATTTGGGTTTAAACATATAACTACAATGAATTTTGCCGCGATGCGGCATCGAATGACGAACACGAGGTACAGGAATGAGTGACTTGGCAGCGTTGCTGGACGAGGTCGTCCAGGTGGTCCGCGCGGGCGGCGAGGTGGTCATGGCGGTCTACGCCACGGACTTCGAGGTGCGGGGCAAGGATGACGCGTCGCCGGTCACGGAGGCGGACGAGCGGGCGGAAGCGCTGATGGTACCCCGCCTCGCCGCCCTGCTGCCCGGCGTGCCGGTCGTGGCGGAGGAGGCGGTGGCCGCGGGGCGCGTGCCGGACGTGGCGGCGCGATTCTGGCTCGTCGATCCCCTCGACGGCACCAAGGAATTCATCAATCGCAACGGCGAGTTTACGGTGAATATCGCGCTGGTCGAGAACGGCGAGCCGGTCCTCGGCGTCGTCCTGGCGCCGGCCCTCGGGCGACTCTTCGCGGGTGCGCGGGGGGTGGGCGCCTTTGTCGAGGACACGAGCGGGCGCCGACCGATCCGGGTCCGGGCGACGCCCGAAGCGGGGCTGACCGTCGTCGCCAGTCGCTCACATGGCGATGCTGAAGCCCTCGAGCGCTTCCTGGCCGGCCGCAAGGTCGCGGAAACGCGCAGCGCCGGCTCGTCGCTCAAGATCTGCCTGGTGGCGGCCGGCGAGGCCGATGTCTATCCCCGGCTGGGGCGAACCATGGAGTGGGACATCGCGGCGGGGCATGGCGTGCTGGCGGCCGCCGGCGGTCGCATCGATTGCGTCGCTGGCGGGCCGCTACGCTATGGCAAGCCGGGCTTCGACAATCCGCACTTCGCCGCCTGGGGCGCGGCGGACTGAGCGGCTTGCCCGCCTGGCTCCTTCTTGGCGCGGTCGGTCTGCTGATCGTTGTGCTGGTCAGTGGGCGGCTGTCGCCGTCGATCGCGTTTCCCGCCTGGGCGGGCGGATGCTATCTGACGGGTGTCATCACCGAGGCAGAGTTGCTTCACAGCTATGCCAATCCGGCGCTGGCAACCCTGCTCCTGCTGATGCTTGTCTCCCTGGCTCTGGAGCGGGCACCGTTGCTTGAACAGATGGCGGGCCGCCTGCTCGCGGGCGGGGAACGTCGTGCGGTGGTCAAGCTGGCATCGGCGGCCGCCGTGTTCTCAGCCTTCCTCAACAATACCGCGGTCGTCGGCACCTTGCTGGGCGTGGTCAGCAACCAGGGGCGGCACGCGCCGTCGCGACTGCTGCTGCCCTTGTCCTTTGGCGCCATTCTCGGCGGCATCGTCACACTGATCGGCACCTCGACGAATCTGGTCGTCAATTCGTTCGTCGTTGCGGCAGGTCTGCCGCCGCTTCAGATGTTCGATTTCGCCTGGGTGGGGGTGCCGGTCGCGATGGTGAGCCTCGCGGTTCTCGCGATCTCGTACCGGACCCTGCCGGCGCGTGAGCGCGCGACCGGGCGTGGTGCGCAGCGCTACTTCCTCGAGGCGCACGTGGTGCCCAGCTCCCCGCTGGTTGGCCGAAGCATCGAAGAGAACCGGATGCGTAACCTCGAAGGCCTGTTCCTGACCGAGATTCTGAGGCAAGGGCGCCTGTTGTCCCCGGTCGGGCCGGAAGAGGTCATTGAGGCGGGAGATCTGCTGATCTTTACGGGTCAGGTCGACCAGGTCCAGATTCTCGAGCGATTCGACGGTCTGGAACTCTTCGGGCACCGCGCGGATGCCCTCTTGCGGGCCAACCTCGTCGAAGCCGTGATCTCAAGCGGCTCCGAGCTGGCCAACAAGACGCTGAAGGAACTGGACTTCCGGTCAATGTTCGATGCGGGCGTCGTGGCCATTCGTCGCGGCGATCGGCCGATGACCGGACAACTCGGCCGGATTCCGCTGCGCGTCGGCGACGCACTCTTGCTGGCGACCGGTCCGGATTTTGCCCAGCACCGCAACATCGACCGGAACTTCCACCTCCTTGGCGCGACGCCGCTCAGGCCGCGCCTGAGTGCCGGCGAGACGCGGCTGGCTGTGGGCGGTTTTGCCGCCGTGATCATCGCGGCCGCGTGCCAGTGGTTGCCCCTGCTGGCTGGCCTGATGATCCTGATCGCCACACTCGTGGCCCGCGGCGTGCTCACTTTCTCCGAGATGCGGCGGCGCTTTCCGTTTGATCTGCTCCTCGTCATCGGGTCGGCGCTGGCGCTCGGGAAAGCCCTCGAGGCTTCGGGCGCCGCGGGTTTGATGGCTGGCACCCTGGCCAGCCTGACCGGTGGAGGTGGCCCCTGGCTGGCCCTGGCCGGCGTCTATCTGCTGACCGTCGGGCTGACCGAGGTGGTGTCGAACGCGGCGGCCGCGGCGCTGGTTTTTCCGCTGGCCATCGGCACGGCGCGGACGCTTGGCGTGGATGAACTGCCCTTCGTCATGGTCCTGGCCTATGCGGCCAGTGCCTGTTTCGTGACGCCGTTCGGCTACCAGACTCACTTGATGGTCTATTCACCCGGGCACTATGGCATGCGAGACTTCCTGCGAGCGGGCTTTCCGGTTGCCGTGGCCTACGGGCTCTGTGTCCTCGGCTTGGTCCCGCTGGTCTTTCCCTTTCGCTGAGCGGCCAGGTGCCGCGCTGTCCGGAGTCTGATCATGGCAGGATTCGAACCCTATTCGCGCGACGCGCGGGACATCGAGCGAGAAATCGCGATCCGCGGCCTCACGCTCGGCATCGATTGGGACGATGCCGCAGCCGTGCGGACACTGGCTCATGACCTGATGAGCGGCGGAGCCGCAAAAATTCAGGCTCTGGCGCGCGACCCTGACCCCCGCAAGCGCGCCAAGGGCGAACTCTTCGCCTTTGCCATCCTGATGCAACAGACCATGGCGGAAAGCGCCGAGGAGGGGATTCACACTCATGGCGGGCCGGTCTGGAAGGCGCTCGGGCGCGCACTGTATGAGGCCGCGGGTGGTCGGGTCGAGAAATGACAAATGCAAACATGAGTTAGCGGGCAGGCAATCCGGTTTGTGGAAATGCCGTATGCATATCTAATCCTCCTGACGGCGCCGCTCCCGGCGCCGCGCATCCTATTCATTCAGGAGGATTCCGATGAAACTTCTCGTCGTGGCGGCTGCGGCCGCTACCGTTTCAGCCCACGCGCTGGCCCTGCAAGCGGGTGACCTCGCGTTTACCGCATTCAACGCGGACGAGGATGGCTGGTCGGTTCTGCTGCTGGCGGATCTGGCGCCTGGGACCACCATCTACTTCAGCGAACAGGCCTGGGACCCTGCATCGATGACCTTCCTGGGGGGCGAGGCGAATTACACCTGGTCGCTCGATACCGCAGGCGTTGCGCGTGGCACCGTGGTGCGATTCTCGGACATCAATCGCGCCACGCGGACCGCGAGCATCGGACAGTTCGATGCGACCGGTTCCGCGAGCCTGAGTGTGGCCGGTGAGTCGCTGTTTGCTTACGTCGGTGCCAGCGCCGGGGCGCCGACGGCCTTTCTTTCGGCTCTGAGCACGGAAGGCTTCGCCGGTGGACAACTTGATGGGACCGGCCTGCTGGGTGGCGGTCAGGCCCTGATGCTGCCGCCGGGGACGGACTACGCCGAGTACGTCGGGCTGCGAAGCGGGATGGCGCATTTCGCCGACTACCTGCCGCTGATCAACGATCCGGCCCATTGGCAGATCGAAGCCAGCGGCGATTTCTCCACGGCCATGCCTGACCTGTCCGCGTTTGCTGTGTCGGCCGTGCCGGAGCCCGGTCCCGCGTCGATGCTACTCGCGGGACTGGGTGTCATGGGGCTGGCTACCCGTCGATGCGCCGGCTCGCGCTGGCGGCAGACAGCCGCCGGGTGACCGGGGTCAGAAGTCCGGCGGCAGCGCCTGTTCGTCCCTGAACAGCGACTCGACCGTTTCACGGGTGCGGGCCAAGAAGGTCCGTGACCCGTCCACCAGGACTTCCGCCGCGCGCGGGCGGGTGTTGTAGTTGGAACTCATCGTCATGCCGTACGCGCCAGCGGACAGGAGGGCGATGAGGTCCCCGTCGCGCAGGACAAGCTCGCGCTCACGCGCCAGGAAGTCACCGCTCTCGCAGATGGGGCCAACGATGTCATAGGCGCAAGAGGCCTCTCCCTGCCGCTCCGATACGGGCACCACGGCATGGTAGGCATCATAGAGGGCGGGGCGGGCCAGGTCATTCATGGCCGCGTCGACGACGGCGAAGTTCTTCTCGATACCGTGCTTCAGGAGCTCCACCTTCGTCAGCAGCAGTCCCGCATTGCCGACCAATGAGCGACCCGGTTCGAAACACAGGGTTTCCTGCCGTGTGCCGTAACGGTCCAGCAATGGCGCCAGGTAGGCAGCGACCGATGGGGGCGACTCGTCGTCGTAGCGAATACCCAGGCCGCCGCCCAGGTCGATATGATCCAGCGTGATCCCCTCGGCTGCGAGTTGGTCGACCAGGCCCAGCACCTTGTCGGCGGCCTCGACCACCGGCGCGGGGTCCAGCAGTTGCGACCCGATGTGGCAGGCGATGCCGCTGACGCGAAGCGACGGCATCCTGGCAGCCTCGCGGTAGAGTTCGAGCGCCTCATCAAAGTCGACGCCGAACTTGTTGCTGCGCAGCCCCGTGGAGATGTAAGGGTGCGTTTTCGGATCGACGGCGGGATTGACCCGGAAGGCGATGGGGGCCACCTTGCCCATCACCGCCGCGACGTCGGCAATCCTGGCCAGCTCGGCGCGCGATTCGATGTTGAAGCACTGAATGCCGGCGGAGAGTGCCTGCCGGATCTCGGCGGTGCTTTTTCCGACGCCGGAAAAGACAACCCTGTCGGACCGCCCGCCTGCTGCAAGCACCCGCGCCAGTTCCCCGCCCGACACAATGTCGAATCCAGCTCCGAGGCGGGCAAACAGGCTGAGTACGGCGAGGTTCGAGTTAGCCTTGACCGCGTAGCAGACCTGCGAGGTCGTGTCGGCGAGCGCCACGGCGTAGGCTGTGTAGGCTTCGCGCATGGCGGCCGCAGAATAGACAAAGGTCGGAGTGCCGTACTGCCTGGCAATGTCGGCCAAGGCGACGCCTTCGAGGCGCAAACTGCCCTGCGCACGCGTCAGTGTGGGGATCGGGAAGCTCATGGGCGGTCTGGGGCGGTGGCTTTGCTATGATCCGCGCTCGTGGCGTCTGTCGGGGCCGGCGACGGAAGGGTCAGGGGGCCCTTGATGCCACAGGCGGAGACGGCCAAGGCGGCGAGGCAGGTGAGCGCGATCCTGGCGAGCATGATGGCGAGCAAAAGCGCGATGCTAACAGATGAGGTGGCGGGAATGGACGAAGCTGAGTTTGCACGGCTGGCCGAACGGGAGTTGGCCCATCTGGAATCGGCGCTGGAAGAATACGCCGACGATTTCGATGTGGATCCCCAGCCGGGTGGTGTGCTGGAACTCGTCTTCGCGGACGACAGCAAGGTCGTCATCAATCGTCATCTGGCCGCGCGCGAGATCTGGGTGGCGGCCCGCAGCGGCGGCTTTCACTTCGCGCCGCAGGGCGGGCAGTGGGTCTCCGGGCGGGATGGCTCGGAACTCTACGCCCTGCTCGATCGGGTTCTCAGCGAACAGTCGGGGGCCCCGGTCAGCCTCACCCGCCGGACGGACTGATTCGATCGGCGTCTGCGACGATGGCCCTCCGCCCTTAGGGCAGAATTCGGATGGGGGCCTCCCGAACCGGGGCGGGCGCCTGTTGCGGCGTCGATTCTGCGGGGTCCGGTCCGAAGCGGAAGAAGGGATCGTCGCCCAGCTGCATCGTGCCGTCGGTGGCCGAGTCGGGCAATTCGGCGGGTAGCGGCGGCATGTTCTCCCGATAGATGAGCTCGTCCGAATCGGCTCCGAAGGGGCGGATGGAAACCAGCCCGTCGGGCATCTCCAGGTGTGTGACAGGAACCTCCTCGAGGGCTGCCCGCATGTAGTCGATCCAGATCGGCAGGGCCGCCCGCCCGCCTGTTTCACCCCGGCCCAGGTTCTTGGGCTTGTCGAAACCGACCCACGCGACGGCGACCAGCTTTGGCGCGTAGCCGCAGAACCAGGCGTCCACATAGTCGTTGGTTGTCCCCGTCTTGCCGGCCAGGTCGCTGCGGCCTAGGGAGCGTGCGCGCGTCGCGGTGCCCTTGCGCACCACGTCGCGGAGCATCGAGTCCATCAGATAGGCGTTGCGGGGATCCAGGACGCGGGCCGCCGTTCGCGCCGCTTCCGGCGGATCGACGCGCGCCAGGACATTGCCTTCGTTGTCGCGGATCTCCTCGACGATATAGGGCTCGACCCGATAGCCGCCATTGGCAAAGACCGCATAGGCGCCGGCCATCTCCCAGACCGAAGCCGAGCCGGATCCCAGGGCGAGGGTCAGGTAGGGCGGGTGGCGGTCACGTTCGAAACCGAACCGGGTGGCGAAGTCCTGCGCGTACGGGGGGCCAATCGACTCGAGCAGGCGGATCGCGACCATATTCTTCGAGCGGGCGAGCGCTTCGCGGAGGGTCATCGGGCCGTCGTACTTGTTGTCGTAGTTCTTGGGCTCCCAGTCCTTGCTGCCCGTCACGCCCGCGGTATAGCTCAGCGGCTCGTCGTCCAGGACGCTGGCAGGGCTGTAGCCTTTCTCCAGTGCGGCACTGAAGATGAAAGGCTTGAAGCTCGAGCCCGGTTGGCGCAGCCCCTGGGTGACGTGGTTGAACTTGCTCAACTCGTAGTCGAAGCCGCCAACCAGCGCCCGGATGCGGCCGGTCTCGGGGTCCATCGACACGAGCGCCGCCTCGACGTCCGGCAGTTGCAGCAACTCCCAGGCCTTGTCGTGGCGACGGATGCGGACAATAGCGCCGCGCTTGACCCGCTTGGCGTTGGGGGCCCGCTCGGACAGCATCGGCGCCGCGAAGCGCAGCCCCTTGCCCGTGATCTCGATGGTTTCGCCGTGACGATAGACGAGGACCCGCTTGGCGGACGCCTCGAGTACCAGTGCGGCGAGCAGGTCCCCGTAGTCCGGGTGCTCGGTGAGGCCTTCGTCGAGCCGCTCGTCCTGCTCGGACTCGATGCCGGTCATGTCGAAGAATGCCTCGGGCCCTCGGTAGCCGTGGCGTCGATCGTAGTCAAGCACGCCTCCGCGAAGCGCGTCGTAGGCGGCCCGCTGGTCTGCCGAGGCGATCGTGGTGGTGACGCGAATGCCAATTTCATAGGCGCGTTCGCCAAACTGCTCGACCGCAATGCGCCGGGCCATCTCAGCGACATAGGCGCCAGGCACCGAACTGAGCTCGAGCGCCGAGCCCGAGGCGGCGGCGCTGTCGGCAAGGAGGACCGGCGCCTCGAGCGCCGCCTCGTATTCATCGTTCGTGATCGACCCCAGTTCTCGCATGCGGCGCAAGACGTAGCTCTGGCGCAGCTTTGCCCGTTTCGGGTTGACGACAGGGTTGTAGGCGGAGGGAGCCTTGGGCAGGCCTGCCAGCATGGCTGCCTCGGAAATGCTCAAGTCCTGAAGAGACTTGCCGAAATAGGTCTTGGCCGCGGTCGAAAAACCATAGGATCTTTGCCCCAGGTATATCTGATTCAGATACACCTCCAGGATCTGGTCCTTGCTGAGATTGTTCTCGATCTTGAGTGACAGGAGGATCTCGTAGAACTTGCGGCTGAGGGTCTTCTCGCGAGACAGGAAGAAATTGCGAGCGACCTGCATGGTGATGGTCGAGGCGCCCTGCGAGCGTCCGCCCGAGACGAGGTTCGCGACGGCTGCGCGTGCAATGCCGAGCGTATCGACCCCCGGGTGTTCGTAGAAGCGTTCATCCTCGGCCGCGAGGATGGCCTGCTTGAGGGTCTCCGGGACGTTGGTGATCGGCACGAAGCTGCGCCGCTCCTGACCGTACTCGGCAAGCAGCTGGCCGTCGGTCGTGAAGATTCGCAACGGGAGCTTGGGCTTGTATTCGGAAAGCAACTCGACGGACGGCAGCTTGGGCCAGGCGGTGATCGCGAATACGGCGATGCCCGCCAGTCCGATGACGGCGGTTCCGATCAGGGCTGCAAGGGTAAGCGCGACCCAGCGCATGAGAATTCCGGGGCGGTTGAAGGACGCCGATTATAGAGCCCGCCCTCCGCGTCCTCCAGTCGGGACCGTATCGAAATCTTCCTTTACAGTCCCTGTGGTTGTTGCTAGGATTTCAAGTTAATTGTGGGTATTGCGCGTAAATTTTTGATTTCTAAGGAATTTTTAGGTGCCTGAGATTCCATTTTTGTCTCGGAAGGTGCGCCCACTGATCGGCGTCGACATTTCTTCGTCATCCGTCAAGATGGTGGAGTTGTCCGGCGATCCGAAGACGGGCTACCAGGTCGAGCGTTACGCGATCGAGCCCCTTCCCCGTGAAGCCGTCGCCGACGGCAACATCGCCAACCTCGAAGCGGTCGCCGATTCCCTGCGGCGCTGCCTGCGGCGCATGGCAAGCACTACCAAGCTGGTCGCCATGGCATTGCCAGCCTCTTCCGTGATCACCAAGCGCATCGTCCTGCCCGGCGGCCTCCGCGAGCAGGAAATGGAGCTACAGGTCGAGTCCGAGGCGAATCAGTACATCCCGTTTGCCCTTGAGGAAGTGAACCTGGATTTCCAGGTCCTCGGCCAGATCGGCGATAGTGAAGATGTGGATGTCATGATTGCAGCCTCGCGCAAGGAAAAGGTCGAGGATCGCGTCGCGGCAGCCGAATCGGCCGGGCTCAAGGCGCAGGTCGTCGACGTCGAGTCCTTTGCGGCGCTGGCCGCGTTCGAGCTGGTGGCCAAGGGGGTGCCGGGCGGCTCTGCCGGCAAGATCATGGCGCTGGTCGATGTCGGAGCCAATTCGATCGACATCACCGTGCTGCGCGATGGCAATCAGGTGTATGCCCGCGAACAGAGCTTCGGAGGCAACCAGCTGACCCAGGACGTGGCAAGACAATACGGCATGAGTTTCGATGAAGCCGAGTCGGCCAAGCGGACGGGCAGCCTGCCGGAGAACTACGAGAGCGAACTCCTGAGACCTTTCATGGATGGTCTCGCCCTGGAAGTCTCGCGGGCCCTCCAGTTCTTCTTCACCTCGACGCAGTTCAACCAGGTCGACCAGATCGTTCTGGCCGGCGGTTGTGCCGCGATCTCCGGCCTGCCTGACGTGGTGACCGGACGAACCCAAGTGCCGACCATGGTTGCCAACCCGTTCTCTTCGATGACCCTGTCGTCGAAGGTACGGCCCAAGAGCCTGATGGCCGATGCGCCAGCCTTGATGGTGGCCTGTGGCCTGGCCTTGAGGAGATTCGATTCATGATTCGCATCAACCTCCTGCCGCACCGCGAGCAGCGACGCGCCGATCGACGCAAGCAGTTCTACGCGCTGATCTGTCTGATGGTCCTGCTGGGAGGGCTCGTGGCGCTCGTCGTGCACATGTTCGTCAATGCCCAGATCGAGGCGCAGGACGCACGCAATCGGTTCATCGAGTCGGAGAACGCGGCGCTCGACAAACAGATCGCCGAGATTCGCCGCCTCCGCGAACAGATCGACGCCTTGCTGGCCCGCAAGGCGGTGATCGAGAACCTCCAGGGGCACCGCAACGAAACGGTGCTTCTGTTCAACGAGCTGGCCCGCCAGATGCCCGAGAGCGTGTATCTGACCAACGTCAAGCAGGAGGGTGACCGGGTGACCCTTTCCGGCTACGCCCAGTCCAACGCCCGCGTCTCGACCTTGATGCGGAACATGGACGGCTCTCCGCACCTGAAGGATCCCCAGCTGATCCAGACCAAGGTCTCGTTGCTTGTCAAGAACAAGGATGGCTTCCTGGAACTGGTCGATCCGCAGGATTCGAGGGCCAAGGAAGAGGGGGTCCGTCGGGTGACCCAGTACGGTCTGTCGGTCATGATCGAGCGGCCGGACCCCGAGAATGCCGAGGAGGCGAAATAATGGCTTCGTCCTCGCTGAACGCACAGCTCAAGTCCATCGACCTGCAGCGACTGGC
>JBNLCM010000115.1:0-77485 GCA_050303815.1 Rhodocyclaceae bacterium
CGGAGGCGGCTAACGTATCCATATTTCCAGTATTGTCGAAATGATGATTCGGTGCAAGCCGGACTGATGCCGCTGCGCCGTGCGCGGCTTTCGGCGAAATGGCCTAAAGCCGCGCCGTAGCCGACCGTTGTCCATTCGTTACCGCCCGTTTGACCGATGGAGACCCCGTCCCGATGACAGACGCCGCTACCCGCGCGGATGAACCGATCGTCCTCGTCGTAGACGATGTAGCCGAAAACCTAGACGTGCTGGGGGATGTCCTGCGTGGCGTCGGATACCGGGTCCGGGCCGCGATCAGTGGCGAGGCCGCGCTCCGTTACGCCCGCCTCGAACCCCGCCCCGAGCTGGTTCTGCTTGATGTCATGATGCCCGGCATGGACGGCTACCAGACCCTCGGCGCCCTGCGCGCGGACCCGAGAACCGCCGACCTGCCGGTGATCTTCGTGACCGCCCTGTCGGACGCCATGGATGAAGAGCATGGCCTGCAACTGGGCGCCGCCGACTACATCTCCAAGCCGATCAAGCCGTCGGTCGTCCTGGCTCGCGTCAGGACCCAGATCGAGGCCAAGCGGGCACGCGACATCCTGAGCGGACGCAACAGCGTACTGGAGCAGGAAGTGGCTCGCCGGATGGCAGAGAACGAACTGACCCAGACGGTGACGATCCGGGCGCTCGCCCACCTCGCCGAATGCCGGGATCCGGAAACAGGCAACCATATCCTGCGCACGCAGGGCTACGTGCGGGAACTGGCAACCCGGATCCGCGACCTGCCGCGCTTCTCGGAAATCCTGTCCGACCATGCGATCGAACTGCTGGCGCGCTCCGCGCCACTGCACGACATCGGCAAAGTCGGCATTCCGGACGCGATCCTGCTCAAGCCGGGCAAGCTCACGCCCGACGAGTGGGACGTCATGCGGACCCACGCGGAACTGGGCAGCAAGGCCATCGAGCAGGCCGAGGTGGATGTGGAGCGGCCGCTCGAATTCCTTCGCTTCGCCAAGGAGATCGCCCGCTGGCACCATGAGAAGTGGGACGGCAGTGGTTACCCGGACGGACTCGCCGGCGACGCGATTCCCGTCTCGGCGCGCCTGATGGCCGTCGCCGATGTCTTCGACGCGCTGATCCATGCGCGGGTCTACAAGCCGGCCTTCTCGTATGAGAAAGCCCGGGAGATCATGCGAGAGTCCTCGGCGAGCCAGTTCGACCCGGAGATCATCGAAGCCTTCCTTGACGGGTTCGATGCCTTCGTGCGCATCGCCGAGCGGTACCGTGAGCCCGAATGAGGCGCCGACCGGGCACCCTGCTTCCGCCCGGACAGGGGCTGGCCTGGCGCTGAAGGTTTCCCTGCTGTACGCCGCTTTCGCGGCCCTCTGGATCTTCTTCTCGGACGCGATCCTTGCCTTCCTCGTGTCTGATCCCCACCTGACGGCACTGGCCCAGACGGCCAAGGGTTGGCTGTTCGTCGCGGCGACCGCGGCCATGCTGTATGCCCTGCTGCGCCTGCGCACGGGCGAGGTGCCGTGGGAGCGGCGCCAGGCGGGGCGTGCAGGCATTCCCTTCGCCGTCAGCACGCTGGTGATCCTCGGCGTTGCGGCCGCCGCGATGGTGTACTCGTACGACCGCAGCGTGGAGCGCGAAGGGGCGCGTCTCAAGACCATCGCGAGCTTGCGGGCCAGCGAGGCGGCCACCTGGCTGGACCGGATCCGTCGCCTCGCCGAGCTGGCCGCGACGCACCCCGAGGTGCTGGCGCTGGTGGAAGGATGGCCGGTCGCTGACGACGCCGCGGCGCGGGACGAAGCCCGCCGCTGGCTGGTCGCCTATGCCGCGGTGTCGGAATCCGAGGGCGCCGCGCTGGTGCTGGACGACGGCGCGATCGTGGTGTCGCCCGGGCTGGCGATGCCGGCGGCGGACTCGATCCTGCGTTCGGTGGCCCGCCAGGCCATGGATTTCCGTCGCGTGGTGTTCTCGGACATGGTCTGGTCCGGGGCGCCCCCGACGCCGACGATCCACGTCGCCGCGCCGGTCCGGCGCGCTGGTTCGGCGTCGCGCGCCGCGCTGGTGTTCCGGATCGACCCGTCGGTGTTCCTGCTGCCCGCCATCGCCGGCTGGCCAGTGCCGCAGGAGCCGGGCAGCGTGCGCCTGCTGCGGCAGGACGGTGTCTTTCTGGTCGATCTGATCAATGGCGGGCGGGGCCGGTTCGAAGACCTCGCCGGCAGTATTGAGCATCGAGTGGTCTTCGGCGAGGTCGCGCCGGGGACACTGGCAGAATCCACCGACGCGGCGGGACAGCGCGTGATCGGCGTGGCGGAGGAGGTGCAGGGCAGCGACTGGTATGTGGTGGCCACGCTCGACCATGCCCTGGTGCTGGCAGCGAGCGAGGCGAGCGCGCTCTGGATCGCCCTGGCGGCGCTCCTGTCGGTGGGTGTGACCTTCCTGCTCACGCGGCTGGTCCAGGAGCGCCACGCCTTGCGGCTCGCGCGGGTCGAGCACGATGCTCACCGGGACAAGCTGCAGGCCTTGCAGATGGTGGGCGCCATCGCCGAGGCGTCCACCGACGCGATCTACGCGAAGGATACGCAGGGGCGCTACGTGCTCTTCAATCCGGCGGCCAGCCGGATGGCGGGTGTCGACCCCTCGTACGTCCTCGGGCGCGACGATCGTTGCCTGTTCCCCCTCGAGGAAGCCGAGTCGCTGATCGCCGCGGATCGCGAGATCATGGCAAATGGCGAGACCCTGACCTGCGAGCAGACCCTCTCCATGCCCTCCGGTAGCGCGACCTTCCTGACGACGAAAGGGGCGCTGCTCGACGGCAATGGCGATCTGGTGGGGCTCTTCGGGATCTCCCACGACATCACCGAGCGGACCCGCGGCGAAGACGCGCTGCGGCAGAGCGAGTCGAACTACCGTAGCCTCTTCGAGTCCATGCAGGAGGCCTTCGTGGTCGGCGAGGTCATCTTCGACGACGTCGGCATGCCCGTCGATTGGCGCTTCGTGGACGCCAACCCGGCCTACCGGCGTGTCATGGGCCTGTCGCCTGAGGAGGTCGTCGGACGCACGGTGTTCGAGGTCTTTCCCGGCCTCGAGTGGTCCTGGTTCGAGCGTCACGTGCATACGGCCATCACGGGCGAGCCGCAGAGTTTCGAGAGCTACGTGGCGAGCCTCGACCGCTATTTCGATACGCAGCTCTATTCGCCGCGACGTGGCCAGTTCGCTGCGGTGTTCAGCGATGTGACGGAACGGCGCGCCGAACAGGACCAGTTGCGCATGCTCTCGCAGGTGGTGGAGCAAAGCCCGGAGAGTGTCCTGATCGTGACGGTGCGCGGCACGGTGTCCTACGCCAACCAGGCCTTCTGCCGCCGGCATCGCCTCGAGGCATCCGTGCTGATCGGCACAGCCCTGTCCGACATCGATGCGATCGGTAGTGCCCACCCGGTCTTCGGCGTGCTCCGGCGCATGCTTGGCGAGGACGCCGTATGGCGCGGCGATCTGGTGAGCGACGGGCCGGATGGCGAATTGCGATTCAAGGCCGCGACGGTCGCACCAATCCGGCGCGAGGGTGTGATCACCCACCATGTGGCGGTCCTCGAGGACATCACCGAGCGCAAGCGACTCGCTGACGAACTCGACCGCCATCGTCATCATCTCGAAGACCTCGTGGCCCAGCGCACCTCCGAGCTCGACGAGGCACGACAGCGGGCGGAGGCTGCCAACCGGGCCAAGAGCGCCTTCCTCGCCAACATGAGTCACGAGATCCGGACGCCGATGAATGCCATCGTCGGCCTGACCCACCTGCTGCAGCGTGACAGTCGCGATGCGCGGGTCGGCGAGCGGCTGGGCAAGATCTCGGCCTCGGCCCAGCACTTGCTGCGCGTCATCAACGACATCCTCGATCTGTCGAAGATCGAGGCGGGGCGGGTCGAGCTGGAAGCGCGTGACTACCGGCTGGACGAGTTGCTCGAGCAGGTTCGCTCGATGGTCGGTGAGGCGGCCGAACGCAAGGGCGTCAAGGTGAGCGTCGAGGTGGACGACGTGCCGGAGGTCCTGCACGGGGATGCCACCCGGGTCCGCCAGGCCTTGCTGAACTACGCCAACAACGCCGTCAAGTTCACGGAGCAGGGCCGCGTCACCATTGGCGTCGCGCGCGCGGTGGGCCGCGGCGGGGAGGACATGCTGTGCTTCGAGGTGCGTGACACCGGCATCGGCATCCCGGGCGACAAGCTGGCCCGGCTGTTCCGGGCCTTCGAGCAGGCCGATGCCTCGACCACGCGCAAGTACGGGGGGACGGGCCTGGGACTGGCCATCACGATGCGACTGGCCGAGCTGATGGGCGGCGAGGTGGGGGCCAGCAGCGTGGCAGGCCAGGGCAGTCGCTTCTGGTTTACCGCGCCGCTGGTCGCGGGCGACATGCCCGAACAGCGCGCCAGCGAGCGGCCGGTCGGGTCCGTACAGCCAGGCGGGCGGGTGCTGGTGGCGGAAGACAATCCGGTCAATCGTGAGGTGATTCTCGAGTTGCTCGCCGACCTGGCCCTCGAAGTCGTCGCGGTCGTGAATGGCCGGGAAGCGGTCCAGGCGTGTCGCGACGAGCACTTCGACGTGGTGCTCATGGACGTCCAGATGCCTGTCATGGACGGACTGGCGGCGACCCGGGCAATCCGCGGACTCGCCGACGGCGGCACGCTCCCGATCATCGCGCTGACGGCCAACGCCTTCAACGAAGACCGGCAAGCGTGCTCCGATGCGGGGATGGACGACTTCCTGAGCAAGCCCGTCGAGCCGGACATGCTCGCCCAGATGCTGGCGCGCTGGATGCCGGCGGGCGAGCAGCCGGCGGATGCCACGGATGCGTCATCTGCCGAGGCCGTGGGCGCGACATCTGGCGAGACCGCGGATGCCACCATGAACGGACGCGTCGACGAAGACGAGATGCGCCAGTTCCGCAGCCACCTGGGGGGGCTCCTGTCCCAGGGCGACATGGAGTGCGTGGCCCTGATCGAGCGGCAGCGGCCGCTGGCCGAGAAAGCGCTCGGCCCGGCATTCGAGGACGTCCGACGAAGCGTCGCGCGCTTCGACTTCGACAAGGCCCTCGCGGCGCTCGAATCGCTGGCCGCGTGAGCGGGTGTGGTCAGCGGTCGAAATCGCGCAGCGCGATCGGATCCTGTAGCGTGATCTGTCGGCCCTGAACCGAGATCAGCCCTTCCTCGGACAGATCGTGGAAGATCCGAGACAGCGTTTCGGGCACCAGGTTCAGGCGAGACGCCAGGACGTGCTTGGTCGTGGGCAACTGCACGGTCATGCGCGCCTCCGATCCCGTCTCGCAAGGCAACTTGTCGGACAGCGAGAAGAGGTAGGAGATGACGCGCTGGGCGCCTGAGCGCAGCGAGTAGCCCTCCACATCCCGCACCATGCCGTGCAGGCGGATCGCCATGCCGGCGAGGAGGGAACGGGCAAAGGCCGGGTCGTCCTCGATCAACTGGAACACCACCCCGCGATCGATCAGCAGCAACTGGGTGTCGGCCAGCGCCTCGGCGAATACCGGGTAGCTGCGGTCCATGAACAGCACGGCCTCGCCGAAGCTCTGGCTCGGCCCGAGGACCTCGACGATCTTCTCGTTGCCCTGGCGGGACGAAAAGGCCAGCTTGATCTGGCCGCGGATGACGTAGTAGAAGCCCTTGGGCGTGTCACCCTGCTGGAACAAGGTCTCGCCCCGCAGGAGCATGCGCTCGTGGGTCGCCGAGGCGAGCAGATCGATCTCCTGATCGGACACTTCGCTGAACAGGGGAAGGCGCCGGAGCGCGCAGGGGATGTCGATGTGATGAATGCTGGCTGACATGCGTCTTCCTTTGTGCAACCCTCATGAGGCCGCACGTGAAGCGTGGTTCAGGGGGTGCCGGGGGTGCCGGCCGCCAGGGCCTGCGATTCGTACCAGCCGATACGCTCGTGCAAGGTCACGACGGTGCCGATGATGAGCAGCGCGGGTGGCCGGATATCGTTTTCCCGGGCCAGGCCGGGCAGGGTGTCCAGCGTGCCTGCGACGGTGCGCTGGCCGGGCAGCGTGCCGTCCTGGACCAGGGCCGCCGGATGGTCGCCCGGCAGGCCATGGGCTTTCATCTGCTCGCAGATCTGGGGCAGGGCCCCGACGCCCATGTAAAAGACCACAGTCTGGTGCGGACGCGCCAGTGCGGGCCAGTCGAGATCCAGGCTGCCGTCCTTCAGGTGCCCGGTGACGAACACACAGGACTGGGCGTGCTCGCGGTGGGTCAGGGGAATGCCGGCGTAGGCCGAGATGCCGCTGGCGGCCGTGATGCCCGGCACCACCTCGAAGCCGACGCCCGCCTCGGCCAGGCGCTCCAGCTCTTCGCCGCCGCGACCGAAGACGAAGGGATCGCCACCCTTCAGCCGGACGATGCGGCGGTAGCGGGACGACAGGTCGACGAGCAAGCCGTTGATCTCGCCCTGTGGCAGGGTGTGGCGACCCGCTTCCTTGCCAACGTAGATCCGCTGCGTCCCTTCCGGGATCAGGTTCAGCACCTGCGGGCCGACCAGATGGTCGAAGACCACCACGTCGGCATCCTGGATGCGGCGTACGGCGCGCACCGTGAGCAGATCCGGATCGCCAGGACCGGCACCGACCAGGGTGACGCGGCCGCGCGACGGGCCGTCATGCCTGGCCGTGGGCTCGTCGGCGCGCGCCGTCGTGCCGGACCCGCGCACCGCACGGGCTCGCGCCATCCGGGCCATGATCTGGTTGCCCAGGGACATCAGGGAATCGTCCATCGCCTCAACCGCAGGAACTGCCAATCTGTTCATTGCCGCTCTCCCGGAGTGGGTGCTTCAGGGTTGATACGGACTGTATCGAAGCCGCTACGGATTCGAGATTGACTCGAGTCAAGGAACCCCGAATACCGCGGCGGCATTCTGCGGACCAGCGGAACTAGCCGCTGTCCTGAATCTTTAAGGGAGAAAGGCGATGAAACGGGGTGGTAAGACTTTGGCGAGCCTTCTGGCGCTCGCAACGCTGCCGATGATGATGGGCGCGGCCTTTGCAGCCGATACGCCCGCGATGACTGATGCCGAGAAGGCGACGGCCAAGAAGATCTACTTCGAGCGCTGTGCCGGCTGCCACGGCGTGCTGCGCAAGGGCGCGACCGGCAAGAATCTCGAACCGCACTTCACCAAGAAGCTGCCGGACGGCACGACGCTCGAGGGCGGCACGCTGAAGCTCGGTACCAAGCGGCTCGAGAAGATCATCGCCTACGGCACCGAGGGCGGCATGGTCAACTTCGACGACATCATGTCGAAGGAAGAGATCAACCTGATGGCCCGCTATATCCAGAACGAGCCGGACCAGCCGCCGGAATTCTCGATGGCGGACATGAAGGGCACCTGGAAGGTCACCGTGCCGGTCGAGAAGCGCCCGACCAAGCAGATGAACGACTTCAACCTCAAGAACATGTTCTCCGTGACGCTGCGCGACACGGGTGAGGTGGCCCTGATCGATGGCGACACCAAGGAGATCCGTTCGATCGTCAAGACCGGCTACGCGGTGCACATCTCGCGCCTGTCCGCCTCCGGTCGCTATGTCTACGTGATTGGCCGTGATGGCCGCCTGAGCCTGATCGACCTGTGGATGGAGAAGCCGGCGGTCGTCGCGGAGGTGAAGGTCGGTTTCGATGCGCGTTCGGTCGATACCTCCAAGTTCGAGGGCTACGAGGACAAGTACGCCGTGGCCGGATCCTACTGGCCGCCCCAGTACGCGATCATGGACGGCCTGACGCTGGAGCCGCTGAAGATCGTCGGCACCCGGGGCATGACCGTCGATGGGGAATACCACCCCGAACCGCGCGTGGCCTCCATCGTGTCGTCGGTGATCAAGCCGGAGTGGGTCATCAACGTGAAGGAGACCGGCCAGATCAAGCTGGTGGACTACACCGACATCGACAACCTGAAGGAAACCACCATCCAGTCGGCCAAGTTCCTGCATGACGGCGGCTGGGACTCCACCAAGCGCTATTTCCTGGTCGCGGCCAACGCCTCCAACAAGGTGGCCGTGGTCGACACCAAGGAAGGCAAGCTGGCTGCCCTGGTCGACACCGCCAAGAAGCCCCACCCGGGCCGCGGCGCGAACTTCGTCGATCCCAAGTTCGGCCCCGTCTGGACCACAGGACACCTGGGTGACCCGGTGCTGACCCTGATCGGCTCCGACCCGGAAAAGCACAAGGACAATGCGTGGAAGGTCGTGCGCGAGGTCAAGCACATCGGTGCGGGCAACCTGTTCGTCAAGACCCATCCGGACTCCAAGAACCTGTGGGCCGATGCGCCGCTGAATCCGGAGAGGGACATCGCGACCTCCGTGGCCGTGTATGACATCAACGACCTGGACAAGGCGCCCACCGTGCTGAACGTGGCCAAGGACTCGGGCCTGCCCGAGACCAAGGCGGTCAAGCGCGCGGTGCATCCGGAGTACTCCGCCGACGGCAAGGAAGTCTGGATCTCCCTCTGGGGGGGCAAGACCGACCAGTCCGCCATCGTGGTGTATGACGATGCAACGCTGAAGGTCAAGAAGGTGATCACCGATCCGAAGATGATCACCCCGACCGGCAAGTTCAACGTCTTCAACACCCAGCACGACATCTACTGAGATCCGTGCAACGCGCGGCGACCCCTCGGGGTCGCCGCAAACCAGACTCCAGCCTTACCGACTACGGGAGACTCAAGGTGACGGATCAATCCTCGAACCCAGGCGCAAGCGACTCGCTGTGGGCGAAACTGAAGCGGCCCAGCGCGCGCTATTCGGTGTTGTCCCTGCTGGTCGTGGGATTCTTTGCCGGGATCTTCTTCTGGGGCGGCTTCAACACCGGCATGGAGGCCACCAACACCCTCGAGTTCTGTATCGGCTGCCATGAGATGCGGGACAACGTCTATCAGGAATACAAGCAGACCATCCACTACTCCAACCGCACCGGCGTTCGCGCGATCTGTTCCGACTGCCACGTGCCGAAGGACTGGACCCACAAGATGATTCGCAAGGTTCAGGCGTCGAAGGAGGTGTGGGGCAAGCTGACCGGTAGCATCGACACCAAGGAAAAGTTCGAAGCGAAGCGGCTCGAGCTGGCGCGCCACGAGTGGGCCCGCATGAAGGCCAACGACTCGCGCGAGTGTCGCAATTGCCACAGCTTTGATGGCATGAACGTCGAAGCCCAGAAGAAGCGGGCGAGCAAGCAGCACGGCTATGCGATCGAGGACAACATGACCTGCATCGACTGCCACAAGGGCATTGCTCACAAGAAGCCGGAAGGCATGACGGAAGAGGACCAAGGCTGACGATGGCCTGTCCGCAACCACGAACCAGAATCGGGAGCGAATCATGAACCTACGAAACACGGCCATCGCAATCGGCCTGCTGGGCACCCTCGGCTGTGGTGGCGTTCAGGCGGCCGAACCGGCCGACTGGAGTACTGTCCCGGCCACCACGGTCGGTCTCTTCTACCCCGGCGTGTCGCCGATCGAGTGGATCGTCAACGGCTCGGCTCACGGTGGCTGGCGCGGCCTGAAGCGAGGCGACTCCTGCCTTGAGTGCCACGCCGAGGAGACGGGCGACATGGGCAAGAAGATCGTCAGCGGTGCGAAGATCGAGCCGAGTCCGATCAAGGGCAAGGCCGCGGCGATCCCCGTCAAGGTGCAGGCCGCCCATGACGGCGCCAACCTTTACCTGCGCTTCACCTGGAAGGAGCCGCCGGCCTCCGGCGCCCCGGCCATGGACAAGGACAACCCCGTCAAGGTGGCCTTCATGCTTGAGGCCGGCAAGGTCGAGCGGGCCGATCTGTCGGGTTGCTGGGAGACCTGCCACCAGGACGCCCGCACGATGCCCGAGGGCAACAAGGACAAGACAAAGTACATCGAGGGCGGCTCGCTGGCGGGCGGCGTGTTCTACGACCTGGTCCAGTGGCGCAGCAACGGCGAGAAGCACGACGGCTACGTGGCCGACAAGCGCGTGATGGACGGTGGCAAGGCCCTGGTTGACGCCAAGGGCGAGAAGCAGGGAGACACCTGGACCGTCACCTTCACCCGCAAGCTGACCGGCGGCGAGGGCGATGTTGCGCTGGCGCCGGGCGAGACCGTCAATTTCGGCATGGCGATTCATGACGACAGTGCGGCCGGCCGCTTCCACCACGTCTCCCTGGGCTATCGCCTCGGCATCGACGCCGAGGGTGACATCCAGGCGACCAAGCAGTAACTCGGCGATGGCTCCCGCGCGGCTGCCCTTCCTGCGCAAACCCCTGACCGGCCTGGCCATCGGCCTGACCGGTCTGGGCGCCGCCGCGGAAACGGTCGAGGTGCACATCCGCGACTACGCTTTCCAGCCGGCCGAGGTGGTGGTGCGCGTCGGCGATACGGTTCGCTGGACCAACGATGAAAAGCGCACCAGCCATTCCGTTGTCCTGAGTGTGGACGGACGCGCCCTGGAGAGCGAGCGCTTCTTCCCGGACGAGAGCTGGAGCCACGTCTTCGAAGTGCCCGGCCGTATCCCCTACCGCTGTGGGCCGCACCCGGAGATGCAGGGCGTGGTGGTGGTCAAACCCTGAACGGGGGCGTCAGCCCTTCCGGTCGGCCAACGGGCGCTGCGGCGCCCGTTTTCATGGCGGCCGGGCCGGATTGATGCCGGTCAAGGTCTGACCGGGCGGGCAGTTCCAGAATGCATGGCAGTCAAGCAGCGGGAGCGAAGAATGGACCGGACCCTGGTGGTACATGTACTGGTCTTGCTGGCCCTGACAGGCCTTGGTGTCGTCACGGCCCAGGCCGCCGGACCCGATCCGGCGCGTCGCGCCGAACTCGTTCGGATGGTCCGGCAGGACTGCGGCTCCTGCCATGGACTGACCCTCAAGGGCGGGCTCGGCCCGGCCCTCCTGCCGGAGACTCTGGCCGGCAAGCCGGCCGCCTCGCTCGTGGCCACCGTCATGGGGGGCCGTCCCGGCACCCCCATGCCCGGCTGGTCGCGGTTCGTGGATGAGGCCGAGGCCGAATGGATCGTCGCGCGCCTGCGAGAAGGCTTCCCGGCGGTGGCGCAGGGAGCCGGCTCATGACTGCCCTGTCACGCTGGCGTCATGCCGTGTCCGCGGCGGCAGTGGTCCTGATGGCCGCCTGTGCCCACCCGCCGGTCGCAAGCGAACTGCGCGGCACCGGTGACCTCGGCATCGTGATCGAGCGCGCCACCGGCAGCGTCCAGATCGTCGATCACAGCCGCCGGAAGAGCCTCGGGCGCGTCGAGGGACTGGGCGATCTTTCCCACGCGCATGCCACCTACTCGCGCGACGGGCGCCATGCCTATGTTTTCGGACGGGATGGCGGGCTCACCAAGGTCGACCTTCTGACCCGGCGCATCGATCGTCGCATTGTGCAGGCGGGCAACTCGATCGGCGGCTCGATCTCCCAGGACGGCCGCCTGGTCGTCGCCCAGAACTACGAGCCGGGGGGTATCAGGGCCTTTGACGCGGACACCCTCGAGCTGGTCTCGGAGGTGCCGGCCGAGTACGCGCCGGGTCGCTTCTCGAAGGTAGTCGGGCTCGCCGACGTGTCGGGCAACCGCTTCGCCTATGCCCTGTTCGAGGCTGGCGAGATCTGGGTCACCGACTTCTCCGAGCCGGCCGCGCCCGTCACGCAGCGTTACCCGGCGGGCAAGCAGCCCTATGACGGCCTGGTGACGCCGGGTGGTCGCTACTTCATGGCCGGCCTGTTCGGCGAAGACGGCATCTCGCTGCTCGACCTGTGGCAACCGCAACATGGTGCTCGGCGCATCCTGGATGGCTACGGCCGGGGCGAAGAGAAGCTGCCGGTCTACAAGATGCCCCACCTGCGTGGCTGGGCGGTCGCCGATGGCAAGGCCTATCTGCCGGCGGTCGGTCGCCATGAGGTGCTGGTGCTGGACATGACCACCTGGCAGGAGGTCGGGCGCATCCCGGTGGCCGGCCAGCCGGTGTTCGTGATGGCTCGCCCGGATGGCCGCCAGGTGTGGGTCAATTTCGCGTTTCCCGACAACGCCCAGGTGCAGGTCATCGATACCCTCGACCGCCGCCTGCTTGCCACGCTGTCGCCCGGCAAGGCTGTCCTGCACATGGAGTTCACCCCCCGCGGCGAGCACGTGTGGGTGTCCTCGCGCGATGACAACCGCGTGACCGTCTACGACACGGATTCGCTGCAAGCGCTCGAGGTCCTGCCGGCCCGGGCGCCGTCGGGGATCTTCTTTACGGCCCGCGCGAGCCGGATCGGCTTCTAGCCGTTGGGAGGCACTCACCATGCACACACAGCTTGGTTCGCCGGGTCCGAGCGCTGTCTTTGCCCGCCATGACGATGGTCTGGACTGGCAGTTGCTCAATGAGTTCCAGCGCGACTTTCCGCTGCAGACCCGACCCTTCGCGCGCCTGGCGCGGTCGCTCGCTTGTGCCGAAACGCGTGTGATCGAGCGTATTGCCTACCTGCAGCTGTCCGGTGCCATCAGCCGCGTCGGTCCGGTCTTCTCGCCGCGCCGCATCGGGGCGAGTACGCTGGCTGCCCTGCAGGCGCCGGTCGGGCACGTGGACGAGATCGCCGCGGCCGTCTCGGCCTTTGCGGGCGTCAATCACAACTACCTGCGCGAGCACGAGTGGAATCTCTGGTTCGTCGTGACCGCGCCGGATCGGGTCAGCCTCGCCCGGGTCCTGCGCGACATCCATCGTGCGACGCGTTGCCCGATCATCACGCTGCCGCTCGAGACGGAGTACCACATCGACCTCGGCTTCGACCTGGGGTCGGGCGCTCGCGTGCGCCATGGCGCCATGCGTCCGGTCATGCCACAGCGCATGCCCGAGCGCGACGAGCTGTCGCTGATGGCAGCCATCCAGAGCGGCCTGCCCATCCTGAAACGGCCCTTCCAGGCCGTCGGGCGCCGCGCGGGGTTGAGCGAATCCGCGGTGATCCGGCAACTCCACGGCTGGCTCGACGACGGCACGCTCAAGCGCTTCGGCGTGGTCGTTCGCCACCACGAACTGGGCTGGCGGGCCAACGCCATGGGGGTCTGGGACGTGCCTGACGCCGAGGCCGACCGGCTTGGCCAGGCCCTGGCCGCCTTCGATGGCGTCAATCTGTGCTACCGGCGCCGTCGGGCGGCGGGCTGGCCGTACAACCTGTATTGCATGATCCATGGGCATGATCGGGCCGAGGTCCATGACCGGCTGCGGGTCATCAAGGCGCGCTGCGGGCTGCAAGCCCATCCGCACGAGCTGCTCTTCTCGACCCGCCGCTTCAAGCAGTGCGGGGCGCGCTACGCGGTCGGCGCCGATGCCTGAGTCCGCGGGACGAACGCCTATCGACGCCACCGACCGGCGCATCATCGATGCCTTGCAGGGCGGGTTTCCGCTGGTTGACGAGCCGTACCGGGCGGTGGCCGAGACGCTGGCTCTCGACGAGTCGGAACTGCTTGCCCGCCTCGACCGGATGCTGTCGGCGCGCGTACTGACCCGATTTGGTCCGATGTTCCAGGTCGAGCGCATGGGCGGGCGGTTCGTGCTCGCCGCCCTTGCGGTGCCGGAAGCGCGGTTCGACGAGGTCGCCGAGCTGGTCAATGCCTTGCCGGAGGTGGCCCACAACTACCGCCGCGAGCACCGCCTGAACATGTGGTTCGTCCTCGCGACCGAAACGGCCGCCGGCATCGGGGAGGCGATCGCGCGGATCGAGCGCGAGACCGGCCTCGCGGTCAGGGCCTTTCCAAAGGAGCGGGAGTACTTCGTGGATATGCGGCTGTCGGTGCGGAGGGCTGGCGATGACTGACGATCTTGACCGCCGGCTGGTGGTGGCCACGCAAGCGGGCTTGCCCCTGGTGTCACGTCCCTATGCGGCCATCGCCGCGCAGGTGGGCTGCAGCGAGGCCGAGGTGCAGGGGCGGCTCGCGTCGCTGCTGTCCCGTGGCGTGATCCGGCGAATCGGCGCGGTGCCCAATCACTATGCCATCGGCTACACCGCCAATGGCATGAGCGTATGGGACGTGCGCGACGACCGGGTGGACGCGCTCGGGCAGCGGATCGGTGCCCTGTCTTTCGTGACCCACTGCTATCGGCGCCCGCGCGCGCTGCCCGACTGGCCCTACAACCTGTTCGCCATGGTGCATGGCACGAGCCGGGACGAGGTCCTGGCCCATGTGGCCGAGATCCGGGCCATCCTGCACCGGGACTGTCGTAGCCACGACGTCCTGTTCTCAAGCCGCATCCTGAAGAAGTCGGGGCTGCGCATCGGCACCTGAGGGCTGGCGCGGTGGCGGGGAAGAGAAAAAATACGGCGGACCAACCGCTGGGGCCGGCCCGCCAAACGCTCTGTCAGGGTTGGCATCCGCGAGGGGGCCGGGCGGCGGGCCCGGCCAGCCAGCTTGCGAGCGGGAGGGTGATTGCTCAGATCGCGCCGTGGTTCTCCCGGCGCGCGTCATTGGTGGTCTCAAGGGCGGCTTCGAGGGTCGAGGCGGGCAGCTTGAAGTCGTGCCCGGCCACTGCGTCGTACAGCGTGATCACCTTGTCGGCAGCGCTCTGGCCCTTGAAATCGCCCTTCTCGAGGGCGACGATATCCGACAGTTCGGTCCACACCATGCCCTGCACCATCGGGATGAAGTGCAGCGTGGCACCATTCACGGCCGCCTGGAAGGCTTCGGGGATGTTCACAGTGAACAGCACTACCGCGGTGTCGGGCTGGAGGGCGTCGCCGAAGGTTTCGGCGAACAGGGGAAACGCCTGCAGCTCGTCGAGGGAGCCGGCAACGAGTTTCAGCGAATCACCCGCGGTCAGCAGGATGACCTGCTTCAGGACATTGACGGGCGGTTTGCGGCGGCCCTGGGCGTCGGCAATCTCGCCTTCCTTCAAGGCGATCTCGCCGCGGTAGGCCTGCCAGCCATCGCGGCTGCCGGCTTCGCAGAAGTTGGCGTTGAAGAAGCGGGGCGAATAGCGCTCCATCAGGGATGTGGTAACCAGCATCTCGGGGTCTCCGGGCAGGGGTCAGGCGGGTTCGGTCACGCCGATCAGGTCGGCAATGTCGGCTTCGACGAGTTCGATGCCGAGCTTGGCGCAGAAGCGACGCTCCTTGGCGGTCGGCTCGGGAATCAGTGCCCAGCCCGACGGGCTCGCGGCGGCGTAGATCATGTCGGACAGCACCATGCGTTCGGTATCGCGGTTCAGGCGCAGGCCGATCGTGAGGTAACGTCGTCCCTGTCGCAGCGTCTTGAGCTGCGGCGGAATCGCGAAGCCGCCCATCAGCTCGGTGATGTAGTCCACATAGTCGGCATCGGAGGCGATGTAGTTGGCCTCGGGTCGGGGCGTGCCCATGGGCTTGAAGAGGATCGGCAGCGACATGTCGAACTGCTCGACCTCGCCGTAGGCACTGCCATCCCAGTGGAACAGCTTGTAGCGGAAGGGCGTGCCGCCGATGCGGGCCACGCCGACGATCAGGTTGTGGGGAGTTCCGGCGTAGCTGTCCTGCAGCTGGGTGTCGCGATTGATGTCGATCACGTACCGCGGCTGGAGCCGCTGCAGCCAGTCATGGGTGGTGCTTCGCGTCCACTCGGTCTGGCCGTAGGTCTGGGTGAGGAAGCGATTGACCGTGCTGCGCCCGCGCTTCAGCTCGACGTTCATCGCGGCGCGGGGAAATTCATACATCAGCTTCGGCGCCATCGGCCGGCCATTGTTCATGGCCAGGATCAGGGCCTCGCTCGTGGCCGGCATGGGCTCGCCGGTGGTGGCATTCCGTACGTCGGCCAGGACGCCGGGGCCCAGATAGGGGACGATGTCGCCGTTGGATAGGCCTTCCAGCAGGGTGTCGCGGAGCTCGGGTGTCATGACGGCTTCTCGTGGTGACAGTTCACGATCAGCATTCAGCAAATGCCGCGCCCGCTCGGCAAGTCGAGGATAAACAAAGACTTGGGTGGGGGTGGCGAGGCGGGCCGCGTGTGCGGTGTGCGACACAGTGGCGCCCGATGTCGGGCTTGCCCCGACACGCCGGCTCAGGCCTGACGCAGGTGGCTGAGCGCCAGCCAGGTCTGCTGGAGGATCATCGCATCGCAACTGGCGCGATGCCGTGCGCAACCCTCCCGGGCCATGACCGCCGCCTTCGCCCCGTGCCAGGCGGCGGCCTGGGATTCGTCCAGCAGTCGCCGTAGCGACTCAATCCGGAATCGCTGTGGCAGGCCGGCCTCTTCGTAGAGGCGCGCGACCCACGGCATGTCGTTGCCCCAGGCGTCGGAATACACGATGCGGCCCTTCAGGTGCTCGTTGAGTTCGGCTGCCACCTCGTCGGCCGGCCGGCCCCGGTCCAGCAGGCGTATACGGGGAATACGATGGATGGCCTCCGCCGCGGCATCCCAGTGGGTCCAGTGCGGGGGCGGCCGGATCAACCAGCATTGGCGATCGCCGTCAGGCAGGCTGATGCCGATCTCGATGGGATAGCTGCCGCGGCCGAGGCCAGAGGCTTCCACGTCGATGAAGGCCGGTGCGGACAGGGCGAGCGGGGTGGACTGGTTCACGGTCGAGCTCTGCGTCGGTGCGCGACTGGTTGCGTCAACGGCCATCGTGCCTGATCGCGCCACCCATGTGTGAACACGATGTCGCTCGGGTTTGGCGGGTACCCTCAAGCGGCAGGGGCCTTCAGCCGTTACCTCTTTGTCTATCGCAGGCGTTGCCATGAACCGACCGGATCCGGATTCGCCCGAAGCGGATCGCGCCAGGCAGGAACTCAGGGTGCTCGACAGCCAGAACGGAGCCGTGCTCCGGAGCGCGCCCTCGATGGTGTTCGCGACCGCCCTGGCGGCTTACGCGATGCACATCTTCTTTCGCCACGGCCTGCCGACCGGCATGACCTTGTCCCCCTGGATGTGGATCATCGGCACGGTCAGCGCCGCGCGCCTGCTGGCGTTCTACGTCTGGCGTCAGGATCCGGATGCCGAGGCGCGCGCGCGCGGCTGGTCGCGCATCGTGATGGCCCTGTCCGCCCTGACCGGGCTGAGCTGGAGCCTACTCGCCACCTGGTTGCTCCCGACCGAGGAGAGCAACTTCAGGCCGGCCATTGCCGCGCTGATGATGGGCATCTCGGCCGCGGTGGTCGTCTCCCACGTCAACCATTTCCGCGCCTATGCAGTCTACCTTTCCTGCATGTTGTTGCCGGCGATCATCCACTTTGCGCAGCAGGAAAGCGCCAGCACCCGAACCCTGTCCCCGATGCTGATCTTCTTCCTGGTCCTGTTGCTGGTCGGCGGGCGACGCAGCGCGCTCGCGAACGAACGCGGCATTCGCCTGCAGATGCGGCTCGAGGCGGCGGTACAGGCCGAGGAGGGCGCGCGCCGGACGGCAGAGGAGGCCAACCTGGCGAAGAACCAGTTCCTCATGAACATGTCCCACGAACTGCGCACGCCCATGCACGCGGTGCTGGCCTACGCCCAGCTCGGGATCGAGAAGGGGGAGGAGGAGCGGCTGCGTCGCTACTTCGAACGCATTCAGTCCAGCGCGCGGGGCCTGCTCGTCCTGCTGGGCGACCTGCTCGATCTGGCACGCATGGAATCGGGACGGATGGAATTCACCTTCCGGCCCATGGACCCGATCCGCCTGGTCGAGGCGACCGCCGCGGAGTTCACGCCAGAGGCCCGCGCGCGCGGTATTGGCCTGGGCATCGCGTCCGGCGGTGCCGGTGTCCGATTTCCGCTCGATGAAGCGCGCTTCATGCAGGTCCTGCGCAACCTCGTCAGCAATGCCCTCAAGTTCTCACCCGAAGGCAGCACCATCTCGCTCGTGCTCGGGCAGGGCGAGGAGGGAAGGCATCGCTTGAGCGTCATCGACGAAGGCGTCGGCATTCCGGAGGACGAACTGGATCTGGTGTTCGACAAGTTCGTCCAAAGCAGCCAGACCCGGACCGGAGCGGGGGGAACCGGCCTGGGGCTGGCCATCTGCCGGGAGATCATCGAGGCTCACGGGGGCCATATCATGGCGCTGTCGCGCGATGGGGGTGGCACTGAGATCCGTATCGAGCTGCCCGACCCGGTTGACCCGGCAAAGGCTGCCTGAGCGCGCCGGCCCCTGGCCGACCACGGATCGCGGCGATTTCGGAACGAGCCCCGTTCCTGCTCTATGATCCGACTGTCGCATGTTCCCTCAGAGGATCAGCCCAGCCCCATGAGCCCATCCACTGTTTCCCGCGCCGGTGCCCTCCCGCCTGGCTCGCCTGGCACCGACGATGCGCGCCTCCGGCGCCAGCGGGTCGCGCTCCTGCTCGAGGCCACGCCGGCGATCGTCGGCGCGTCGCTGGCCGCCGCCGTGGGTGCCGTCGCGGTCGGCCGTTTCCACCACGCCATCGTCGTCTGGATTCTTGTCCTGTTCGTCGTGACCGGCCTCCGCTGCCTGCTGTGCCGCTGCTGGCGACGGGGCAGCGACCGTCGCCAGGCCGCCGGCGGCTGGCTACATGGCCTGTGCGCGCTGGCGCTGGCTGCCGGGATGGTCTGGGGAGGGCTGCCCGTCGCCCTGGCGCAGGGGGGAGCCGGCTTGCCGATCGGCTTCGGCATCCTGCTGCTGGGGGCGCTGGGCGTGGTGGGCAGTGGTTGGCTGGCGGCCCATTTCCCGGCGTTTGCCGCGTTTGTTGCCGGGCTCGCGACGTCGACGGCGGCGGGGGCGGTGCAGGATGAGCGGGCCTCGCTCGCCAACTTCGTCGCGGTGGGGCTGGTTGCGCTGCTGTTGCTGGCGATGGGGCGAGGGCGAGCGGCCCTGGTCGAAACGGGGCTGCGGGCAGAGATTGCGCGGGCCGAAGCCCTGCGGGAGGCCCGCGAGGCGCGCTGGGCGGCCGAGCGCGAAGCGGTGCGCCTGCGGCAGGAGCGGGCGGCTCACCTCGCACGCCTGCGGATCCCGTTGCACTCGATGCTCGGTTATGCCCAGCTGGGTCGCGAGCGGGTCGATGATCCGACCGCGCGTCGCTACTTCGAGCGCATCGGACAGAGTGGCGACACGGTGTTCGCCCTGCTCGACGACATGCAGGCGCTTGCGGCGGAAGGCTCAGTGTGTGAGTGCGCCGAACATCGCGACGACGGCGGAGAGGCTGCACAGCACCAGTAGGAACGGCCGGAAGCGGCCGTCGGCCCAGTGCCGGAGGCGTCGCCCGAGCGCGAAACCTAGCACCACCGCCGGCAGCTGGAGCAGCCCGGCGACGACCAGCGTATTGTCGAATCGCCCTACGATCCGATAGCTCGCCAGCGACAGCACGCAGCTGTAGACAAAATAGAACGACAAGTTGGCCCGAATGCTCTCGGCGCTGCCGTGCTGCAGGACGAGGGCCATCGGAGGACCGCCGATCGACGTGGTGGTGCCGGTGAAGCCCGACGCGAGTCCGGCGAGGCCGAGTCGCAGCAGGGTGGGCTCGAAAGCCTTGCCGATGGCCGAGACCGCCACCCCTGCGAGCACCATGACCGCGACCATCAGCTGCAATGCCGCGGTATCGAGTCGCGTCAGCAGCCAGGCCCCCGCCAGTGTGCCGGGGATGCGAGTCAGCATCGGGAGCAGCATGGACCGCCATGCCACCGAGGCATGCAGCCGCACGGTGTTGAGCAGGCTCAGCTGGAGGGCCGCGCAGGTGACCACGGCGGGCACCCAGGCGGGCTCCCACAGCACCAGCAGCGGGGCGGCGACCAGGGCAAGGCCGAAGCCCATTGCGGTCTGCACCGTACACCCGAGCGCGATCACTGCGGTGGCGGCCCACCAGATCGGGTCGGCAAGGGGTGCGAGGGGCATCGGGTGGCGCGCGCTCAGCCGTGGCGCGACCGCGAGTCGGCCGGCGCCTGCTCGCGGTCGTGCATGCCGTAGTCGCGGACGACCGCTGCGACCCGCAGCCGGTAATCGGTAAAGATGCGGTCGCGCCCGGCAGCCTGGCCCGCCCGGTGGGCCTCGGTGTTGCGCCAGCGGGCCACCGCCGCCTCGTCCCGCCAGAACGACAGCGACAGCAGCTTGCCTGGATCCGAGAGGCTCTGGAATCGCTCGATGGACAGAAAACCGTCCATCGTCTCGAGCTGGGGGCGGAGGGTGGCGGCCGTGTCCAGATAGGCCGACTTCTGGTCCTCGGCGACGACCAGTTCGAAGATGACTGCAATCATGATGCCGCCTCCGCCTGTGTGGGCGCTCGACCGAAGGTGCCGGGTACGACCGCCGGAAAGGTCCGTGTCTCGCCCAGTATGAAGCGCTCGCGCTGGGCGAAGGCGAAATTCTCGCGACCCTCCGGATCGGCCCGGAGGCGTTCCCGATAGCGCTCGTAGGCGGCCAGCGAATCGAAGCCGATCAGGCCGAAGGCTTCGTCGTTGCGCCCCTCGTGCGGGCTGAGGTAGGCCAGCAGATGCCCGCCGCAGCGGGGAATGATGCGCCCCCAGGCCTCGGCATAGCGGTGGAAGGCGTCGCGCTGGAAGGGGTCGATGCGGTAGTGGATGAGGCAGACGATCATGGGTTGGCTCCGGCAGGTCGAGTCCTCATTCTGTCACCTTGAGCTGGCGCGATGCTTCGCCTACGATCGAACCATGAAAGACGGTCCCCATATTGCGCGCGTCGCGGCGCTGATCGGCGACGCCACCCGGGCGGAGGTGCTGTCCGCGCTGATGGCCGACCGGGCGCTGACCGCCACCGAGCTGGCGGCCGTGGCCGGCGTGACGCGGGCGACGATCAGCGCGCACCTCGCGCGCCTCGTCGAGGCCGGCTTGGTATCGGTGTGCCGGCAGGGCCGCCACCGCTACTTTCGCCTCGCCGATCCGGACGTCGCGAGCCTGCTTGAATTGCTGATGGGCGTGGCGTTTCGGACTGGTGCCGTGCGCGTCCGACGTTCGCCGCGCGAGCCCGCGCTGCGTCGCGCGAGAGCCTGCTACGACCACCTCGCCGGCGAACTGGCGGTGGGGCTGTTCGAGGCCATGGCGGCCGGCGAGGTCATCGTGGTGGACGGCGAGGACGTGCTGCCGGGGCCGGCAGCGGCGGACTGGTTCGGCCGCCTCGGGATCGAGGTCGGGACCCTGCGCGGCCGGCGCCAGCCGTGCCGCCCGTGCCTCGACTGGAGCGAGCGGCGTTACCACCTGGGCGGCGCGCTCGGCGCCCGACTCTTCGAGCGCCTCCTTGCCCGCGATTGGCTTCGACGCCAGCCGGGCTCACGGGTGGTCCTGCCGACACCGCCGGGTGAGCGCGAGCTGGCCCGTCTGATCGCCGGCCACGCACCTTCCCGGCCCCTTGATGGCCATCAAGGCCCCGACGAGGGCCACTGACGACAATCGGTGCCAGGCTTCAGTGACGGAGGGCACCGTGTTCAGGATTTCGCGCTACATGCGCCAGCTTGCCGGCCAGGGTGGCCGGACCCGACGGCCCGACGCGCCTGCCGGACGTGGACCGGTGGTGATCTGGAACCTGATCCGCCGCTGCAACCTCACCTGCAAGCACTGCTACTCGATCAGCGCCGACAAGGATTTCGCCGGCGAGCTGTCGAGCGCCGAAGTGGCGACGGTGATGGACGACCTGAAGGGCTTCGGCGTGCCGGTGCTCATCCTGTCGGGCGGCGAACCGCTCCTGCGCGATGACCTCTTCGAGATCGCCGCACGGGCCAAGGCGCTGGGCTTCTACGTGGGGCTGTCCACCAACGGCACGCTGATCGATCCAGCGATGGCCGAGCGGATCGCGGCCGTCGACTTCGACTACCTGGGCATCAGCCTCGATGGCATCCGCGATACTCATGACCGCTTCCGCCGGCTCGACGGCGCGTTTGACCGCTCGATCGCCGGCCTGCGGCTGGCCCGCGGCCTCGGCCTGAAGGTCGGCGTGCGCTTCACGCTCACGCGTGACAACGCCCACGACCTGCCGGCCCTGCTGCAACTCGTCGAGGACGAAGGCATCGACCGCTTCTACCTGTCGCACCTCAACTACGCGGGGCGAGGCAACAAGCACCGCCGCGACGATGCACACCACCGCATGACGCGCGACGCCATGGACCTGCTGTTCGACACCTGCTGGGCGCTCGAGTCGACTGGCCGGCCGAAGGACTTCACGACAGGAAACAACGACGCGGACGGGGTCTACTTCCTGCATTGGCTTGCCCGACACCTGCCGGAGCGACTGGACGACATGCGGGCCGTGCTTTCCCGCTGGGGCGGCAACGCCAGCGGGGTCGGTGTGGCCAACATCGACAACCTGGGCAATGTCCATCCCGACACCATGTGGTGGCACCACACGCTGGGCAACGTGCGCGAGCGGGCCTTCTCCGAGATCTGGCAGGACCGGACCGCGCCCCTGATGGCCGGGCTCGCCGAGCGTCCCCGTCCGCTCAAGGGTCGCTGCGGCGCCTGCACCTACGTCGATGTCTGCAATGGCAGCTCGCGGGTACGGGCTGAGCAGGTCACCGGCGACCCCTGGCAGGAGGACCCGGGCTGCTACCTGGAGGACGCGGAGCTGGGCATCGCCCCTGGTGGTGAGCGGGTTCGCGTGACCCCCTGGGTGCGGCTCACGGAGGTGTCGGAGGGACGGCCATGATGCGCATACTCACCCACGCCGCCGTCCTCGTGCTGGCGGCCCTTGCAGCCGCCTGGGCCGGCGCCGCGGACGGGCCCGAAGCGACCTACGCGTCCCACTGCGCCGCTTGCCATGGCGCCGGGCGCCTCGGCGGCACCGGTCCGGCCCTGTTGCCGGAAAACCTGGCGCGCCTGAAGAAGACGGCGGCCCTCAACACCATCCGCGACGGCCGGGTGGCGACCCAGATGCCGGCCTTTGGCGACCGGCTGGATGCCGCCGCGCTCGCGGCGCTGGCCGACTGGATCTACACGCCCGTGGTGCCGGCGCCGCAATGGACCGATGATGACATCCGGGCCTCGCGCATCGAGCATGTGGCGGCCGGCTCGCTGCCCGACGAGCCGGCGTTCGAGGCCGACATGATGAACCTCTTCATCGTCGTGGAGGGGGGAGACCACCACGTGAGTGTCCTCGATGGCGACCGGATGGAGCGCATCCATCGCTTTCCCTCGCGTTACGCGCTGCACGGTGGTCCCAAGTTCACTCCGGATGGTCGTTACGTCTATTTCGCAAGCCGCGACGGCTGGATCAGCAAGTTCGACATCTGGAACCTGACGATGGTCGCCGAGGTGCGCGCGGGCATCAACACGCGCAATGCGGCGGTCTCGGCGGACGGACAGGTCGTGGCGGTGGCCAACTACCTGCCGAACACGCTGGTGCTGCTCGACGGCGACCTGAATCTGATCAAGGCGATTGCGGTGACCGACGCGGCTGGCAAGCTCAGCTCGCGCGTCTCCGCGGTCTATGACGCGTCCCCCCGGCAGTCCTTCGTCGCGGCACTCAAGGACGTGCCGGAGGTTTGGGAGATCAGTTACACCAAGGCCGTCGAACCGATCGCCCAGGGGTTGGTGCACGACTATCAGTACAAGGAGGGGACCTTCGTTCCCGGCTACCTGAATCCGCGCCGCTCGATGCTGGACGCGCCGATGGACGACTTCTTCTTCACCCAGGATTATTCCGAAGTCATGGGGACGACCCGGGGCGGCAAGGGGCAGGTGGTGAACCTCGACGTGCGCAAGGCGGTGGCGGAGCTGGATATCCCGGGCATGCCCCATCTTGGCTCGGGCATCACCTGGAACTACCAGGGCCGCCGGGTGATGGGTAGTCCCAACCTGAAGGACGGTGTCGTCAGTGTCATCGACATGGCGAACTGGAAGACGATCAAGCGGATCCCGACCCTGGGCCCTGGCTTCTTCATGCGCAGCCACGAGCAGTCGCGCTACGCCTTTGTCGACTCGATGATGAGCCCGACCGGGCGTGACACCCTGCAGGTGATCGACAAGGAGACCCTCGAGGTCGTCCGGTCGCTTCGACCCGAACCCGGCAAGACGCTGGCTCACATCGAGTTCGACCGCCACGGCCGCTACGCCATCGCGAGCCTGTGGGAGCAGGAGGGCGCGCTGATCTTCTACGACGCGGTGACCCTCGAGGAGATCAAGCGCCTGCCGGCGTCGAAGCCGGTCGGCAAATACAACCTCTTCAACAAGATCACCAAGTCCGAGGGGACCAGCCACTAGGGCCTGGGGACAGGTGTCTGGCGGATCAGGCTGGGGCCGCGGGCGCCTGCGATGGCATGCGCTCGCGGCCCCGGCGCATGTGGAGGCGCGTTCCGCAGATGCCGCCCGGTGGCGCATGACTGACGTTTCTTGACTTCAGGCAAGAATCGGAAAACAAAATTAACAGTTGCTCTTAAGCTTGGCCCTGTGCAGCCGAATGCGAGGTATCTGCCCATCAAGGATGGCATCGCCATGAGCCTCGTACCCCGCAGCCTGTTCTGGAAGATCAACGTCCCCGTGCTCGCCGTGCTGGCCGCACTCATCGCCGCCTGCGCCCTCTTCATCCCACAGATGGTCCGTGAGCGGGCTGTCGAAAGCGCTGCCGCCAATGCCCAGCGCACCGTTGACCAGTTCAAGGCGATCCGCAAGTACTACACCCAGAACGTGGTCGGCAAGGTTGTCCGCAATGGCGCCATGAAGCCCCACTTCGAGCACCGCGACGACCCCAATCGCATTCCCCTGCCGGCGACGATGATCCACGACCTGTCGACCGAACTGAAGGCCGAGGGCACGTCGCTCGCGCTGTACAGCGCCTTCCCGTTCCCGAACCGGGCGGCCCGCCGGCTCGATCCGTTCGAGAAGTCCGCCTGGGACACCCTGAGTGCGCGCCCCGACGAGCGTTTCGTCCGTCTCGTCGAGAAGGACGGGCGGGAGGTCCTGCGTGTTGCCATTGCCGACAAGATGGTGGCCGAGGCGTGCGTTAACTGTCACAACGCCCACCCGGATACGCCGCGCCGCGACTGGAAGATGGGCGACGTGCGCGGCATACTGGAAGTGGACGTGGATATCACCGATGCACTCGCCGCCGGCGGGCAGTTCGCGATGGCCGTTTCCGGTGCTGTCGCGCTGGCCGCGCTGCTGATCGGCATTGTCGTCACGATGGTCTTCCGGACCGTGCTGCATCAGCGCATCGACGAGTTGGCGGGGGCGCTGGACGCGGTAGCCGGTGGCGGCGGCGACCTGACGGTCCGCCTGGCTGAGCCGGCCGGCGACGAGATGAGCCGCGTCGCTGCCGCGACCAACCGCCTCCTGGCCTCGCTGCAGGGCATGGTTCAGCGCATCATCAGTCACGCCGACGCGGTCAATGAACGCAGCGAGTCCCTGGCGCGACTGGTCGCCGCCCTGACCGGCAGCGCCCGCGCGCAGAGCGAGTCGTCGGTGGCGACAGCGGCTTCCGTGGAGGAGCTGACGGTGAGCATTGGCGAAGTGTCCCAGCAAGCCGACGAGACCCGCGGGTTGAGCGACGATGCCCACGAGGTGGCACGGGAAGGCGAAGCGCTGGCCCGCCGGGCCTCCGGCGAAATCAATCGCGCGGCGGAAGCCGTCCAGGGCTCCGCCCAGGGGGTCGCCCAGCTCAGCGAGCGGGCCGCCGAGATCAGCTCGATCGTCGGCACGATTCACGAGATTGCGGACCAGACCAACCTGCTGGCCCTGAACGCAGCCATCGAAGCGGCACGGGCCGGCGAGCAGGGCCGCGGCTTCGCTGTGGTGGCCGACGAGGTCCGCAAGCTGGCCGAGCGCTCGCGGGTGGCGAGCGGCGAGATCGCGCAGATGATCGAGGCGGTCCAGTCCGACACCGAGTCGTCCCTGCGGCGGATGCGGTCCAGCGCCGAGCAGGTGACGGCCAGTGCCCGACTCGCGGATCAGGCGGCCGGCGCGCTCGCAAGGATCAACGAGGCGGCCGCGGACACGGCTGCGCGGATCAGCGATATTTCCCATGCCGCGGCCGAGCAGCGCAGTGCCGCCGAGCAGATTGCCCAGCACGTGGAACGCATCGCGGCGATGTCGGAGACCGCCGACCGGGAGGTGTCGGAAGCCTCGGGGACTGCCGATGCGCTGCGTTCCGTGGCGGACGCCCTGCTGGCCGACACCCGCCGCTTCAAGGTGTAGGCGAGGCCTGCCTTGGTGCGCCGAGGGTGGCGATCTGGCGATCCTGTGCCCCGCCGAATACTAGCTGGGCGGCGATGGCGCCGAGCAGCGCGCAGAACATGTCCGACTGGGTGTCCCAGGGGTCGCCCTGGGTGCCCAGGAACTCGTCGGCGCCCTGTCCCATGGCCAGGGCTGCCCACCACTCGATCAGCTCATAGAATGCGCTGATCGCCAGTACGACGCAGACCACCAGGAAGGCGCGCATCCGCGCTCCGCTGACGTAGCCCCCGCGCAGCAGGATCTCGCGCGCCGCCAGCGCCGGTACCAGTCCCTGGAATACGTGACCGATCTTGTCGTAGGGGTTGCGGGCGAGATCCAGCCAGTCCTGGATCTGGAAGCCCAGTGGTACGCGGGCATAGGTGTAGGTTCCGCCCAGGATCAGCACCAGACCGTGGGCAAGGATGCCCACGTAGAGCAGGGTGGTCAGCGGAAAGCGCGCTCGTGTGGCCCACAGCACCGGCAGCACGATCATGACGGGCAGGACCTCCATCAGCCAGGTCAGCCGGTCATGGGGGCTGATGCCGGAGGCGACGAGGGCGGCGATCAGGGCGACAGTGACGGGAAGCAGCGGGGCTGGGTGACTCGGCACGGGATCTCCCTCGGGTGGGCGTGGGCGGATTGACACCATGATGCCAAATCGTCGTGTTGGCGGTACGCTGGACGTCCGTTCGGATGGGAGCGCACCGCATGTCCATGGAAGCCTGGCTGGCCTTCGTATTCGCCGCGACGGTCCTGCTGGTCATACCCGGCCCGACCATCCTGACCGTGATCGGCTACGCCCTCAATCACGGCGCGCGCGCCAACGTCCCGCTGGTGGCGGCGGTGGCGCTCGGCGACTCGACGGCCCTGCTGGCGTCGATCATTGGCCTGGGCGCCGTGCTGGCGGCGTCGGCTTTCTGGTTTACCGTCGTGAAGGTCGTCGGCGGCGTGTACCTGCTCTATCTCGGGCTGCGGATGTTGCGCTCAAGGGCGGTGTCACTGCCCGCGGAGACGGCGTGCGGGGCCTCCGCGCAGCCTGGCACCGGACGCCTGTTTGCCCACACCTGGCTCGTGACCGCCCTGAATCCGAAAGGCATCATCTTCTTCAGCGCGTTCCTGCCCCAGTTCGTCGATCCGGCCGGCGACGCGAACCGGCAGCTCTGGATCCTGGCGGCGACCTTCGTGCTCCTGGCGACACTGAACGCCACGCTCTACACCGTGTTTGCGGCGGGCGCCCGGCGGATGCTGCGCACCCCCGGCGCCCAGCGACGCTTCAATCTGGCGGGCGGAAGCCTGCTCGCGGCGGCGGGCGTGTGGGTGTTGCTCGGCCGCCGCGGGATGGCCTGACGATCCTAGCCGGCGACCGGTCGGACCCGGCTGGCTGCCAGCTTGGCCCGCTCGCGGGCCTCCTCCACATCCTTGCCATTGGCCACGGCGACGCCCATCCGGCGTTTGACGAAGGACTCGGGCTTGCCGAACAGGCGCAGATCGGAGCGCGGTACGGCCAGTGCCTCGGCGACGCCTTCGAAGGCGATGCCGCTGGCGTCCATGCCGCCGTAAACCACCGCCGAGGCACCCGGCTCACGCAGCGCCACGTCGACCGGCAGGCCCAGAATCGCCCGCGCGTGCAGCTCGAACTCCGAGAACCGCTGCGAGCACAGCGTGACGAGCCCGGTGTCGTGGGGACGCGGGCTGACCTCCGAGAACCACACCTCGTCCCCTTTCACGAACAGTTCAACGCCGAACAGCCCGCGCCCACCCAGGTTGGCGGTGACCGCAGCCGCGATTTCCTGTGCGCGGGCCTTTGCCGCCGGGCTCATCACCTGGGGTTGCCAGGATTCCACGTAATCGCCCGAGACCTGGATATGGCCGATCGGCTCGCAGAAGTACGTCTGGACCGCGCCGGTCTCGTCGCAGGCGCGCACGGTGAGCTGGGTGATTTCGTACTCGAAGTCGACGAAGCCCTCGACGATCACCCGCCCCTGATTGACGCGCCCGCCGGAGGCGGCGTAATCCCAGGCCCTCTGCACGTCGTCTTCGCCGCGTAGCATCGACTGACCCTTGCCCGACGATGACATCACCGGCTTCACGATGCACGGAAAGCCGATCTCGCCCACGGCGGCACGCAGCTCGTCGAGGGACTCGGCGAAGCGGTAGCTCGAGGTGGGCAGGCCGAGCGCTTCGGCGGCCAGGCGCCGGATCCCTTCGCGATTCATGGTCAGCTGGGTGGCCCGCGCGGTCGGAATCACCTCGGCCAGTCCGGCCTGCTCGATCTCGGCCAGCATGTCGGTGGCGATGGCCTCGATCTCAGGTACGATCAGGTGCGGACGCTCCTGTTCGACCAGGGCCCGCAATGCGGCGCCATCGGTCATCGGGATGACATGGGCGCGATGGGCCACCTGGTGTCCGGGTGCCCCCTCGTAGCGGTCGACTGCAATCACTTCCACGCCCAGCCGCTGCAGCGCGATGATGACTTCCTTGCCGAGTTCGCCGGCGCCGAGCAGCATGACCTTGAGCGCGCTGGGCGCGTGGGGGGTACCAAACTTCATCCGAATCTCCTGGGGACGATGGGGGCTTGCCCGAAACCCGGCATTTTATGCCCTGCGGCGCGTGTGCTGCGAGCCTGTGGGAGCGCTGTCGTGTCGGCGCCGGATGTCGGCCAGGACCTCCAGGTCGATCAAGGCATCGCCACGGATGCGGTTGTCGTAGTTCTCGACACCCATGAAACGGGCCATTGCGGCAATGCAGGCGTCGTCCCAGGTGTCGCCGCCGGGGAGGTCGGCAAAGCCGGCGCGGGCGAGGAGCGGCTTCAGTTCCGCGGCGATCGTCGCGTCGATAGGCACCAGGTTGCAGCTGTCCGACGGGAAATACGACAGGCGATGGAGCTGGTAGCAGCGAGCCAGCTCGTCGATGGGTTCCGGGTGGTCGTAGATGGACACGTCCACGTGGCGGCCGGTGCGGCCGCCGTAGCCGCCGCCGGGCTTGACCACCAGCAGCGCGGCGGACTGCTGGCCGCGCAGTTCGCCGCCCGCGTCCCGGCCGGCAGCCAGAGCCGCAATCAGCCGGTCCGACAGCTCGCCGACGCAGCCCTCGAAGGTCTCGACCATCGCATCGACGACGCCGGGACCGGCCAGGGTATTGCCGCTGGCGACCGAATGGGGCCCCGTGCGGGCGCCGGCCCAGCCGTCCCAGCTGGCGACGGCCTCGCCGGTGTGGCTGGCAGGCTCGCCGTCGATTCGCAGGATGGCTATCTGGCGCAGATCGCGTTCGCTGTCACCTCGCAGCAGGATCGACAGGGTCTCCGTGGCGCTGGCGCCAAGCGCGAGCAGGTCGGTGCCCTCTCGGCCATGATCCGGATTGGCGAAGGCCTGGGTGGCCAGGCAGCCTGCGCCAGCCTGGCCGTGGGCCACGATGCTGCCGACGCCAGGAAACTTGGACTGGACGGCAATGCCGACCTCTCCGGCCGCAGGATCGCGGCCGACGATGGAATACGTCATGGGAACTCCGGGTTTAGGCGGGGGCGCGAGTGCGCACCCCGAGTCCACTAACTAACGCAGACCCGGAGGCATTTCAAGGCACGACGGAGAGGCGCACGGTGCCGCGCGCCCTGTGTCAGGTGCCGTCGAGGCTATCCGAGTGGCCGGATGAAGAGTTGCATGATCGCCGCGGAGGTTTCTCCGTCGGCAAGGATCGCGGTCGCCCACTTGGGCAGGGCCTGGATGGCCCAGATGACCACGACGGCCAGAATGATCTTGTGGCCACGCGACATGGCCTGAAGCCGTTCCATCACCTCACGCGGGGTGCTATCACCGGGCGTCTCTCTCATGGGCGTTGCTCCTTGTCTCAGTGCACGATCGCCGCCGTGCTCGCGGAAGCTCGCATCTCAGAGGGTTATAGGACGGGTTTCGGGATTTCGCCATCGCGCTTGCAGCAAACCCGGCAGGCGAAAATAAGCCCGCCACGGGGGCGGGCCTGGTCACGCGATGTGCCGTGCGCTCAGGGCTTGAACGCTTCGACGGCGATCGACAGGGTCACGTCGTCGGACACGTAGGGCGCGTACTTGCCGGCATTGAATTCGCTGCGCTTGATGGTCGTGGTGGCGTTGGCACCGATGGCCGGCACCTTCTTGATCGGGTGCGGCATCGCGTGGAAGCTCGTCACCGTCAGGGTGACCCGCTTGGTCACGCCCTTGATCGTCAGGTTGCCCTCGACGGTGGCCGGCTTGTCGCCCTCGAAGGTCACCTTGGTGGACTTGAAGGTGATCGTCGGGTAGGTCGCGGTATCGAAGAAGTCCTTGCCCTGGATGTGCTCGTCGAAGGTCTCGTAGCCCGTGTTGACCGAGGTGGTGTCGATCGTCACGTCCACCGAGCCGGTCTTGGCTGCCGTGTCGATCATCACGGTACCGCTGGTCTTGTCGAAGCGGTGGACCTGGGTCGAATAGCCGAAATGGCTGTACTCGAAACGAGGGGCCGTGTGGGTCGGATCCAGTTCGTAGGTCTCCGGCGCGGCAACCGCGGCAGAGGCGAGGGTGGCGGTCAGGATGGCGGCGAGCGTGGTGCGTTTCATGGATGACTCCTGTTGCAGTTGAGCGGGGTTACCTGGCCGGGGCGGCCAGTTGATAGCGGATCTCGACTTCGTTGGCTACGACGCTGGTATCGCCCCAGATGCCTTGGCCGACGCCGAAGTCCTTGCGTTTCATGATGAAGCTGCCGGAGAACACGCCGGCGCCATCCTGCTCGGCGAAGCGGGCCTCGGTGGCGATGTCTCGGGTGGTGCCGCGCACCGAGAGCGTCCCGTTGATTCGGTAGGCCTGGTCGCCGAGCGGGGTGACCGAGGTGCTCTCGAAGATCGCCTTGGGGTGATTGGCCACATCGAACCAGTCCGGGCCCGCCACCTCGGCGTCGGCCTCGTCAAGGCCAGTCTCGATGCTGGCCAGCTCGACCTCCAGACGCGCCTGGCCGTCGGCCGGTTTGGCGGGGTCGAAGCGGATCTGGCCGTCGAAGCGGCCGAAGCGCCCCTTGACCGGCACGTTCATCTGGGTGGACACGAACTCCACCTGGCTTCTGGCCGTCAGGAAGCCGGCGTAGTCGGCGGCCGGAACGGGCAGGGCAACAAGCCCCAGCGCGAGGGCGACAATGGTCTTCATGGGGTGACTCCCGGTTATCGGATCCACGGCGCCATCCGGGACAGGATGCCGTCGTGGTCCTTGTAGTGGTGCTTGAGTGCGGCAAGGGCATGGCCGAGCACGATGGCCGCCATCGTGACGTTGGCCACTTCATGGACGACTTTCAGCGTGTCGCCCAGTTCCTTGTTCTTGCCCAGCAGGTCCGGAATCGGCAGTACGCCGAAGTACACGGTCTGTACGCCAAGGGCGGAGCTCATCAGCCAGCCGGTGACCGGCACGGCGAACATCAACAGGTAGAGCAGGTGGTGTCCGCCGTGTGCGACCGCCTTCTGCCAGTCGGGCATCGAATCCGGCAGGGCGGGCGGGCGGTGGGTGGCTCGCCACAGGATGCGGACGGCAGCCAGCAGGAAGACCGACACACCCGCCCACTTGTGCCAGGAGTAGAGCTTCAGCTTCCAGGGCGTCAGGGGCAGCTCGTGCATATACACGCCGAGCGCGAAGTTGCCGATGATGATCAGCGCGACCAGCCAGTGCAGCAGGATGGCGACGCCGTCGTAGCGAGGGGAGGTTGGGGTCTGCATTCGAGTCTGGGTGCGCGATATGACACCTACACTCTAATCGCAGCCGGCAGCGGGATAAACAGCCCGCTGTTAAATTGATTGTTGCGAATTTCGGGATGAACGGCCGGGCGAAGCCGTTGTCGACAGCGCCTGGTCAGCGAATCGTGATCTCGCCTTCCATGCCCAGTGTGCGGTGATCGTCGATACTGCAGAAGAAGCTGTAGTGACCGGCCCGGATCGGGACGAGCCACATCTCCATCTGCTGTCCGCGCTTGATGTAGACAGATTTCAGGACAGGCGTGACCACTCTGCCCGCGTCGTTCTGTGCCATCTTGATCGCCACGCCACTGAAGAACGAGCCGCCGACCATGTCGTGGGAGACGCGCCCGACATTGCGCAGCCGGAGGATGTAGGGCTTGTTGCGGTCCAGTACGAGGTCCGGGGGATCGTAGCTGTGGTCCTCGAGGGTGAGCTCGATGACCTCGGCGGTGTTCCAGTCGATCGCGTCCAGGATGGCTGCTGCGCCGGCTTCGAGGCCGACCGGTTCGCGGAGCCGGTCTTCCGCCAGAAGGTACGGTGACGCGAAGGCGAGGAGGCCTGACAGGGCCAGGCGCCGGACGGCATGTGTCATGAGGATTCCCGCGATGGTTTGGGGCCTTAACGGCAGACCCGCTGGCCACCTTTAGCCGGGCGCGTGCGCCTCATGCACTGCGCAGGCCCGTCAGACGCGTGAGCGCGATGGCCACCAGCGGCAGCACCAGCCCGATGATCGTCACGACGACGAGGAGGACGCCGAGCTGGCTGTAGTCTGCCGGCGTCACGATGGCGCCTGTCTGCGGATCGCTGACCTGCCGACTCACCACGAAGACCTGGTTCAAGTACTTGGTGCCCAGTTGCGAGGCGGAGAGGGCAAGGTTGGTGAAGGAGGCCATGACTGCAAAGAAGGTCGCCTTGAGGTGGGCCGGCGCGGAGTTGGCGATCCAGGCCAGCATTGGCACCATCGCGATCTGGCCAAGCGGCGACTCGAGGGCGGTGTCCACCAGTGCAATGAAGCGCGCGTCGACGACGCCGCCGGTGAGCGAGGCGGTCCACTGGTGGAGCCCGTAGAACATACCGACGATCGGCAAGGCCAGGGTCGTCCCCACGATCGTCAGGAAGACGACGATCCAGGCAATCGACCGTTCGGCCATCATGCGCCGGAACAGAAAGAGGCCGGCCAGGGTCAGGGTGGCGCCGATCAGCGACAGCTTGGCCAGGAAGCTCTGGTCGAAGCCGAGTTCATCGATCATCCACCAGGTCGAGCCGGCGCCGGGCCCGGGCAGGGCGCGGAACACGAAGATCACGATCGCGGTGCCGAGGAGGGTGTTGCGAGCCGGCGCATCGAGTTCCCGCAGCAGGCGCGTCATTAGGAAGGCGATGACGGCGAAGCTGCCGACGAAGATGATCTCCTGTCCATGGTCGATGCCCGACAGGCCCACGCTCACGGTGATCACCACGAAGACCAGGCTGCCGCCCAGGATCCACCAGTTGGGCCGGGCGAGCGTGTCGCCGGCCGGGTGGTCGAAGGCGTTCAGGGTCGCCCCGTCGGCGCCGGCGCGCACCAACTGCCGGCGCTTGCTCCGGTGCAGCCATGCGGCCCAGACCACGCCCGCGACCGAGAGCGCTGGAATCACCAGGGCCATCTGGTAGATATCGACATAGATCGCGACCTTGTCGGCCTGGGGCAGCGCTTCGGTTCCGGAAAACATCACCACGTTCACCAGCGAGACGAGGACGCTCCCCCCGATGATGGCCACCCGGCCCAGGGTCTGCATCGTGGTATTCATGAGCCGGCGCGTCTCGTCCGGTACGGGACTGCCGTCAGGTTCGAAGCGCGGCACCGCCTCCACCGTCATCGCGTCGGCGACGGCGTCCTGCATCACGTAGCCGACGGGGGAGAGCAGCGCGGCCAGGACGAACCAGTGTTCGGCGCTCATGATGGCGCGCATGTCGTCGGGTGATCCGATCAGGCCGATCATGATGAGAATGCTGGCCGCGATCAGGCTGGCGCCCAGGTAGACGAGTCCGGCCTTCCAGCGCCAGAGCAGGTCCACCAGGTGGCCGATGGGCATTTTCAGCGCCCACGGGATGCCCGCCCAGAAGCCGAGTGCCGCCAGGAAGGCGGCCGAGAGGCCCAAGTATTCCTTGACGAAAAAGGTGCCTACCAGGCCGGTCAGGCCCGATACGCCGGCTGCCATGTAGACCATCAGCGGCGGCAGGTAGGACAGCCGCATCTCGCGACCGAGTTCCAGGAAGTTGCGGTCGAACCAGTGATAGAGGCGTTGCATCAGTGGCGGGCGAGTCAGGGGTTGAACAGGGATTCGATCCACGGCAGCAGCCACGGCAACGACACGGCGGTAAACAGGCCGTTGAGCCCCATCGCCAGCGCCGCGAAGGCGCCGGCCTGCTCGCTGACCTGGAAGGCGCGCGCCGTGCCGATGCCGTGCGATGCGAGGCCAATGGCGAAGCCGCGAATGGCGTGGTCCTCGATGCGGATCAAACGATAGACATAGCGCGCGCCGACCGCACCGAGGATGCCGGTGGCGATGACGAGCACCGCGGTAAGAGAGGGCAGGCCGCCCAATTGTTCCGCGACACCCATCGCGATCGGGGTGGTCACGCTCTTGGGGGCCAGCGACATCAGGAGTTCATGGCTGGCGCCGAAGAGGGCGCCGATGGCGACCGCCGACAGCGCCGCGGCCAGAGAGCCACACGCCAGCGCGAGGGTAAGCGGGCCGGCCATTCGGCGCAGCCTGCCGAGCTGGGCATACAGCGGAATGGCCAGTGCAACGGTGGCCGGCCCGAGGAGGAAGTGGACGAACTGAGCGCCCTCGAAGTAGACCGGATAGGGCGTGTCGGTGGCCAGCAGGATGGCCACCAGCATCAGCACGGCGAGCAGCACGGGGTTGGCCACGGGGTGCATCCCGCACCGCTGGTGGATCGCGAAGGCGGCCTGGTAGCAGACCAGGGTCAACGTCAGCCCGAGCAGGGGCGTCGCGGCCAGATAGACCCAGATGTCGGAGACCGAGGCGTTCACGACGAGGGCTCTCCACGGCCCGGCTTTACCAGCCATTTCAGTACCAGGGCTGTCACGGCGATGCCGATGCCCGTACTCAGCACCAGCGCAAGCGTGAGCGGGAGCCATTCCTCCGCGAGGCGGTGGACGTGGAGCAGCACGCCGGTTCCCGCGGGAACGAAGAGCAGGGACAGATGCTGCAGCAGGGATCCCGCCGTGTCGCGCATGGTGTCGTCCGGACCGCCACGCAGGCCGAGGGCTGCAAGCAGCAGGCCCAGGCCGATCACCGGCCCCGGCACCGGCAGGCCGAAGAGTCTGGCGATCACTTCGCCAGCGAGTTGGAACAGCAGCAGCAGGGTCAGGGCCTTCAGCATGGCGCCCATCCTAGCAAGCTTCGATGCCCGCGGTGGGCCAGCAGGTCAGGTCAGCAGGACGTGTCCCAGGGAACGGGTCAGGATGCCGGCTGCCGCGCCGAGCGCGGCCGGCTTCCAGACCGCGGCGACGCGCTTGCTGGCCGAGATCAGGATCGCCACGCCCGGAATGTCGAGCGGATGAAGAAGGAATCCGGCCGAGGCGTTCATCGAGCGGATGGTCGCGTCGCCTCCCTTCAGCATGTCGTCGAACACGCCCATCATCGCGGTCCCGCCGCCGATGAACTTGGTCAGCGTGGGCAGGATCAGGGCGGGGTCCACGGACATCGCGGTCAGGATCGGGGACAGCAGCAAGGTCAGGGCGTCGATCGCGCCGCTGGCGCGAAGCGCCGCGACTGCGACAAGGGCCAGCACCAGCATCGGAATGGCGCTGATCGTGATCTTGAAGGATTCGGCGCCCGCGCGATTGATGACGTCGAGCACGCCCTTGGCGTCGTCGGCCACCGGGTGGCGGAGTGTCTCGTCTACGGTGTCTTCGCGCTCCGAAAGGTGACGGCCGACGCCGTGGTAGGTCACCGCCGCGGCCACCAGGCCGCCGGCCAGAGAGAGCCACAGGGTCGGGCCGAAGGCGAGTCCGAGGGCGGTCATCGGGAACAGCACGTTGGCCTGTGCCATTGCCATCACCATCGCCAGCGTCGCGGCAATGTGGCGGTCCGAGGCGCCGCGACTGGACATCATGGAGAGCGTCGCGATGGGCCCGGCGAAGCTGACGAAGCTGATCTGGAGGGCGGCGAAGACCCCCAGGCCGGTGAGGCCGATGGGGCGCAGCAGGGGCGCCAGCCGCGCCACCAGCCAGTCGATCACGCCACGCGCCTCGAGCAGACGCATGAGCGACAGCATGACCACCATCACGGGCAGGAGGACGAAGAGCGCCAGTTCGACCGCGGAGCGGCCGGCGCGCAGGATCACGTCGATCAGGATGTCCATGGTCGGGTTCCGCGACGGCCGGCCGGTCGCGGTCGGGCCGGGCCGTGCCTTCGCGCCGGGTCAGTCCTTGGCGTCGGTGTCCTTGGGCTTGGCCGGCGTCTTGCGGGTTCGCCGCGGCCGCGGTTTCGCTTCGCTGGCGGCCTTGCCCTCCGCAACCGGCGGCTCGGCGCCATCGGCAGGCTTGGCACTGGCGGCTGCCCGTGGCTTGCGCGGGCGCTTCGGCTTTTCCTCGACCGCGTTTGTCGAGGGCGCCTCGGACGGCAGTTGGGCCTTCGATTCCTCCGCCCCGGCGGTGCGTTTGGCGCTTGTCCGCCGGCTGCGCGGGCTCTTTGGCTTCTGGGGCGCTTCATTCGAGCCTGGCGGGGCGGCGGAAGGGGCATCCGCAGGGGGGGTGGGGGCTGCGGGCACGGGGCGTTCCATGATCTCCGGCGGCGGCGCGTCGGCCGCCAGCGGGGTATCGGCATCGGACGCCACGGGGGCTTCGGCGGTTCGTCCGCGACCGCGACGATTGCCTCGCCGACCACCGCCGCCAGCGCGTCCATCGTCGGCATGTGCCGGGGTGTCCCGGCCACGATCGTCGTCGCCGTCGGCGGACGTCTCGCCACCCGTCGCGCTCGAAATGGTTCGCTGCACGAAGGTATTCGAGCGCTCGTCGCGCGCGACGTCGAGAAGGCCCCGGTTCTGGGCTTCCTCCAGCAGGTTGCCGAAGGCGCGGAAACCGAAATATGACTCGTTGAAATCCGGCTTGCGCCGTTTGATGGCCTCTTTCAGCACCGAAGCCCAGATCTTTCCGGTGTCGCCCCGCTCGGTGGTCAGCGCTTCGAGTGTTTCCACAGCCAGCTCGATGGCCTTGGTGCGGCGCGTCTCGAGTTCCTCGGGCTGGAGCTTCTGCGGGTTGTGGCTGTCGCGCGAATCGCGACGTGCCGCCTTGCGCTGGTTCTCGCGTACGAGGTCGTCGTAGAAGATGAATTCGTCGCAGTTGGCGATCAGCAGGTCGGAGGTCGACTGCTTGACGCCGACGCCGATCACCTGCTTCGCGTTCTCACGGAGCTTGGAGACCAGGGGCGAGAAATCCGAATCACCGCTGACGATCACGAAGGTGTTCACGTGAGATTTGGTGTAGCAGAGGTCCAGTGCGTCGACGACCAGGCGAATGTCCGCCGAATTCTTGCCGGACTGGCGCACGTGGGGAATCTCGATCAGCTCGAAGTTGGCCTCGTGCATGGTCGCCTTGAAGCCCTTGTAGCGCTCCCAGTCGCAGTAGGCCTTCTTGACGACGATGCTGCCTTTCAGCAGCAGGCGTTCCAGTACCGGCTTGATATCGAACTTTTCGTATTTTGCGTCGCGAACGCCGAGTGCAACGTTCTCGAAGTCGCAGAACACGGCCATGCTGATCGCGTCGGATTGCGTGCCCATAGGGGGTCTCCGTGGCAGGGCGGGGCGCATTGACCCCATGATGCTCGCCACTGTGACCATGCGCGCGTGTCAGCGCAAGTGTGATGCGAGGATGTGTAACCGCACCGGGCGGCCCGTCGTGTGCCGGGCCGGGCGGCGAAAGGTGCTCAGGCGCGTCGGCGGGCCGGTCCGGGCGTGCGGCCTTCGATGTGGCGGAAGGTGATGCGGGCCTTGGTCAGGTCGTACGGCGAGAGTTCGAGCGTAACGCGGTCGCCGGCGAGAATCCGGATGCGGAACTTGCGCATCTTGCCTGCCGTGTAGGCGACGAGGTTGTGACCGTTGTCGAGGGTAACGCGGAAGCGTGCGTCGGGCAGAACTTCGTCGACGACGCCATTCATTTCAATCAGGTCTTCCTTAGCCAATAGTCCGTCTCCATTGCGTTGGCGCGGCCTCGCCGCGCATTGCCCCGGATGGGGCGGTTTCCGGCACGAGGCCGGGCAATGCGATCCGGATACGTGCGCCGCCTGGTTTCCGGGGGTGCCCGTTGGGGCAATGAACCGGCACCGTGAGGCGGGCAGTGCGCGCGGGAGTCCTGAAACTCCGATCCCTGCCGGGAGTGTCCGGTGGGGACTCGGTCGCGGAACGTCTAGATCCGGGGCCGCGGGCGGCCGGGGAAGAGAGCGCAGCGCTTGACGAGGCGGGCAGCAAGCTGACGCGGTTGGCGAAGCCGGCGTTGAATGCACTCTCGCCGGCTCGTGGATCGCAGCCCGATAAAATGCCTGATTTTTCGCGTAATTGCAAGGCTCGGTCGAGCCTGTGCGGGGGACTTGTCACAAGACTGGCGCACCCATGGCACATCGGACTGCGAAGGGGTGTATGGTATTTCCATGCCCTTCCGGGCGTGGCGGGGCGAGCTTCCCCGTCCGCTGGTCGGGGGCGTCTGGGGGAGAAAGCATGAACGCGAATAACAACACGGCTGGGCGCCTTCTCTCGGAAGAAGAGCTGCTGGCCGCACCCGAATCCGATTACATGAATGCCGAGCAACTGGCGTTCTTCCGCGCGCGCCTGTGTGCGGAGCGGGACACCCTGCTGAATGCAGCGCGCGAGACAACGCGGCACTTGCAGGAGTTCGAGACGACGCCGGACCCGTCCGACCGCGCCACGCTGGAAGAGGATCACACGCTCGAACTCCGGGTGCGCGACCGCGAACGCAAGATGCTCCACAAGATCGACGAGGCGATCGAGCGCATCGACAACGGCAGCTTCGGCTGGTGCGAGGAGACCGGAGAGCCGATCGGCCTGCCTCGCCTGCTGGCACGACCGACGGCCATCTTCTCGATCGAAGCCCAGGAGCGCCACGAAAGCCTCGAGCGCCGAATGGGGGGCTGAAGGGCGTCTTGGGCCCGCCGCCTGTCCGCAGGCCCGCCTTGAGGCGATCAGGCCTCCGCCCCCCGTCTTTCCGGCGCGATCATCGGCAGATGCAGCGTGAAGCAGGTGCCGTTGCCGGGCTGGCTGGTGACCGCGATGCGGCCTCCGAGCACGTTCGTGACGGCGTTGTGGACGATGTGGAGCCCGAGCCCCGTACCGCCATGGCCCTGCCGGGTCGTATAGAACGGGTCGAAGATCCGCGAGATCACCGCCGGCTCGATGCCGGCGCCGTCGTCGGCGACCTCGACCTCCAGTTTCAGGCCGTGGACGCGGCGAGCCGAGATCCGGATCGTGCCGGCCCGATGCCCGTCATCGAAAGCATGGATCGTGGCATTCATGACCAGATTGGTCAGCACCTGGCCGAGCGGGCCGGGGAAGCTGTCCATCCGCAAGCTGTCGGGCACCTGGCTGACGACCTCGACTTCGGTCCGCTTCAGGCTGGGCTGAAGCGTCAGCAGGATCTCGTCCAGCACCTCGTCGAGGGTGAATTCCCTGCGCTGGGTGCTCGTCTGGTCGACGGCGACCTGCTTGAAGCTGGCGACGAGGTCGGCAGCCCGATTGAGGTTGCGGGTGATGATTCCGACTGCGCCCTCCACGTCTTCGACATAGTGGCGCAGGTCCGTTCGGGTCAGGCCGGCCTGGGACTTGACCGAAAAGTCTTCACTGACCTCGCACAGGGTCGTGGCGGCCATCAGACCGTTGCCGATCGGCGTATTCAGTTCGTGGGCAATGCCAGCGACGAGGCCACCCAGGGCAGCGAGCTTCTCCGACTGCACCAGGCTGGCCTGTGTATGTCGCAGCCGCTCCGCGGCGGCGCTCAGGCGCTGGTTGGCTTCGGACAGCTCGGCCGTGCGGTCCGAGACCCGGGCTTCCAGCTTCTCGTTCAGGTCATGGAGCTCACTCTGCCGTGCCTGGAGGGCGCGCCCCGTGAAGGCCATGCCCTCGGCCAGGGCGACGTACTCCGCGATGGCGCTTGTGGGCCAGTCGGTGGGGATCTTGCCGGCTGCCAGCAGGCTGACCCGCGCGGTAATGTCCTGGACCGGGCGGGCCATGTGGCGTGCCCAGAGCGGCGCCAGCAACAGGGCCATCAGGAGGGCGCTGCCCAAGCCCCAGGCCACGGTTTCCAGCAGGGCGCGAAAGCCGGGATGCTTGATTCCGGCGGGTGCCCTGGCGACGAAGGTCCAGCCCAGTTCCTCCGAGTGCCGCGTGCCCACGTAGTAGTCGTGCCCCCCCATCTCCACCTTCATCGGCCCGGCGTCCGCCGGGCGCGTGGCCGCCGCCAATGGCAGGTCGTGCCAGTTGGTGGGCGTCGGCAGATCGTCTTCCCTGGCGGTGTCCGCGATCACTTCGCCGTGCCGGTCGATCACCATCGTGTCGACCTCGGCGCCGCCGGTCATGCTGCGCAGGGTCGCGAGGACCGTCTCGAGGGAGAGTTCGCCGACCAGCAGGTGATCGCCGAAGGGCAGGGCGACACCGACGCCGACCTGGCCGGTAAAGGCACTCAGGAACTTGTCGCTCCAGTGAATTTCATGCGTCGTGAGGGCTTCCCGGACGAGGGCGTTGTACGACTGGTCTGTGCCGATCAGGGCCTGGCCGAAGCGGGGGTCGGTTCCGTTGGTCCGCGCCGCCACGATGTAGCCGTCCCGGTCGAGCATGTAGAAGGCGCTGAGGTCGTTGGAGATCACCGCGGCAAGGACGGGAGACGGGTCGACAGGGGGCTCGGCGAGCGCCGCACCGGCCACGACGAGCCGAGTCTCGATGGTGCGCAGGTAGTCCTCCACCCGTTCCGCGGAGGCGCCCGCCGAGCGGGTCAATGCACTGGCGGCATCGCGCGCCAGCTGGGGCTGGCGTACCACGAGGAGGCCGGCCACCACGAGGCTGAAGGTGATCACCGTGCTGACGATCATCAGGACGGTCAGCGAGAAGCGCAGCGGCCAGGGGCGATGCAGACTCATCCGTGAACGAACCGACCGTCCCGTGCGCGAACGAAGACCGCCGTGCGCATGGCGTCGCCCAAGCGGTCGAAGCGGACCTCCTGCTGCAGGCCCTCGAACGCAGGATCCGTCATGATGGCCCGCTTGATGGCTTCGCCCGCTTTCTGCCGGCTCAGACCGAGGCGTGCAACGGTTGCCGCGTCATGGGCGTCGACGCTGGCATGGCCCGGCGCCCGGGGAAGACGTTCGACGTAGGCCTTGCGAAACGAAAGGTAGCGCGGCGAGCGGTTCTCAGGGTCGTCGGTCTGGAGCCGCTCGAGACCCTCGATGGCTCGGCCGCCCATTTCGATCAACTGCCCGCTCCGGGCCCATTCTGCGCCGACCTGCGGGACGCCCGGATCTGACTTGCGCACCTGCTGGGCCAGGCGGGCAACATCGACCGCGTTGGCCACCATCAGGATGGTGTCGGGTGTCGGCGCGAGCAGTCGCTCGGCCGCGCTTGCGCCGCCGTCCGGGGTGGTCTGGTCGTTTCGCACGACGAGCTCGATCGGGCGCCCGCGGAGGCCTCCTTCGGCATTGCGCTGTTCGATCACGAGCCGCACCGCGTTGCGCGACGATTCGCCGATATCCGCAGCCCGGCCGGTCAGCGCGCCGACGAATCCGATCGGAACCGGCGCGTCCGGCGCACACGCCGAGACGGCGACGAGCAGGGTCAGTGCGGCTAGATGGCGGGAAAGGAAGGGATCGCGCATGTCAGCCATTCGGTGAGGTCTTCGAGGGGCATGGGCCGACCGAGCAGGAAACCCTGCACGCCGTCGCAGCCCAGCTGTTTGAGCAGCGCCAGCTGTGCTTCCGTCTCCACGCCTTCGGCCAGTACGCGCATCCCGAGGCGGTGCCCCAACGGTACGATCAGCTCGGTGACGGGTGTGCCATGGCTGCCGCCCAGGCGCTGGACGAAGCTTCGATCGATCTTCAGGCAGTCGGCCGGCAGCTTGTCGAGGTACGAGAGCGAGGAGAAGCCCGTGCCGAAGTCGTCGATGGCAATGCGCACTCCGCGCTGCCGCAGCTGGCCGAGCAGGCTGGCGAGTTCCGTTGCGCCAAGCGAGGCGGCCGATTCGGTGATCTCGAGTTCGAGCCGGTCCGGCGCGATGCCCGTCTCGGCCAGCGCATGATCGAGTCGCGCGAGGAAATCGGGCTGGTGCAGCTGGACCACGGAGACATTGACGGCCATCTTCAGGTCGGGATAGCCCAGTTGGGCCAACTCGCGCAGGGCATCGAGCGCTTGACGAAGAATCCAGTCGCCCAGCGACAGGATCAGGGCCGACTGCTCGGCGATGGGGATGAAATCCCCGGGCGGAATCAGCTCTCCCGACGCCGTTCGCCAGCGCAGAAGGGCCTCAAGGGCAACCACCCGGCCGTCTGACAGGTCGATCTGGGGCTGGAACACCGGGAACAGTTCTCCGCGCCCGACCGCGCCCTGAAGCAGCCCGAGGATGCGGCTCCGGGTGTGCGCTTCGTCCGACATCCCCGGCGTGTACACCACGCTATGGCCGGCGCCCATGGTCTTTGCCCGCTTGAGCGCAATGTAGGCATTCTGGAAGCACGAGCCCCCGTCCCCCTGAACATCCTGCAGCCGGACGATGCCACTCGACACCGACAGCGCGTGTTCAATGCCGCCGACTTCGAGCGGGCTCTGGAAGAGGGAGGCAAAGTGCTCCTCGGCCAGCGCGCCGCGCGAACACAGGATCCCGAACGCGCCACCGGACACCCGCGCCACGAAACAGCCGGGCAGGCTCGCACGCAGGCGGCCGGCGACCTCGATCAGGAGCTGGTCGCCGAAGCGATGGCCGAACATGTCGTTGATGCTGGAGAACTGGTCGATGTCGACGACGGCCAGCGAAGCGGACGTCGGGGTGGCGGCCGGTGCGAGCTGCTTGTCCAGCTCGCGCAGCATCGCTGTCCGGTTGGGCAAGCCGAGCATGCTATCGACATAGGCCTGGCGCTTGAGTTCATCCACCAGGTGGATATTGTCGGCGCAGCGCGCGATGTTGCTGCAGAAGACCTGCAGCAGATCGCGGTCGACATCGTGGATGGGCTGGTCCGAGTCGACAAAGGCGGCATAGGCGCGGCCATGGTGCGACTCGATGTAGAGCGTTACGCTGTGGTCCTCGACAAGGTTCCTTCGCGCCTCGAGGCAATGCAAGAGTGCGTTGGCGATCCGTGGATCGTCGATCGCGCTGACCTTGTGCCGGATCATGCGGCCATAGCGCCCGGCTGCCGCAATCACGAGTACGTCGGCCGCGGAGGCGCCGCCGCGTGCGCAGACCACCCCCTCTGCGGGCACACCGATGAGGCTGGCGATCTGGGTGATGACGCCTTCGGAGAAGGTCTCGAGTCCCTGCTGGGCGATCAGTCCGTTGCTGGCTGCCACGATCTTCTCGAGCCCTTTCCGGCTCTCGTCCATCCGGTACAGCTGGTCGTAGGCGCGGATGGCGGCGATCACGGTGGTGTAGAGCCGTGTGCGGGTCAGTTCGCTCTTGGTCTTGTAGTCGTTGATGTCGTAGCGCCGGACCGCCTCGAGCTCCGGCGCCTGGCCGGGTTGTCCCGTTCGCAGGATGATGCGCACCTTGTTCAGGCCCAGCTCGGAGCGGATCCGGTCCACCAGTTGCAGGCCGGCATCGCAAGTCTCCATCACGACATCGAGGAGGATGACGCCGATGTCGTTTGGCTTCGCGAGGATCTGGAAAGCCTCCTCGGCCGAGTAGGCATGCCGGAGTTCGAGCGGGCGGCCGAGGAGTTCGATGTCGCGCAGCGCGTATCGCGTCGCCTCGTGGACATCGATGTCATCGTCGACCACGAGAAGAATCCATGGCCGCCTGCCGGCGGGCAGGCCAGCGGCGGGAAGTTCATCGTCCAGGAAGACGAGCTGTTCGTCAGCTGCGGACATGCGGGGCGCTCCGATCCGTAACGCATCGGTGAACGTCCGCTCCTGCTATTTCTTTAGTAATAGAGCGCCTGGCCAGGACGGCCGCGCATGGCATGAATCACGCCGGAGGGAAAGAAGGTGAACGCGCCCCTCTGCCGGGGGCGTCGCTCGTCTCAGGAAAGTGTCTCCTCCACCCCGAAATGCATCGGAGTCAAGGGACTATAAGGGGAGGCTGAAATTGACGCAAGTCCTTTCCGTATAAGGGAAATTCAGCTTTCATGCCGTTCGGGTGTGGCTCGGGCCGGCGCGATTCAGCGGACGGCCTGGGCGAGCTCTCCCGCGCGGTAGCGCACGGCCATCTGCTCCAGCGAGACCGGTTTGATCCGGCTGGCCTGGCCGGCGCAGCCGAAGGCTTCGTAGCGCGCGACGCAGACCTGCCTGGCGGCCGCGCGCGCCGGCTTGTTGAACTCGCGCGGATCGAACTTGGATGGATTCTCGAACAGGAACTGGCGCACCGCGCCGGTCATCGCGAGGCGGATGTCGGTATCGATGTTGATCTTTCTAACGCCGTAGCGAATGGCCGTCCGGATCTCCTCCACCGGCACACCGTAGGTCTCCTTCATGTCGCCGCCGAACTGGCGAATGATCTCGAGGAGTTCCTGGGGGACCGACGAGGAGCCGTGCATGACCAGGTGGGTGTTCGGCAGGCGCTCGTGGATGGCCTTGACGCGCTCGATGGCCAGGATGTCGCCGGTCGGCTTGCGTGTGAACTTGTAGGCGCCGTGGCTCGTGCCGATGGCGATGGCGAGGGCGTCGCAGTCGGTCTTGCGGACGAAATCGGCGGCCTGATCGGGGTCGGTCAGCAGCATCGAGTGGTCGAGCGTGCCTTCGGCCCCGATGCCGTCCTCCTCGCCGGCCTGGCCGGTCTCGAGGGAGCCGAGGCAGCCCAGTTCGGCCTCGACCGTCACGCCGATGGCGTGGGACATCTCGACCACCTTGCGACTGACCTCGACGTTGTACTCGTAGGACGAGGGTGTCTTGCCGTCCTCCATCAGAGAACCGTCCATCATCACCGACGTAAAGCCGGAGCGGATCGCGCCCATGCAGATCGCGGGCGACTGGCCGTGGTCCTGGTGCATCACCACCGGGATCTGCGGATAGGCCTCGACCGCAGCGTCGATCAGATGGCGAAGGAAGGCCTCGCCGGCATATTTCCGGGCACCGGCGGAGGCCTGCATGATCACCGGACTGTCGGTTTCAGCGGCGGCTTCCATGATCGCCTGCACCTGCTCGAGGTTGTTCACGTTGAAGGCGGGCAGGCCATAGCCGTTCTCGGCGGCGTGGTCGAGCAGTTGGCGCATGGAAACGAGAGGCATGGACGAATCTCCGGGCTGGGCCGGCAAGGCCGCCGGCTTGTCATTGACGTCAAAGATGGGATTTTAGCGCGTCGGAATGCCTGAGGCCCACGCCCTGCGTGCAACCGGATGCGACAGGTGTCGCGCTCGATACGCGCTGCGTCAGTAGGCGCTGGTGTTTGGCGCGGGATGGTCGCCGACGCGGACGATCTTGAGCGTGTTGGTGCCACCCGAGGCGCCGATGGGCTCGCCGATGGTGAGGACGATCAGATCGCCGTGTTCGACGACGCCCTGGTCGAGGAGGATCTGTTCGGCCTCCCAGAGCAGCACATCGCGGTCATGGTGGGTCTGCGACATCAGCAGCGGATAGACCTCGCGATAGAGGGTCATCTGGTTGCGGGCCATCTTCTCGGGGGTCAGGGCATAGATGGGCACGCCGCTGATGGGACGGCTCATCCACAGGGCCGTCGAGCCGGTCTGGGTCAGCGACGCGATGGCCTTGACCTTGAGGTGGTAAGCGGTCCAGATCGCCGCCATCGCGATCGACTGGTCGATCCGCGTGAAGACGCGATTCAGCACCTCGCTGTCGAGCTCCATGTCGGCCGACTTCTCAGCCTCGAGACAGACCCGGGACATGGCCTCGACGACCTCGACCGGATACTCGCCGGCGGCCGTCTCGGCGGAGAGCATCACCGCGTCGGTACCATCGAGCACAGCGTTCGCGACGTCCGACACTTCGGCGCGCGTCGGTACGGGGCTGTGGATCATCGATTCCATCATCTGCGTCGCCGTGATCGTGAGCTTGTTGCGCTCGCGGGCCGCGCGCAGCATCTTCTTCTGCAGGGCGGGCACGGCGGCATCACCGACCTCCACGGCCAGGTCCCCGCGGGCGACCATGATCCCGTCCGAGGCGTCGAGGATCTCGTCGAGGTTCGCGACCGCCTCGGTTCGCTCGATCTTGGCGATCAGCAGCGCGCTCGAGCCGGCCGCCCGCAGCAGCTGGCGCGCCATGTACATGTCGGCCGCACTCTTCGGGAAGGACACGGCCACGAAGTCCACCCCGATGCGCGCGGCGGTCTTGATGTCGTCCATGTCCTTGGCGGTCAGGGCCGGCGCGGTCAGCCCGCCGCCCTGGCGGTTGATGCCCTTGTTGTTGGAGAGTTCGCCACCGACGATCACGCGGGTGCGGATCTCGGCGCCAAGCACGCGCTCGACGCGGAGCTTCAGCCGGCCGTCGTCGAGCAGCAGGATGTCGCCGGGTTTCACGTCGCGAGGCAGGTCGCGGTAGTCGAGACCCACACGCTGGCGGTTCCCGGACGTACAGTTGGCGTCGAGGATGAACTCGTCGTCCTTTGCCAGCATGACCCGCTGCTCTTCGAACTTGCCGATCCGGATCTTGGGCCCCTGCAGGTCGGCCAGGATGCCCACCGGCCGCCCGACCCTGGCGGAAGCATCCCGGATGCCTTCGGCGCGCCCGACGTGATCGTCGGCGGTGCCGTGGGAGAAGTTCATGCGGACCACGTCGATGCCGGCGTGGACCAGCCTCTCGAGGATGTCCGCAGAGGAGGAGGCGGGGCCGAGCGTGGCGACGATCTTGGTGTGGCGGGGCATGAAGGTGTCCTGATCCGGGTTTCGGGCAGGCCGTATTCTAGCTGTCGTTCGGTGACGGCAGGGTGTCCTTGTGTCCGGGTGGCGATTGCACAAGACGCTAGGTACATCAAGGTTTTGGCTGGAAAGTTGCTACCAAAAGTAATAGAAGGGCAGCCTGGGGCCGCCCCATGACCTGACAGAGAGATCCATGCCTCCAGTTGGCATAGCGCCTGAATCGATGGACGTCTTCGCGCGAATCGCGACGGCGCGCGGCTTTTCGGGCGGGCTCGATGCACGGCGGATGCGTCTGTTCATCCCGGTTGCGCGGGACGCGGCCGAATGCCTCCGGGCGGTGGCCGGACCGTTCCCGGCGAGATTTTTCCCGGAGTCGGGAATGGCCGATTGGCCGGTTCCTGCATTCTGGACTTCGGGAACCGTCCGGCGAGGTCTGCGATGGGCGATCGGCGCATGAACGAGCAGACCACGCCGGCCGCGATGCCGGCCCTTGGCGATGCACGCAGGATGGGGCGCCGCACGCTGTTCGGGCTGGCGCTGACCGAAGGGCAGCGCGTCCTGCTGCTGTCGCTCCTGGCCTTCATCTTCATGGCCGCGGCCAACCTGGGGGTGCTCTACGCGATCGAGCGCAGCCGCCTCGACGAAGAGCGTTCGGCGGCCCGCTATGCGGCCCTCGATGCGGCGGCCGATATTCAGATGCAGATCACCCAGTCGCTGTCGACCCTGCACCTCCTGTCGGCCCTGGTACGCGAGAGCAGTGGCCTGGCGCCGAATTTCGAGCGCGTCGCGGGGCAGATGCTGCCCTCGTTCCCGGCCGTGTCGGCGCTCCAGCTGGCGCCCGGCGGCGTGATTCAGCGCATCGTCCCGATGGTCGGTCACGAACGGGCGGTGGGCCATGACCTGCTGCGCGACCCCTCGCGTGAAAATGAGGCCCACAAAGCCGTCCGGACCCGCCAGATGACGCTGGCCGGTCCCTTCACGCTGATCCAGGGCGGCACCGGCATGGTCGGACGGATGCCCATCTTTCTGCGCGATGAGTTCGGCGATGAGTTCTTCTGGGGGTTCGCGACCGCGCTCCTGCGGGTCGAGGACCTGATGCGCGCCTCGGGCATCGAGCAGCTGCCCGACTCGGGCTACGACTACCGCCTGACTCGTCCGGCGCCCGCCAAGGGCGAGGAACAGGTGATCGCGGCGTCGATCGGAACGCGGATCCTGGGCGGGGAGGTTCAGCATGTGTTCGTCCCGAACGGGGAATGGATGCTGACGGTCGGCCGGCGCGGTGGCTGGGGTTCGCCCCTGCTGATCGTCTTCGAGGTGGCGGTCTCCATTTTCGTTGCGGGTCTGGTGGCGGGCCTCACCTACCTGCTGCTGAGTCAGCCGCTGGTGCTCCGGCGCGAGGTGCGCCTGCGCACATCCGAGCTGGAGTTCCAGGCCAGCCACGACACGCTCACCGGCCTGGCCAACCGCACCTTGCTGTGCGATCGGGCCGAGCAGGCCATCCGCCATGCGAAGCGGACGCGCAACGGCGTGGCGCTGCTGCTGGTGGACCTCGACCGTTTCAAGACCATCAATGACAGCCTCGGCCACTCGATCGGCGACGATCTGCTCGTGACCGTTTCGCGGCGCCTTGGCGCGGCGCTGCGGGAGAGCGACACGCTCAGCCGCCTGGGGGGCGACGAATTCGTCATCGTGATGCCCGAGGTGCGCTACGAGGCGGATGTGGCGGCTGTCTGCGAGAAGCTCATCCACTGCCTGAGCCAGCCCACCAAGGTCCGTGGCGCCGTGGTCTACACGGGCGGCAGCATCGGCGTGGCCATGTACCCGCGCGATGGAGATGATGCCGAGACCTTGCTGCGCAACGCCGACGCGGCCATGTACACCGCCAAGGAGAGTGGCCGCGGCCGCTTCCATTTCTACGAAGCCGCGCTCAATGACCGGATGATGCGACGGCTATCGCTCGAGGCCGGCTTGCGCGAGGCGCTGGAGCGGAAGGAACTCGAAGTTCACTACCAGCCCAAGGTCTCGACCCGTACCGGCCGCATCGAGGGGGCCGAGGCCCTGCTGCGCTGGTGCAGCGCCGACATGGGCTACATCTCGCCGGCCGAGTTCGTGCCGATGGCCGAGGAAACCGGCATGATCGTCGAGATCGGCGAGTGGGTACTCGGCCAGGCCTGCCGCCAGCTGCGCGCCTGGCACGATGCGGGCTATACCGACATGACGGTGGCGGTGAATCTGTCCGCGCTGCAGTTCCGTCAGCGCGATCTGGCGCGTCGCGTCGAGAACGCCATCCGCGAGTGTGGCGTGCCGGCCTCGTCGCTCGAACTGGAGCTGACCGAGACCATGGTGATGGAGAACGCCGCCGAGGCCATCGAGCTGCTGGATGCGCTCCGTTCGCTCGGCGTGTCCCTGTCCCTCGATGACTTCGGTACCGGCCAGTCCAACCTGTCCTATCTCAAGCGCTTCCCGATCGACTCCCTCAAGATCGACAAATCCTTCATCGACGACGCCCCGCGGCAGGGCGACGACGCGGCGATTTCCCGCGCGGTCGTGGCGCTGGCGAGAAGCCTCAATCTGCGGGTCGTGGCCGAAGGCGTCGAAACCCCCGCCCACTGGAACTTCGTCTGTGACATTGGCTGCGACGAGGCCCAGGGCTTCCTGTTCTCCAAGGCCATCACAGGCGAGACGCTGGGTCTGCTGCTGGCCGAGCAGCAGGAGCGGCCGGAAGCGGTCTGGGCGAGTATCTGAGCCTGGCGGCGGGCAGCGCGTTGCTGCGGGCCCGCGTCCCGACTCGGCGCGATTCGCCAAGCCGTCGCCAATCGGCCCGGATCACCCCATGACCGCGTCGAACAGCTCAAGGTGGGGCGGTCCGAGGTAGATGTCGCGCGAGGCACCTGCCTGGGCGTGGGCCTTCCGGAACGCCTCCGAGCGCGTCCAGGCCTCGAATGCGTCGCGCGTCGTCCACACCGTGTGGGAAGCGTACAGGGTGTGTGCCTCGTCGCCCGGGCCCCGCAGCAGGTGAAAGCTGACAAAGCCCGGCACCGCATCGAGATGGCTTTCCCGTTGCCGCCAGATGGCCTCGAAATCGGACGCTCGGCCGGGGGCGATGCGAAAGCGGTTCATGGCGACGAACATGGGCTGGACTCCGGTGCGTGGTGGGAGGTGGGCGGGGTGCCGGCGGGCAGGCCGAGCGCCTGCGCGAGCAGTGTCGCCACATGAAGTCCCGCCCGGCCATCCAGGTCGAGAATCTGGTGGCGGCAGGAGAAACCGTTGGCCAGCACGGTGGCCGACCGCCCGCCCGCGGCGAGCGCCGGCAGCAGGTCAAGCCCAGCCATCCGCCGCGACATCGCCGCATTCTCGCGCGCCAGTCCGAACTGGCCGGCCATCCCGCAGCAGCTCGCCTCGATCAGTTCGAACTCGAGGCCGGGCACCAGGCGCAGGACCTTGCGCAAGGCCTTCATGGCGCCAACGGCCTTGGCGTGGCAGTGGCCATGCACCAGGACCGGAGGCCCTTCCCAGTGGGGCATCTCAAGGACCATCCGTTGGCGTTGCACCTCGCGGGCGATGAACTCCTCGAACAGGAAGACCTGAGCCGCCAGCGCGTGCGAGTCGGGCCCGAGGCCCAGCTTCAGGTGATCATCGCGCAGGGAAAGGATGCACGACGGCTCGAGCCCCACGATGGGCGTGCCGCGTGCGAGTACCGGCGCGAGGGCGCGGAGCATCCTCGCCGCTTCGCGCCGGGCCTCGTCGATCCGGCCGTGGCTGAGATAGGTGCGGCCACAACATAGGGGTCGCTCCGGCGTGGGGTCGTCTGCCGCCGGCCTCAGGACCTCGACACCGTAGCCGGCGCGCTCGAGCACGGCAACGGCCGCGGCGGCCAGATCGGGTTCGAACTCGCGTGCGAAGGTATCGACGAATAGGATCACGTGCCGGTCACTGGCGTCCGCCGCACGGGCCGTTGGCTCGGATGCGAAGGGCCGGGGGGCCGGTAGCGGCAGGCTGCGGTCCGCGCTCAGGCCGAGCAGCCATTCGGACAGCCGGGCGACCCCGGGCGAGTGGTTGCGCAGCCGAACGAGAAAGCGCACCAGGCGGCGGTGGCGGAGCAGGGCCGGCAGGGACGAGAGCAGACGGTCGCGCAGGGGCAGTCTCAGCCGCGCATTGCGCTGGGCAAGCACCTCGATCTTGATGGCCGCCATGTCCACCTGGTTGGCGCATTCCCGCTTGCAGCCCTTGCAACCGACGCACAGGCGCATGGCTTCGGCCAGTGCCGGTGAGGCGAAGGGGTCGGGGCCCAGCTCGCCATTGAGTGCTGCCTTCAGGGCAACTACGCGCTCGCCGGGCGAGTGGGCCGGATCGTCGGTGGCCCGGAAGCTCGGACACATGACGCCCTTGGGCTTGCGCTGGCATTGGCGATCGCGGATGCAGACGGCGACCGCGCGGGCGAAGTCGCCCCCGGTGGCCGGAATGTCGGCGTAAGCGTCGCCCTGGCCGGCGTTCTCAAAGGCGCTCCAGTCGAGTCGGGTCTTCATGTCGGTAGGCTCCTGCCTGCCAGTTAGCAAGCCGGATGCCATGGCGCCGGGGCACGTACGCTAGGGGATTCGGGACACCCTCGCGAGCGGGGGCGCGGCAAAGCCGACACCGCCGACGCCGTAGTGTCGGATAGCCGTCAACGACAACGGGGCGACCGCAGGGCCGCCCCGTTCCTGTCCCGACGGCGGTGTTCAGTCGACGTAGCGGGATTCCAGCGCCGCGATGGCGGGCAGGGTCTTGCCCTCGAGGAACTCGAGGAAGGCGCCGCCGCCGGTCGAGATATAGCCCACGTCACCGGCGATGTCGAACTTGGCGATGGCCGCCAGCGTGTCGCCGCCGCCAGCGATGGAGAACGCCTCGGAGTGGGCGATGGCCGAGGCCATCATCTTCGTGCCGCCGGCGAACTGGGCGTACTCGAAGACGCCGACCGGACCGTTCCAGACGACCGTGCCGGCGTGGGCGATGATGTCAGCCAGCTTGGCCGAGCTCTTCGGGCCGAAGTCAAGAATGCGGTCGTGGGGCGCCACGTCGTCCACCGAGATGCGGTTGGCGCGGGCAAGGGATGACACCTCGTCGGCGACCACCACGTCCACGGGCAGCGGCACCTCGGCGCCCCGGGCCTTCATGATGTCCATGACCTGCTGGGCCTCGCGTACCATCTCCGGCTCGGCGAGGGATTCCCCGATGCGCTTGCCGGCGGCCAGCAGGAAGGTATTGGCGATGCCGCCGCCGACGATCAACTGGTCAACCTTGTTGGCCAGGGTCTTCAGGATGGTGAGCTTGGTGGACACCTTTGCGCCACCGACGATGGCCACCAGCGGCCGCGCCGGGGCCAGCGTCGCCTTGGTCAGTGCGTCGATCTCGGCGCCCATCAGCATGCCGGCACAGGCGGTCGGCGCAAAGCGGGCGATGCCGTGGGTCGTGGCCTCGGCACGGTGGGCGGTACCGAAGGCGTCATTGACGTAGATGTCGCACAGGGCGGCCATTTTGCGGGCCAGTTCCTCGTTGTCCTTCTTCTCACCCTTGTTGCAGCGGCAGTTTTCCAGCAGCACCACCTGGCCCGGCTGGACCGTGAAGCCGCCGTCGACCCAGTCGGTGACGAGCTTGACCGGCTTGCCGAGCAGCTGTCCGAGGCGGACGGCCACCGGGGCCAGCGTATCGTCCGGTCCGACCGTGCCTTCGGTCGGGCGGCCCAGGTGGGACGTGACCATCACGGCCGCGCCACGGGTCAGGCAGTACTCGATCGACGGGATCGAGGCGCGGATCCGCGTGTCTTCGGTGATGTTGCCGGCCTCGTCCTGGGGCACGTTGAGGTCGGCACGGATGAAGACCTTCTTGCCGGCCACATCCTGTTCGGAGAGTTTCTTGACTTGCATGAGCGGGGGTCCTGATCAAGAAAAACGCCCTGCGATGCAGGGCGTTTCGGGTGAAGGTCGACTTACTGGGCGTTGGCGAACGCGCGGGCGGCGTCCAGCATGCGGCATGAGTAGCCCCACTCGTTGTCGTACCAGGCCAGGACCTTGACCAGGGTCCCGTCGATGACGCGCGTCTGGGTGGCATCGAAGGTCGAGGAGTGCGGGTCGTGGTTGAAGTCCATCGACACCAGCGGATCCTCGTTCACGGCCAGCACACCCTTCAGGGCGCCACGGGCGGCTTCCTTCATCAGGTTGTTGATCTCTTCGGCAGACGTCTCGCGTTCGGCCGTGAAGGTCAGGTCGACCAGGGACACGTTCATCGTCGGCACGCGCAGGGCGAAGCCATCGAACTTGCCCTTCAGTTCGGGCAGCACCAGGCCGACAGCCTTGGCGGCACCGGTCTTGGTCGGGATGATGTTCTGGGCGGCGGCGCGGGCGCGGCGCAGGTCCTTGTGGCGCACATCGACCAGCACCTGGTCGTTGGTGTAGGCATGCACGGTGGTCATCAGGCCCTGCTTGATGCCGATGTTGTCCTGCAGCACCTTGGCGACCGGTGCCAGGCAGTTGGTCGTGCACGAGGCGTTGGAGACGACGGTCATGTCGCCCCGCAGGATGTCGTGGTTCACGCCATACACGATGGTTGCATCCACGTCGTCGCCACCGGGCGCGGAGATCAGCACCTTGTTGGCCTTCTGCTGGAGGAGGACCTGGGCCTTGGCCTTGGAGGTGTAGGCGCCGGTGCACTCGAGCAGCACGTCGACGCCGTGCTTGCCCCAGTCGATGTCGGTCGGCGTCTTGGTCGAGTAGTACGCGATGCGATCGCCATTGACGATCATCGCGTCGTTGCCTTCGATCGTCACCTCGGCGTTGAAGCGGCCGTGGGTCGTGTCGAACTTGGTCAGGTGGACGTTGGTCTCGATGCTGCCCGAGGCGTTGATCGCCACCACCTCGAACTCGTCGCGAAGGCCCAGTTCGTAGATGGCGCGCAGCGTGCAGCGGCCGATGCGGCCATATCCGTTGATGCCAAGCTTGATCGTCATGGATGCTTCTCCCGATATGAACTCAAAAAACGGTGCGTAGGGCCCCGCGCGCGGGGCCAGGGCGTCCGGTCAGGACGCCAGCGTTCTTGCGGCGTCGGCCACTGCCTGGGCCGTGATGCCGAATTCCTTGAAGAGCTGGCCCGCGGGCGCCGATTCGCCGAAGCGGTCGATGCCGATCACGGCGCCCTCGAGGCCCACGTACTTGCGCCAGAAGTCGGTGACGCCCGCCTCGACGGCGACGCGCGGCACGCCGGCCGGCAGGACGCCGGCCTTGTAGGCAGCCTCCTGGCGATCGAAGACATTGGTGCTGGGCATCGAGACGACGCGGGCAGAGATACCCGAGCCCGCGAGCAGTTCGCGAGCCTCCATGGCCAGTGCCACTTCGGAGCCGGTGGCGATCAGGACCACGTCCGGCGTCGCCTTGTCGGCGTCGGCCAGCACGTAGCCGCCACGGCGGATGGCGTCGATCTGAGCCTCACTGCGCGGCTGGAACGGCAGGTTCTGGCGCGAGAAGCACAGCGCGGCGGGGCCGTCCGCGCGTTCGATGGCGGCCACCCAGGCAACGATCGACTCGGTCGTGTCGCAGGGGCGCCAGACGTCCATGTTCGGCACCATGCGCAGCGTCGCGATCTGTTCGACCGGCTGGTGGGTCGGGCCGTCCTCGCCCAGGCCGATGGAATCGTGGGTGAACACGAAGAGCTGGCGTACCTTCATCAGCGCAGCCATCCGCAACGCGTTGCGGGCGTACTCGCTGAACATCAGGAAGGTGGCGGTGTAGGGAATCAGGCCGCCGTGCAGGGACAGACCATTGCCGATCGCGGCCATGCCGAATTCGCGCACACCGTAGTAGATGTAGTTGCCGCCGGTCTCGCGGCTGACGCCCCTGGCGCCCGGCCACAGGGTCAGGTTGGAGCCAGCCAGGTCGGCCGAGCCGCCGATCAGCTCGGGCAGCTTCGGTGCCAGGGCGCCGATGGCATTCTGGCTGGCCTTGCGGGTCGCGATGGTCTTGGCCTCGGCGTTGACCGCGGCGATGGCCTCGGCAGCCTGGACCGACCAGTCGGCCGGCAGCTGGCCAGCCATGCGGCGCGAGAACTCGGCCGCGAGCCCGGGATGGGCCTCGGCGTAGGCGGCGAAACGGGCATTCCAGTCGGCCTCGGCGGCGGCGCCCTTGTCGCGGGCGTTCCAGGCGGCGTAGACGTCGTCCGGGACCTCGAACGGGGGGTGGTTCCAGCCAATGTACTCGCGGGCGGCCGCGATCTCGTCGCCACCCAGCGGGGCACCGTGGACGTCGTGGCCGCCCTGCTTGTTCGGGGCGCCGGCGCCGATCACGGTCTTGCAGCAGATCAGGGTCGGGCGGGCGGTGTCGGCCCTGGCGGCCTGGATCGCGGTCTCGATCGAGGCCGGGTCGTGGCCCTGGACCTGGCTGATCACCTGCCAGCCATACGCTTCGAAGCGCTTCGGCGTATCGTCGGTGAACCAGCCGGTGACGTCGCCGTCGATGGAAATGCCGTTGTCGTCGTAGAAGGCGATCAGCTTGCCCAGGCCGAGGGTGCCCGCCAGCGAGCAGGCCTCGTGGGAGATCCCTTCCATCAGGCAGCCGTCGCCGAGGAATACCCAGGTGTTGTGGTCGACGATGGCGTGGCCGGGGCGGTTGAACTCGTCGGCCAGCACCTTCTCCGCGATCGCCATGCCGACCGCGTTGGTGATGCCCTGGCCGAGCGGCCCGGTGGTGGTCTCGATGCCTGGCGCATATCCGTACTCGGGATGTCCCGGGGTCTTGCTATGGAGCTGGCGGAAGTTCTTGAGGTCGTCGATGGACAGGTCGTAGCCGGTCAGGTGCAGCAGCGCGTAGATCAGCATCGAGCCGTGGCCGTTCGACAGCACGAAGCGGTCGCGGTCCGCCCACTTCGGGTTGGCCGGGTTGTGCTTGAGGTAGTGGCGCCACAGGACTTCGGCGATCTCGGCCATGCCCATGGGCGCACCCGGGTGACCCGAGTTGGCCTTCTGGACGGCGTCCATCGCGAGGGCGCGGATGGCGCCGGTGACCGGATTGAAAACGGGGGCTTTGACCGAAGCGGACGACGACATGGGCTCCTCGCGGCCGGCGCCGAGGCCGGCTAAGAAAAAGACCGAAATTATCGTCGATTCCGCGACTTATTGGTAGTCGGGCCGCGCCAACCCGCCGATGGGCGGCGAGGGGGCGGTCAGACCCACTGGCGGCGGCGCTCCATCAGCTTCCAGATGAGCGGCGTCAGGATCAGCTGCATCGCGAGGTCGAGCTTGCCGCCCGGCACCAGGATGGTGTTGGCGCGCGACATCGACGAGTCGTGGAGCATCCGCAGCAGGTAGGGGAAATCGACGCCACGCGGATCCTTGAAGCGGATCACCACCAGGGATTCGTCCAGCGACGGGATGTCGCGGGCCACGAACGGGTTGGAGGTATCGACCACCGGCACCCGCTGGAAGTTGATGTTGGTGCGCGAGAACTGCGGGACGATGTAGTGCACATAGTCGTGCATGCGGCGCAGGATGGTGTCCTGCACGGCCTCGAGCGAGTAGCCGCGCAGGCGGGTGTCGCGGTGGATCTTCTGGATCCATTCCAGGTTGATGGTCGGGACGACGCCGATCAGCAGGTCCACATGGCGCGACACATCGACCTTGCCGGATACCACGCCGCCGTGCAGGCCCTCGTAGAACAGGCAATCGGTCCCCTCGGGCAGGTCTTCCCACTCGGTGAAGCTGCCCTGCGGCTGCCCCCAGCGCGCGGCCTGTTCTGCATTGTGGATGTAGTAACGGCGCCGGCCGGTGGCCGATTCGCCGTAGGCGCGAAACAGGCCTTCCAGGTCTTCGAAGAGGTTGGCCTCCGGACCGAAGTGGCTGATCCCGCGCTTGCCGTCGTTCTCCGCATCTTCGATCAGGCGCTTCATTTCGTCCCGTGTATAGCGGTGGAAGCTGTCGCCCTCGACGATGGCCGCGTTGACGTTCTCGCGATGGAAGATCGCCTCGAAGGTGTGTTTGACCGTCGTGGTGCCCGCGCCGGACGAGCCGGTCACCGCGATGATCGGATGTTTCATGGACATGGGTCCGCTCCGGGAAAGTCGAATCTCGATTGCCGCCATGATAGGCGACAAGCTGGGCGCCGTGAGCCGCCTTGTGTTGCGCTGCGCAAAACTGCTGCCGGGCGCTGGATTCCGGCTGGATCGACCCCTATGCCACCCGGGCGCGCCGGACTACAGGTGGGCGCGCAACCAGCGCTGCCACTCCTCGAAGAGCGTCGGCGTGGGGGCCGCCACGACCCCGCGCTTGACCGCCGGTCCGGCCGCCAGCGTGCCGCCGTCGAGGGCCGCGGCCTCGCCACCGGCCTCGGCGAGGATCAGCCGGCCGGCGGCGTAATCCCACAGCATCTGACCGCCGTGGATGTAGACATCGAGACGGCCCGCCGCGACGAAGCACCACTCCAGCGCACTGGATCCGAAGTTGCGCTGCGAGTAGTAGGGCGGGCGCACGGCCAGCTCGTCGCCGAGGTGGTGGCTGATGCGCTTGAAATCGACGCCGGCCACCGCGTCGGCAAGCTTCGCGGCGGGCGCGCGCAGCGGCAACTCGACGCCGTTGAGGTAGGCCCCGGCACCCTTGGCCGCGAAGAAGGACTCGTCGGTGACCGGGTTGTAGACCACCCCGAAGAGCGGCTCGTGGTCCATCATGTAGGCGACCGAGACGCAGAAGAACGGAATGCCGTTGGCAAAGTTGGTGGTGCCGTCGATCGGGTCGATGCACCACAGGCCCTTGCGCCCTTCCTTCCATACCCGTGCCTGCTCCTCGGCGTTCATCTCTTCGCCCAGCACGGCGCCCGGCGCGAGCTTCGGCAGCGCCTCGGCCAGCTTGCGCTGGGATTCGATGTCGGCCTCGGTGAACAGCGAACCGTCTGCCTTGCGGTTGCGGGCGGTCTTGAGATAGCGGGGGAGGATCTCGTCGCGTGCAATTTCGCGGACCAGCGATTCGAGGGCACGGGCCCTGCCCAGGCGAACGGCGGCGGACGGCATGTCAGTCATTCCTCCACTTGATCGAGCAGCCAATGCTCGGGATCTGGTGTTCCGGACCGTGTCCGGTGCGGGCGACCTGGCGCATGGCCTCGAAGAGTTCGCGCGGCGCGTCGGTGGCCGCCGGCTGCATGCCGGAGGCGTCGAGGCGGCCGCGGTACTGCAGGGTCAGGTCGCCGTTGTAGCCGAAGAAGTCCGGCGTGCACACCGCCCCAAAGGCCCGCGCCACGGTCTGGCTCTCGTCGAATACGTAGGGGAACGGGAAGTCCAGGTCGCGTGCCAGTGCCACCATGTGGTCCCAGCTGTCCTCGGGGTAGTCGGTCGGGTCGTTGGCCATGATCGCAATGCTGCCCACGCCATCCGACTGCAGGGCGCGCGTGTCGCGCACGATGCGGTCGATCACGGCCTTGACGAAGGGGCAGTGGTTGCAGATGAACATCACGAGCAGCCCGTTGGGGCCCCGGGCTGAGGTGGGCGTGTGCCGCAGACCGTCCACGCCGGGCAGGTCGAATGCCGGCGCAGGCTGGCCGAAGTCGCAGACCGGCGTGGTCGTTCGTACCATCGGGCGGGCGTCTCGGAGTGGGGTGGGCCTTATACTAGCATGATGATCCCGCGCTTCTTTTGCCCTGCAGGCCTGCCCGAGACAGGCGTCATCAAGCTGCCTGCCGAGGTGGCGCACCACGCCGACAAGGTGCTGCGCATGAAGGCAGGGCAGTCGCTCGTGCTGTTCGACGGCAACGGGCGGGAGGTCAGCGCGACGCTCGTGGCGCTCGGGCGACAGGCCAGCGCGGCGCTCGGGGCCTGGTCGGCGCCGGCGCGGGAGTCCCCCCTCGAGGCCGTGCTGGTTCAGGCGCTGGCCAGCGGCGACAAGATGGACTGGATCATCCAGAAGGCCGTCGAGCTGGGCGTTGGTGCGATCGCACCGGTGGTAAGCGAACGCTGCGTGCTTAAGCTCTCGGGCGAGCGGGCCGAAAAACGATTGAGGCACTGGCAACAGGTGGTCATCGCCGCCTGCGAGCAGTCCGGGCGCAATCGCGTCCCCGTGGTTGAGGCCCCGTTGTCCCTGTCCGACTTCCTGGCGCGGGAGTCGGGTGCCAGCCGCCTGGCGCTGGTGCCGGATGCGTCGTGTCGTCTCGCGGCACGCGCCCGACCGGCCGGACGCTGCGAGATTCTCGTCGGCCCCGAAGGCGGCTGGAGCGACCGTGACCTGGCCCTGATCGCAGGCGGGCGATGCGAGCCGGTCAGCCTGGGGCCACGGGTCCTGCGCACCGAGACCGCCGGATTGGCGGCGCTGGCGGTGATGCAGGCCGCGTGGGGCGACTTCTGAATCAATCGACACAATAAGACCAAGAAACGGTCGGGGAGGGTGCATGTTCGAGTCCGCGGAGCTGAATCATTCGGTGGCGAAGGCCCGCTACGAGGAGGAGGCGGCGCAGCTGCGCACCGACCTGCTCAACGTCCAGTACGAGCTGAAGGAGGCCGGCCGCTTTCCCGTTGTCGTGCTGATCAACGGCGTCGATGGTGCCGGCCGTGGCGAGACGCTGCACCTGCTCAATGAATGGCTCGACCCGCGCTTCGTCGAGACGCGGGCCTACGGCGTTCCGACCGAAGAGGAGCGCGAGCGGCCGCCCATGTGGCGCTTCTGGCGGGACCTGCCGCCGCGCGGCAAGGTCGGGCTGCTGTTCGGGTCGTGGTATTCGCTGGCGCTGCAGGGCGATGACGGGCAGGGCCGCATCGTGGAAGAGATCTCCGAGCACCGTGCAGCGTCCATCGTGCGCTTCGAGCGCATGCTCGCGGACGAGGGCGCGCTGCTGGTGAAGTTCTGGCTCCACCTGTCGAAGAAGGCGCAGAAGAGCCGGCTCGAGACGCTCGAGGCCGACAGGAAGACGCGCTGGCGGGTGACCAAGGAAGACTGGCGCCGTTTCGAGGAGTACGACCGGTTTCGCCGCGTCTCGGAGCACCTCGTGCGCCGCACCAGCACCGGTGACGCGCCCTGGCACATCGTATCGGGCGCGGACGACCGCTACCGCTCGCTGACGATCGGGCGCATCCTGCTCGAATCCATCCGCCGCCGCCTCTCCCTGCCCGACCACACCCGGCGCAGCGCGGAGCCGCCCCTGTTCCACGGCCGCCTCGACGAGCGCAACGTGCTGTCGGCGCTTGATCTGACGCTGGCGTTGCCGAAGAAGACCTACAACGAGGAGCTGAAGCAGTTGCAGGAGCGCCTGGGGCGCCTGTCGCGCCACAAGCGGCTTCGGGATCGCTCGGTGATCTGTGTCTTCGAGGGGAACGATGCCGCCGGCAAGGGCGGCAGCATCCGGCGCATGATCCAGGCCATCGATCCGCGCCAGTGCTCGGTCGTGCCGATCGCCGCACCGAGCGAGGAGGAGCGCGCCCAGCCCTATCTGTGGCGATTCTGGCGGCAGCTGCCACGCCAGGGGCGCTTCACGATCTTCGACCGGTCTTGGTATGGGCGCGTGCTCGTCGAGCGCATCGAAGGCTTCTGTACCACGGCGGACTGGATGCGCGCCTATTCCGAGATCAACGACTTCGAGGCCCAGCTGGTCTCGCACGGCGCGGTGGTGGTCAAGTTCTGGCTCGCGATCTCGTCGGACGAACAGCTGAGACGCTTCCAGGAGCGCGAGAAGGTGGAGTTCAAGCGCTTCAAGATCACCGAAGAGGACTGGCGCAACCGCGACAAGTGGGACGACTACAGTGAAGCGGTCTGCGACATGGTGGACCGGACCTCGACCGACATCGCGCCCTGGACGCTGGTGGAGGCCAACGACAAGCGCTATGCCCGCATCAAGGTGCTGCGCACGGTCTGCGAACGACTGGAGGCGGCACTTGCCTGATGGTTGGTGCCTGACATGGGCGCCCAGCGGATAGAATGGAAATGACGGGCGACTCGCCCGTTAACTGCGGCGACCTGATCGATGCCTGACGCGTTTCAGTACACCTCCGAGCTCGCCTCGACAGCCGACACCCAGCCCTTCGTGAGCTGGGTGCGGGCGGCCGCACCCTACATCCACGCCTTCCGCGGCAAGACCTTCGTCATTGCCTTCGGTGGCGAGGTGGCCGGGGGTGACTCCGCACAGAAGCTTGCCTACGATTGCAACCTGCTGGCCGCGCTGGGTATCCGGCTGGTCCTGGTGCACGGCGCGCGTCCGCAGATCGAAGCGGCGCTGCTGTCGCGGGGGCTCGAGCCGCGGATTCACAACGGCCTGCGCGTGACCGACGCGGACGCCCTCGAATGCGTCAAGGCGGCGATGGCGGTGACCCGGATCGAGATTGAGGCGCTGCTCTCCCAGGGATTGCCCAACACGCCAATGGCGGGCAGCTACATGCGGGTGACCGGCGGCAACTTCATCACCGCGCGCCCCGTCGGCGTCGTCGACGGGGTCGATTTCCAGTACACGGGCGCCGTCCGGAAGATCGTCGCGGACGAAATTTCGGCCGATCTCGACCAGAACAACGTCGTGCTCATCTCGCCGCTCGGGGTCTCGCCGGCGGGGGAGATCTTCAACCTCCCGATGGAGGAGGTCGCCGAGGCCGTCGCCATCGCCCTCAAGGCCGACAAGCTCATCTATTTGTGCGACGCGCCGGGCCTGCTCGACGACAGCGGACGCCTGATCGAGTCGGTGACCGCCGACGAGGCGGAACAGATGTTCGACGAGGGGCGCGGCCTGACCGAAGACCTCGACTACTACCTGCCCTGTGCCATTCGCGCGGTGCGCCGCGGTGTCGGTCGCGCCCACCTGATCGACCGCGACAAGGACGGCGGACTGCTGCTGGAGTTCTTCACCCATCAGGGTGTTGGCACCCTGGTGAGCCGGGATCCCCTGTTCCGGCTGCGCGACGCCTCGCCGGATGACGTGGGGGCGCTCGTGGCGCTGATCGCGCCCCTTGAGGCGGAAGGCGCGCTGGTAAGGCGCTCCCGCGAACTGCTCGAGCAGGAGATCAACCGCTTTACGCTGGTCGAGCATGACGGCGTGCTGGTCGGCTGCGCGGCGCTCTATCCGTTCAGCGAAGAGCGGGCTGCCGAGCTGGCCTGTCTGGCAGTCCAGCACGACTATCGCCGGGCTGGACTGGGCGATATGCTGATGAAGCGCATCGAGCAGCGCGCCCGGGCGATGGGGCTCGAGCGCCTGTTTGTCCTGACGACGCGGACGGCCCACTGGTTCCGCGAGCGGGGTTTCGCGGAGACGGGCCCGGATCAGTTACCCCAGCAGAAGCGGGAACTCTACAACTATCAGCGCCGCTCCAAGGTGCTGGTCAAAGCGGTGTGAGCCCGTCGATGTCAGGCCCGACCCAGTCCCCCGGCCTTGCCGAACCCTTGCTGGTGGTCGGCGTTGCCCTGTTCGTTGGCCTGCTGGCGGATCTGGCGTTTGGTCAGCGTGTCTCGTGGGCGGTGGGCGAGGTGGCCGGTGCCCTGGGCGGGGGGCTGGCGGCGCTGGGCCTCGCGCGCCGGCGCCAGGTGGCGTCGGAGCGGCTCGAGGCGCTGCTGGCCAGCCTGCCGGCGGTGCCGCTGACCACCATCGACAGCGGTCTCGACACCCGAACGGCCGACCTGTCGGCCCGCCTTGAGGCGGTGCTGCGCTCCGAACGCGAGATGCGGCTGGTCGCCAACACCGTGCATGGGCTCGAGGTGCTGTTTTCTCCGGAGCGCCGTCTGACCTGGGCGAGCCCGTCGGTGGCGGAGATTGCCGGCTACTCGACGGACGAGTGCCTGGCAGCCGAGGACCCGATCGCCCTGCTCGTGCACCAGACTGACCGGGCCTATTGCCACCAGCAGGCCGGGCACGCCTTCGAGGACCACGAGTCCACCAGTTTCGAGGTGCGCCTGGAGCACCGCAGCGGGGGCGTCATCTGGATCGCATGCCACTGGACGCCCGTGATGGACGAGCGGGGTCGGCTCAGCGCCGTGCGGATGTCCGGCGAGCCGATCCAGTCGCGCAAGGAGGCGGAACTTCGCCTGCTCGAGAGCGTCGCCGAGATGCGCCGGGCCCGCTCCCTGTCCGAGCACTACCTGTTACGGACCAAGGACGAGCGGCAGCGCCTCTCGGCTGTGCTCGATGCCATCCGGCCGGGTATCGTGCTGATGGATACCGAGCAACGGGTGCTCTACCTGAATCACGCGTTCCTTCAGATGTGGGGCTTCGGGCCGGACGAAAACCTGTTCGGGATGCGCGATGTCGTGCTCTTCGGCCGTTGCGAGACCCAGATGGAAGGCGCGGATGGATATCGGCGGCATGTCGGCGAGGTGCTCGATGCCGGCCATGGCAGCGACGAGTTCGAGTTCCGCCTCAAGGACGGGCGCGTCATCACCGATTCGTCGGTGGTCGTCACGCGCGAGGGCTCCGACATCACGATCGGGCGGGTCTGGATCTTCGAGGACGTTACGGCGATCCGTCGCTCGGCCGAGATCCTTCAGCATCAGGCCGAGCGCGACGCGCTCACCGGCCTGTACAACCGTCGCCGCTTCGACGAGGAGATGGAGCGGGCGATTGCCGAGAGCCAGCGCCGCGCACGCCAGACCGGCCTGCTGGTGTTCGACCTGGACGGCTTCAAGCCTGTCAATGACACCTTCGGTCACCAGGCCGGCGACCGTGTCCTGGTGACGCTGGCCGAAGCGATCGGCCGGGTCGTCAGGCGCCACGAGATGCTCTTCCGCTTCGGCGGCGACGAGTTCGCGATCCTCGTGCCGGACAGCGAGGACAGCCACCTGCAGGAGCTCGCCCGGCGGGTGGTGGACAGCGTGGCCAGCACCGTCTTCGAGTTCGACGGGCGAGAGGTTTCGCTGACCACGAGCGTCGGGCTGGCCTGCTACCCTCTCGACGCGAACGACGCTCGGGGGCTGGTGGCCGCGGCCGACGCAGCCATGTATCGCGCCAAGAGTGGCGGCAAGAACCGCTGGGCGATGAGCGAGCAGCACGGCGGCTGAGCCCGGGTCTTGGTAGAATCGGGCCATCTGCGCGCAACAATCGATCGACAAGGAGTGGCAATGACCCGCATGGTCAACTGCATCAAGCTCGGGCGCGAGGCCGAGGGCCTCGATTTTCCGCCGGTACCCGGCGAGCTGGGCAAGAAGATTTTCGAGAACGTCTCCAAGGAGGCGTGGCAACAGTGGGTCCGGTACCAGACCATGCTGATCAACGAGAACCGGCTCAACCTGATGGACACCCGCGCCCGGAAATACCTGGCCGAGCAGATGGAAAAGCACTTCTTCGAGGATGGCGGCGCTGATCAGGTGCAGGGCTTCGTGCCCCCACCGGGGGAGTAGCCGCTCCCGTTGCAGCCAAAGAAAAGGGACGGCAGCGCCGTCCCTTTTTTACTTGGTGCCGGCCGGGGCTGGCGGATCAGTCGCGTGCGGCGCGCTCGATGGCTTCGATGCCGCCATGGCGGACATCCTCGCCCTTGGCCATGTAGACCGCGTACTGGGCCATGTTCTTGGCGTGATCGCCGATCCGTTCGATGGCTTTCGCAACGAACAGCAGCTCGATGCAGCGCGAGATCGTGCGGGGATCTTCCATCATGTAGGTGATCAGCTGGCGCATCAGCGCCTTGAACTCGGCATCGACGGCCTTGTCCTGGCGCACCACCGAGGCGGCCAGTTCCAGGTCGAGCCGCGCGAAGGCATCAAGGGACTCGCGCAGCATCGTGACAGCCAGGTTGGCGGCGTGGCGGATCGTGACGTGGGGCGTCGGCGGCGCCGTATCGGCGGTGTGCAGCGAGCGCGCCATCTTGGCGATCTTCTTGGCTTCGTCGCCAACCCGCTCCAGGTCGCGAACGATGCGCACCACGGTCATTACCATGCGCAGGTCCACCGCCGTCGGCTGGCGCCGGGCGATGATGTGGCTGCACAATTGGTCAAGCTCGACCTCGAAGCGGTTCACGGTCTTGTCGGCCGCGATGACTTCCTCGATCTCGGTCAGATCGCCCGTCTCCAGTCCACTGACCGCGCGATTGATCTGCTGCTCCACCAGTCCGCCCATCTGCAGGGCGCGGGTTCGCATCTGCTCCAGTTCGGAGTCGAACTGCTTCGAGGTATGTTCGTTCATCATGTGGGGCGACGTGTGGCGAGGGTCAGACCGTACCAGTCCTTGATGACGGAATTATTTCAGTTCAGTTGCGAAGCGACCGCCGGACGCCATCGGGGGTGGCGAGCAGCAGCACATCGGCGCCGCGGCGGGCGAACAGGCCGTTCGAGACCACCCCCGCGATATGGTCGATCTCGCTCTCCAGTCCGACGGGGTCGGTGATCGTCAGGCCATGCACGTCGAGGATCACGTTGCCGTTGTCGGTAACAAAGCCTTCGCGCAGCCTCGGCGTGCCACCCAGGGCGGACAGCCGGCTGGCCACGTGCTCGCGGGCCATCGGAATCACCTCCACCGGCAGCGGAAAGCGCCCGAGCGCCGCGACCTGCTTGGTGGCGTCGCAGATGCACACGAAACGCCCAGCGACGGCTGCCACGATCTTCTCGCGGGTCAGCGCGCCGCCGCCGCCCTTGATCATCGACAGGCCGGCGTCGATTTCGTCTGCGCCATCCACGTAAACCGGCATCGCGCTCACCTCGTTGAGATCGAAGAGGCGGATGCCGTGCCCGGCGAGCCGCTGGGCGCTGGCCTCGGAGCTCGCCACGGCGCCGCGGATGCGGTCCTTGATACCAGCCAGGCCGTCGATGAAGTGGTTGGCGGTGGAGCCCGTGCCCACGCCGACGATCTCGCCGTCGACCACATACTCGAGCGCGGCCATCGCCGCGGCGCGTTTCATTTCGTCCTGGTTCATGTTCGTGGCAAAGCGCGTGCGAAAGGCCGCCATTCTAACCGCAGTGCCCGCTCTGCCGTTCAAGGTAAATTCGGGTCACCTAGCTTGAGGGCGGCGTCATGTCGGGTGATCATGGGCGACTCAAGTCAATGCAGCACGAGGAGAAACCACGATGGGATTGTTTGATCAGGTGGCGGGACAGATGCTTGGTGGGCTGGCGGGGGGCGGCGATGGCCAGTCGCCGCTGATGCAGCTGGTTCAGGCGCTGCTGCAGCAGGAAGGGGGCGTCATGGGGTTGATCGGCAAGTTGCAGGAAGGCGGACTGGCGGCCCAGGTGGCCTCGTGGATCGGTGGTGGGGACAACCTGCCGGTCAATGGCGAGCAGATCCAGCAGGCGCTCGGCAGCGACCTGCTGACCTCGCTCGCCGGCCAGTTCGGCCTCAGCGCCCAGCAAGCGGGCGACGGACTGGCTAGCCAGCTGCCTGGCCTGATCGACAAGCTGAGCCCGTCGGGAACGCTTGAAGGCAACGAGGAGCTGGTGCAGAAGGGCCTGTCCATGCTGGGCGGGCTGCTCGGGGGGCGTTGAGCCGACGCCGGCCAGCGGCCACCGGCCGTTGAGGCCCGCGTTGTCGCGGCGCAGCATGATCGGGGCCGCCTGCTTGCGGTTGGCGGGCGGCTCTGCAATTCTTGATCCTCGAAAAGCCCGATACACCCCCTTCATCACCCCGAGGACCCCCATGGCGCGCGTCAAGATCGACCTGCCGGACGAGTTTTTCTTCCAGACCGACATCCTGCTCTACGCGAGCCACATGAACCGCATGAACCACCTGGACAACGCCCTCTTGTTGTCGGTGGTGTCCGAAGCGCGGATGCGCTTCTTCGGCCGGCTCGGCTATGACGAACAGGACGTGGAAGGCATCGGGGTGATCGTGGCCGACGCGGCCCTGCAGTATCGGTCCGAGGCCCATCACGGCGAAACCATGCGCGTCTCGATGACCGCCACGGGTTTCTGGGAACGCGGATGCGACCTGGTGTGGGCCATGGACGAGGCCGAATCCGGTCGCAGGGTCGCCCATGGCAAGACCGGCGTTGTCTTCTTTGACTACGCGCGAAACCAGCCGGCCGCCGTCCCGCGCGGCTTTGCGACGCATTTCGGCGCCTGAGCGGCCTCCCGTCGGCCATTTCATCGATTGCTGATACAGGTCAACGGTGCAGTGCGGCGATGGCCGCGTCGCGGACTACACTGGATGCAGGCAGGGCCGGGGCTTGATGCGTCGGTGGCCTGCCCTCATGTCATGATCTCGGGGCCATCATTCCGCCCGGCCCGCAAGCTGGGGTGAGTTGGCGGTCCTGAATAGGTATTGCCTATCGAGACTATCGTCGCGCTCAATTGGATTAATCCAGAGGCGCGCCATAAGATGGACTCCACTGATCGACGAACCCCCTCAACCCATAAAGGAGATAACCCCATGTCGAGCCTTATCAACAGCAAGATCAAGCCGTTCAAAGCCACCGCCTTTCACAAGGGCGAGTTCAAGCCCGTGAGCGACCAGGATCTGCTGGGCAAGTGGTCTGTCGTGTTCTTCTACCCCGCCGATTTCACCTTCGTCTGCCCGACGGAGCTGGGTGACCTGGCCGACAACTACGCCAAGCTGCAGGAGCTGGGCGTCGAGGTGTACTCGGTGTCGACCGACACCCACTTCACCCACAAGGCGTGGCACGACGCGTCGGACACGATCAAGAAGATCCAGTACCCGATGGTTGGCGACCCCACCGGCGTGATCTCCCGCAATTTCGACGTGATGATCGAGTCCGAGGGCCTGGCTCTGCGCGGCACGTTCGTGATCAACCCGGAAGGCGAGATCAAGGTCGCCGAGATCCACGACCTGGGTATCGGCCGCGACGCCAAGGAGCTGGTCCGCAAGGTCCAGGCTGCCCAGTACGTTGCGTCCCATCCGGGCGAAGTCTGCCCGGCCAAGTGGACCCCGGGTGAAGAGACCCTGGCTCCGTCGCTGGACCTCGTCGGCAAGATCTGAGTTTTGCCCCCTCGCCCGGGGCGTGAGTCCCGGGCATTTTTCGCCTGAATTTGGGATCGGAGGCCCGATATGCTCGATACGAACCTGAAGAACCAGCTCAAGACCTATCTCCAGAACGTCTCCCAGCCGATCGAACTGGTGGTCAACCTGGATGACGGCGCCAAGTCCGCCGAGATGCTGGCGCTCTTGAAGGAGATCGCCGAGCTCTCCGACCGCATCACGCTGGCCGAGACGCGCGACGCCGCCGAGCGGGCGCCCTCCTTTTCGTTCAGTCGCCAGGGCGCTGGCATGGGCGTGCGCTTCGCCGGCATCCCGATGGGCCACGAATTCACCTCGCTGGTGCTCGCGCTGCTACAGGCCGGCGGTCACCCGCCCAAGGTCGAGCCCGAGGTCGTCGAGCAGATCAAGGCCATCGAGGGCAGCTTCGCCTTCGAGACCTTCATATCCCTGTCTTGCCAGAACTGCCCGGACGTGGTGCAGGCCCTCAACCTGATGGCAGTGCTCAACCCCAACATTCGTCACACGATGATCGATGGTGCGCTCTTCCAGGACGAGGTCGAGGCCCGCAAGATCATGGCCGTGCCCACGGTGTTCCTGAATGGGGAGCCGTTCGGGCAGGGCCGTACCAGCCTGAAAGAGATCCTTGCAAAGATCGACACTGGCGCTCAGGCCCGCGAGGCCGCGAAGATTGCAGAAATGGACCCCTTCGACGTGCTGATCGTCGGGGGAGGGCCGGCTGGTGCGGCCGCTGCCATCTATGCGGCGCGCAAGGGCATTCGCACGGGCATCGTCGCGGAGCGCTTCGGTGGCCAGGTGATGGACACCATGGCCATCGAAAACTTCATCTCGGTCCAGGAGACCGAGGGGCCGAAGCTCGTCGCTGCGCTCGAGCAGCACGTGAAGCAGTACGAGGTGGACATCATCGACGGCCAGCGGGCCGAGGCCCTGGTGCCGGGCGAGCTGGCGGAGATCAAGCTGGCCAGCGGCGGCTCGCTGCGCGCCAGGTCGGTCATCATCGCCACCGGCGCCCGCTGGCGTGAGCTCAACGTGCCGGGCGAGCGGGAATACCGCGGCCGCGGCGTGGCCTACTGCCCGCACTGCGATGGCCCCCTGTTCAAGGGCAAGCGCGTCGCCGTGGTGGGTGGCGGCAACTCCGGCGTCGAGGCGGCGATCGATCTGGCCGGCATCGTTGGCCACGTGACGCTGCTCGAGTTCGCCGACCAGTTGCGTGCGGACGCGGTGTTGCAGGCCAAGCTGAAGAGCCTCCCCAACGTGGACATCCACTGCAATGCGCAGACCTCGGAAGTGACCGGGGCGGACGGCAAGGTCAATGGCATCACCTACACCGACCGCGTCAGTGGCGAACGTCGCCACGTGGAGCTGGAAGGTGTCTTCGTCCAGATCGGCCTGCTGCCGAATACCGACTGGCTGAAGGGCACGCTCGAGCTGTCGCGCTTCGGCGAGATCGAGATCAACCCGCGCTGCGAGACCAGTGTCGCCGGCGTATTCGCTGCCGGCGATGCCACGACGGTGCCGTACAAGCAGATCGTCATCGCCATGGGCGAAGGCTCCAAGGCGGCCCTGTCTGCCTTCGATCACCTGATCCGCAGCTCGGCGCCGAAGGCGGAGACGGCCGCGGCCTGATCCCGCGCCCGGCCGCTGACAGGACACGCCCCGACAGGCTCTGCCTGTCGGGGCGTCTTTCGTCTGGCAGGCGGGCGAACCGAATCCGGTCTATGACATCTAAGCAGCACCCTCAACCGGAGAGAAGGAGCGTCGCCATGCGTTTCGCAACAATTACGAGGTCGGTGGTCGTGGGGTCCGTCGTCGCGCTGGGTGGTTTGGGCGCGGGACTGGCGGGGGCGGAAGGGATGTCCTTTTTCGTGACCAGCGCGGGGCCCGGCAATGGGGCGAATCTGGGCGGGCTGGCCGGCGCCGATACCCACTGCCAGAAGCTCGCCGAGGCCGCGGGCGCGGGCGGCAAGACCTGGCGGGCGTATCTCAGCACGCAGGCTGCCGGGCTCGGCGAGCCGGGTGCTGTGCACGCCCGTGACCGGATCGGCGCGGGGCCCTGGCACAACGCCAAGGGAGTGATGATCGCCCGCGACGTCGATGATCTGCATTCCGGCAGCGCGCAACTCACCAAGGAGGCCCTCCTGGACGAGACCGGCGCGGTCGTGAACGGGCGTACCGAAAAGCCCAACCGCCACGATATCCTGACCGGCTCGCGCCCGGACGGCACTGCCTTTCCGCCCAGCCCGCCGTTCGGCGACATGACCTGCGGCAACTGGACGAAAGGCGGCGAGGAGGGCGTGGCGATGGTCGGTCACCATGATCGAGCCGGCCCCACGGGAGACAACTGGGCGACGTCGTGGAACTCGGCCCATCCGAGCCGCGGCGGCTGCAGCCAGGCGGCGCTGCGCAGCACGGGTGGCGACGGGCTGTTCTATTGCTTTGCCCATTAGCGGGCGACGGGGCCGGCACGCCACCGGGGTCGGCGCGGTCGCGTTCGGCGACCGCAATGCCTTCACGGCGCACATCCATGTCGGGTGCTTCGAGGGGCCGGCCTCGAGGACCCGGCGGGCCTCGTGCTCGGTAGCGGGCGTCCCAATCGCCCCGTCGGGCTCATCCCGGTCGTGGAGGTCGACCCGGTCGCGCTTGCCGCTCATGGCGACATCGTGCGGGGGATCGGTGCGAGCCCGCCGCCGTCGATCGCTACGCGGCGGAGCACATGGGGTTCTGGCCCGGCACCGTCATGTCGCCGCAGCACGGCTGGCCCATGGCCCGTCGCACCGCGCCCGGATCCTCGATCGTCGCCAGCAGGACGTGGAGCTTGGCAAACGCCGCTTCCGCCGTGAGATCGGCGCCGCCAACGACGCCGAGGCGAGTCAGCGCGGCGCCCACGGCGTAGGTGTCCTGGGCGACGCTGCCGTGGGCGCACTGCGTCACGTTCACGATCACGATGCCGCGCTGTGACGCCTCGGCGAGGGCCGCGAGGAGGGCCGCATCGTCGCTGGGCAGGTTGCCCACCCCGTAGCTGATCAGGACGAGTCCACGCGTTCGAGGGTTGTCGAGGGTGGCCGCCACCGCGTGCGCCGTCAACCCGGGGTGAACCATCAGCATGGCCACGGCGTCGTCATCGAGATGGGGCAGGGTGAACTGCCGTCGCTGGGGCATGAGGGTCAGGCCAGGGTGGCGCGCGATGTCGATGCCGAGCGTGGCGAGGGCCGGTAGCCTGGGTGAGTCGAAAGCCGCGAATCCGCCGCTGGCGACCTTGCGGCAGCGGTTGCCGCGCAAGAGCCTGCCGCCGAAGTACACCGTGACCTCACTGAACTCGGGGCGCGTCGCGAAGAGCAGGGCCGCCTCCACGTTCGCGGGCGCGTCGCTGCGGGGCATTTGCCAGGGGATCTGCGCGCCGGTGAGGACCACCGGCTTGTCGCAGCCCCGCAGCAGGAACGAGAGTGCCGAGGCCGTCCAGGCCAGGGTGTCCGTTCCGTGCAGGACGACAAAGCCGTCATAGCGGTCCCACGCCGCGATCAGCGGTTCCGCGATCGCGCGCCAGTGGCGGGGCCGCAGGTTGGCACTGTCGATCGCCTCTCCTGACGTCACCAGGTCGAAGGCCGGCAGGTGATCGCCGCTGCTCGCCAGCGCCTGGCGCATCTGGTCGGCAAAGCCCGCGGCCGGGCGAAGGCCGTCCGCGGTCGGCGCCATGCCGATCGTGCCGCCGGCGTGCAGGACGAGAAGTCGCGTCGACATCAGGCGGCCGCCCGGGGCGAGAGCATCGTGGCGGGGCTCAGCAGGGCGTCGAGCGCCGCGTGGTCGAGCAGCCCTTCCGCCACCACCAGTTCGCGCACCGTATGGCCGGAGTCGAGGGCCCTCGCCGCGATGCGCGTGGCATTGGCATAGCCGATGTGGGGGACCAGCGCGGTGACGACACCGATGCTGGTATCCACGTGACGCTGGCATTGCTCGCGGTTGGCGCGGATGCCCACGATGCAGCGCGTCTCGAGGATCGTGCAGGCCGAGGCCAGCATCCGGGTCGAGCTCAGCAGGTTGCACACGATCAGGGGCTCCATGGCGTTGAGCTGGAGCTGGCCGGCTTCGGCGGCCATCGTCACGGCCAGATCGTTGCCGATGACCTGGTAGGCGACCTGGTTCACCGCTTCGGGAATCACCGGGTTGACCTTCCCCGGCATGATCGACGAGCCGGGCTGCATCGGGGGCAGGAAGATCTCGCCCAGGCCGGTGCGCGGTCCGCTGGAGAGCAGGCGCAGGTCGTTGGCCACCTTGGACAGCTTCACGGCGAGCCGCTTGAGGATGCCCGAGAACAGCACGAAGGCGCCCATGTCCGAGGTCGCCTCCACCAGGTTGGCGGCCGGCACGATGGGCAGGCCGGAGATCTCGGCCAGGTGGCGAACCGCAAGCCGGGCATAGTCCGGGTGCGTGTTGATGCCGGTGCCGATGGCCGTGCCGCCCAGGTTGACCTCGCTCAGCAGCAGGCAGACCTCGCGGATCCGGTCGATGTCCTCCCCGAGGTTGACCGCGAAGGCGTCGAACTCCTGGCCGAGTGTCATCGGTACCGCGTCCTGAAGCTGGGTGCGTCCCATCTTCAACACGTCCGCGAACTCGCGTCCCTTGTCCGCGAGGGCGGACTTCAGGCTGGCGATGGCCGCGACCAGGGGTTCGACGGCGAACTGCAGGCCGACGCACACCGCTGTGGGGTAGGCGTCGTTGGTCGATTGCGACCGGTTGACGTCATCGTTGGGGTGGAGGTGAGCATAGGCGCCCTTGGGGTGGCCCAGCTTCTCGAGCGCGAGGTTGGCGATCACCTCGTTGGCGTTCATGTTGGTCGAGGTGCCGGCGCCTCCCTGGATCAGGTCGACAACGAAGGCCTCCTGCAGCCGGCCCTTGATGATGTCGTCGCAGGCGGCCAGGATCGCCTCGGCCTTGTGGGCCGGCAGCAGGCCGAGGTCCCGATTGGCCCGTGCGGCGGCTGCCTTGACCATCGCCAGCGCCTTGACGAAATGCGGGAAGTGGCCGATGGGAACGCCGGTGATGGGGAAGTTCTCGACCGCGCGCTGGGTCTGGATGCCGAACCAGGCGTCGGCGGGCAGGGGCTTGTCGCCCAGGAGATCGTGTTCGATGCGGATGGACATGGGGTGGCTTCCGTGGAGTTGAGGGGCGGGCGCCGAGGGCGCCCGCCGGTGGTCGTCAGGCGCGGGCGGTAGCCAGCTTGGCGGGGGGCGTGTCGTCTTCGGGCTCCAGCGCCCAGTCGGCCGGGTCGATGCCGAGGTCCGCGAAGCGGCTGGCATCGAAGCGCGGATGCACGATGCCGGCCTCGAGCTGGCTGTCGTAGTCGGCCATCAGCCGCCGACCGGTGCGGAACAGCGCGGTCAGGGCAAACAGGTTGACCAGGGCCAGCAGGCCCATCGTCACGTCGGCAAAGGCGAAGGCGGTACCCAGGTCCGTAGTCGCGCCCCAGCCGCACAGGGCGATCACGACGACCCGATAGACAACCAGCACACCGCGGTTCTCGCCCGTGAAGTAGCTCAGGCTGTTCTCGCCGAGGTAGTAGTTGTAGACCATGGTCGTGAAGCCGAAGAGCATCAGCGCCACGCTGACGAACACGCGGCCCCACTCGCCCACGATGCTGGCCAGCGCCGCCTGGGTCAGCGCCACACCGCCGAGGTCCGTCGCCAGACCGGGCTGATAGACGTCGCTCAGGAGGATCATGAAGGCAGTGCACGAGCACAGGATGAGGGTGTCGATGAACACCGAGAAGGCCTGCACGATGCCCTGGCTCGCGGGGTGCGAGACGTAGGCCACGGCGGCGACGTTGGGTGCGCTGCCGAGGCCCGCCTCGTTCGAGAACAGGCCGCGCTTGACACCCATCAGGATGGCCGCGCCGATCCCCCCGCCGATCGCGGGCTCGAGGCCGAAGGCGCTCTTGACGATCAGCGTCAGGACCGCGGGCACCGATTCCAGATTCATCGCGATGACGACCAGGGCGATGGCCAGGTAGCCGACCGCCATGATCGGCACCAGGAACTCCGCGACGTGGGCGATGCGGCGCACGCCGCCGAACACGATGGCCGCGACGACGACGGCCAGCACGATGCCGGAGGCCAGCACCGGCACCCCGAAGGCGTCGTGGACCGAGGTGGCGACCGAGTACGACTGGAGGGCGTTGAAGCCGAAACCGAAGGTGGCGAGGAGGAGGACCGAGTAGACCGCGGCCAGCCACTTCCACCGATCGCCCATGCCCCGGGAGATATAGAAGGCGGGGCCGCCGCGGTAGGTGCCGTCCGGCTCCGACACCTTGTAGGCCTGGGCCAGGGTGCACTCGAAATAGCTGGTGGCCATGCCGATCAGGCCCACCAGCCACATCCAGAAGATTGCGCCGGGCCCGCCGAGGGTGATGGCGACCGCCACGCCGGCGATGTTGCCGCCGCCGACCCGGCCGGCGACCGACAGCATCAGGGCCTGGAACGAGGACAGGTGGCCGTGCCTGTCCTTTGCAAACGCCTGGTTGGCGCCGAGGATGCGGAACATGCGGCCGAAGTGGCGGAACTGGACGAAACGCGAGCCGATGGTGAACCACAGGCCGAGGCCGATCAGCACGACGATCAGTACCTTGCCCCAGAGCAGGTCATTGAGCATGTCAAGCATGATGGCCTCCACGGACGGGGTCGAGGCGGCGGGCAGGGCGCGCGGGGCGCGAGCGGGAATCTGGCATGTCGTTGTCTCCTTCGGGGGCGAGAGCTCGCCCGGTTGCGTGATGTGTTATGCCGACAGGCCATGCCATTTGAGCAGTCGCCGCACCCCGCGGGAATTTGACGGCCTGGCTCAGATTGGCGCCAATGGTTGCTAGAACTGCGCCATACTGCGCCACTGATCGGGAGATTCGAGGTCGTCATGCACGAAGACTTTGCGCGCAACCTGCGCCTGCTGTGCAGCTACTACAAGTCCATCGCGGACGTCTGTCGACGGCTCGACATCAACCGCCCGCAGTTCAACCGCTACCTCTCCGGCCGCTACCGCCCGGGCGACGGCACGATGCGGCGCCTGTGCGAGTTCTTCGGGGTGGACGTGCACGAGATCCTGCTGCCCGCCGCCCAGTTCGAGCGGCTGGTTGCGGTCCGGCCGCGGGCGCAGGCCGTCGCCGACGCGCAGACCATCGAGGCGCGGCACCTTGATCGCCTCCGCGAGATCGGTAGCGTCGGCCTAGACCGGTTCCTGGGCAGCTACTTCGAGACCTACCTGTCGATGGCCTGCCCGGGCAAGATCCTGCGCACCCTGGTCACCCTGGAGCGCCGGGACGACCGCGTGGTGTACCAGCGCACGGAGCGCCTGGTCGAGCAGGCACACGAGAAGGCCTACCATGGCGTCTATCGCGGCATGGCACACCTGCTGACCGACCGGATCTTCCTGAACGACTACGAGACCCTGACGGGGCTGGAGATCACCCAGACCATTCTCTTCCCCTCGTTCAAGAACCGGGTCTCGCGGCTCACCGGCCTCAAGCTCGGCGTGTCTGGCAGTGGCGAGCGCATGCCCTGCTGTGCCCGGGTGGTCTATGAGTACCTGGGGCCGCGGATCGACGTGCGCCGGGCACTGCGCCTGTGCGGGCTCTACCCGCTCGATGACCCGCGGATCGACGAGGTGACCCGTCAGGCAATCGCCAATGACCTGTCGCCTGGCGAGTGGCATTTCCGCGCCCGCTACTGAGACCCGGTGTCGGGCTGGGCGTGGTGACAGGCGCACGGCGCCCGGTCGCCGTATCGTTCCCGGTCGAGATTGCGTCTCGGCGGCGCGTCAGTTGGGCACACTGCCTGGCGTGCCGTGGGCCGCGCAGGGCCGGGCGGCCGGGATCGCCCACCGGAGCCTGCCCCGCGTACCCGATGACCACACGGTGAAACCGGCCGTCGGTGGCTGGGCGTCGCCGCCCGCAGGTGCGCCTGCGCCTCAGACCTTTCGATAGATCTCCGCGCCGGCCCTGACGAACTCGACGGCCTTCTCCTGCATGCCGTGGGAGATGGCCTCGGCGTCGCCGATGCCCTGTTTGGCAGCGTACTCGCGCACGTCCTGGGTGATTTTCATGGAGCAGAAGTGGGGCCCGCACATGGAGCAGAAGTGGGCGACCTTGGCGGACTGCTTGGGCAGGGTCTCGTCGTGGAACTCGCGGGCCTTGTCCGGATCGAGGCCGAGGTTGAACTGGTCCTCCCAGCGGAACTCGTAGCGGGCCTTGGAGAGGGCGTTGTCGCGGATCTGGGCGCCGGGGTGTCCCTTGGCGAGGTCGGCGGCGTGGGCGGCCAGCTTGTAGGTGATGATGCCTTCCTTGACGTCGTTCTTGTCGGGCAGGCCGAGGTGCTCCTTGGGGGTCACGTAGCACAGCATCGCGGTGCCGTACCAGCCGATGTTGGCCGCGCCGATGCCGCTGGTGATGTGGTCGTAACCGGGCGCGATGTCGGTGGTGAGCGGTCCGAGGGTGTAGAAGGGTGCCTCCTTGCAGAGCTCGAGCTGGATGTCCATGTTCTCCTTGATCATGTGCATCGGCACATGACCCGGCCCTTCGATCATCACCTGCACGTCGTGGCGCCAGGCGATGTCGGTGAGCTCGCCGAGGGTGCGCAGCTCGCCCAGCTGGGCCTCGTCGTTGGCGTCATAGATCGAACCCGGGCGCAGGCCGTCGCCGAGGCTGAAGGCCACGTCGTAGGCCTTCATGATTTCGCAGATTTCCTCGAAGTGGGTGTAGAGGAAACTCTCCTGGTGATGGGCCAGGCACCACTTGGCCATGATCGATCCGCCGCGGGAGACGATGCCGGTCATGCGGTTGGCGGTGAGCGGCACGTAGCGCAGCAGCACGCCGGCGTGGATGGTGAAGTAATCGACCCCTTGCTCGGCCTGCTCGATGAGGGTGTCGCGGAAGATGGCCCAGGTCAGCTCCTCGGCCTTGCCATCGACCTTCTCGAGGGCCTGGTAGATGGGCACCGTGCCGATGGGCACCGGGCTGTTGCGGATGATCCACTCGCGGGTCTCGTGGATGTTCTTGCCGGTCGAGAGATCCATGACCGTGTCGCCCCCCCAGCGGATGGCCCAGGTCATCTTGTCCACCTCCTCGTTGATCGAGGAGCCCAGCGCCGAGTTGCCGATGTTGGCGTTGATCTTCACGAGGAAGTTGCGGCCGATGATCATCGGCTCGGACTCGGGGTGGTTGATGTTGGCGGGGATGATGGCGCGGCCGCGGGCGACCTCGTCGCGGACGAACTCTGGGGTGATCTCGGCGGGGATGGCGGCGCCGAAGCTCTGGCCCGGATGCTGGCGGGTGAGCAGTCTGGCCATGCGCTCGCCCATCGGGCCGGTGCCGTGAAGCGACTCGATATAGGCCGCCCGGTTCATGTTCTCGCGGATGGCGATGAACTCCATCTCGGGGGTGATGATGCCGCGGCGGGCGTAGTGCATCTGGGTGACGTTGGCGCCGGCCCGGGCGCGGCGGGGCGTGCGGGCGAGGCCGGGGAAGCGCAGCGCGTCGAGCTGGCCGTCGGCGGCGCGCTGGCGACCGAACTCGGAGGAGAGGTCGGCGAGCACCTCGGTGTCGCCCCGCTCCTCGATCCAGGTGGTGCGCAGGGCGGGCAGGCCGGAGCGGATGTCGATCGCGGCGGCCGGGTCGGTGTAGGGGCCGGAACAGTCGTAGACGAAGATCGGCGGGTTGGCCTCGCCGCCGAAGCCGGTGGGCGTATCGGCCTGGGAGATCTCGCGCATCGGCACGCGCAGGTCGGGGCGTGAGCCCTCGACGAAGATCTTGCGCGAGTTGGGCAGCGGCGCGATGGCCGCTTCGTCCACGTGGGCCGAGGCGGCGATGAAGGTGTCGTTGGCGTTCATGGGTTCTCCTTGTC
>JBNLCM010000116.1:0-20616 GCA_050303815.1 Rhodocyclaceae bacterium
CAGCACGTCAGCTCGCCATCGCCAAGAGCACGCTGTACCAGAAGCTGAAGGACCACGGCCTGCAGGACGAGGTGCTCGCGAGCCGCGGGCAGAGGCTGCGCGCCGGCGCCTGAGGTCCGACGCGATCAGCCGCCGCGACGCGCCAGCCAGTCGCGCACCGCGAGACCGGTGCCGAAATCCCAGGCCTTGAGCGTGTCCGGCGGAATCAGCCGGTATTCGGCCAGTTCTTCGTTGAGGACGATCTCGCCCCGCGCCGTCACGTGGTAGGCCAGGATGAGTTCGTTCTTGCGCTCGAACGGATACAGCCCGACCAGCGAGACGCCCGACACTGCCAGCGAGGTCTCCTCGCGGACCTCCCGCGCGACGCCTTCCGCCGGGTCCTCGTTGCGCTCGAGGAAGCCGGTCACCAGCGCGAACTTGCCGGGCTCCCAGGCCGCGTTGCGGGCCAGCAGCACCGCACCGTCGCGGTCCTCGCACTGGATGATGGCCGCCACGATCGGCACCGGGTTGTCCCAGAACACCCAGCCGCAGCGCATGTCGGCACAGGTCTGGCGCAGGGCGCCGGCGATCGGGAATTCCTCGAGGGGACTGCCGCAGCAGGGACAGAAGCGGTATCGGTTCATGGCGCCATGATAAGAAAAAGGGTCGCCCGCAGGCGACCCCTTCATCGATGCGGGCAGTCCGGCGTCAGAGGCGCTCTTCCGCCCATCCCTTGACCGAGGCCAGCGCCGCGGGCAACTGGTCGGGCTGGGTGCCGCCCGCCTGCGCCATGTCGGGCCGGCCGCCGCCCTTGCCACCGACCTGCTGGGCAACGAAATTCACCAGGTCGCCCGCCCTGGCCTTGCCTGTCAGGTCCTTCGTGACGCCAGCGATCAGGCTGACCTTCTCGCCCGCGGTCGAGGCCAGCACGATGACCGCGCTGCCGAGCTTGTCCTTGAGCTTGTCCATGGTCTCGCGCAGGGTTGGCACATCGGCCCCCTCGAGCAGCGCGGCCAGCACCTTGGCTCCCTTCACCTCGACGGCCTGGGCGGCCACGTCGTCGCCCTGGCTGGAGGCCAGCTTTGACTTCAAACGTGCCAGCTCCTTTTCCAGCGACCGCACGGTGTCGACGATCTGGACCACCCGCTGGACTACCTCGCCCGGCTGGGCCTTGAGGGTGCCGATGACCTGGTCGAGGGTCTGTTGCTGGCGCTGGACCAGCGCCAGCGCGTTGCCCCCGGTGACCGCCTCGACGCGACGCACGCCGGCAGCGACGCCGCCCTCCATGGTGATCTTGAAGAGCCCGATGTCACCGGTGCGCGCCACGTGGGTGCCACCGCACAGTTCCTTGGAGCTGCCGATCGACAGCACCCGCACCTCGTCGCCGTACTTCTCGCCGAACAGCATCATGGCGCCCGACTTCTGGGCATCCTCGAGGGCCATCACGCGGGCATCGGTGGCGACGTTGTCGAGGATCTCGGCATTGACGCGCCGCTCCACCTCGAGGATTTCGGCTTCGCGCATCGGCTGGGTATGCGCAAAGTCAAAGCGGGTCTTGTCGGGATCGACGAGCGATCCCTTCTGCTGGACGTGATCGCCAAGGACCTCGCGCAGTGCCTTGTGCATGAGGTGGGTGACGGAGTGGTTGCGCGCGGTGGCCGCCCGTGCCGCCAGGTCGACCCGCGCCTGGACACCGTTGCCCATCTTGATCACGCCGGTCTTGACGACCCCATGGTGGCCAAACACGGCCGCCTGGATCTTCTGGGTGTCTTCGACCGCGAAGATGCCGTGGCTGCCGCGCAGCTCGCCGCGGTCGCCCACCTGGCCACCGGACTCGGCATAGAACGGGGTGTTGTCGAGCACCACCACGCCCATCTCGCCCTCGGCGAGCTCATTGACCGGGGCGCCGTCCCGATAGAGTGCCAGCACGTTACCCGGCGCCTCCAGTCGCTCGTAACCCTGGAACTGCGTGGCCGGGCCTTCGTAGTCGAGGTTGGTGGCCATCCTGAACTTGCCGGCCGCGCGCGCCTGTTCCTTCTGGCGGGCCATCGCGGCATCGAAGGCATCGGAGTCCACGGACACCTCGCGTTCGCGACAGACATCGGCCGTCAGATCCAGCGGGAAGCCGTAGGTATCGTGCAGCTTGAAGGCCGTCTCGCCGTTGAACACGGTGCTGCCGGACCGCCCCATCTCGGTCAGCTCACCCTCGAGGATCGCCATGCCGTGCTCGATCGTCGTGAAGAAGCGATCCTCTTCCTGCTTGAGCACGTCCATGACCTTGACCTGCGTCTGGACCAGCTCGGGATAGGCTTCGCCCATCTCGGCAACCAGGTCCGGTACCAGCTTGTGGAAGAAGGCGGCCCGCGCACCCAGCTTGTAGCCATGCCGGATGGCGCGGCGGATGATCCGGCGCAGCACGTAGCCGCGGCCCTCATTGCCCGGGATCACGCCGTCCGCCAACAGGAAGCTGCAGGCACGAATGTGGTCCGCCAGCACCTTGAGGCTGGGGCTGTCGAGGTCCTCGCAGCGGGTCTCGCGGGCGGCGCCAGCGATCAGGTTCTGGAACAGTTCGATCTCGTAGTTGGCGTGCACGCCCTGCAGCACGGCAGAGATGCGCTCGAGTCCCATGCCGGTGTCCACCGACGGTTTCGGCAGCGAATGCATCACGCCGGCCTCGTCGCGGTTGAACTGCATGAACACGTTGTTCCAGATCTCGATGTAGCGGTCGCCGTCCTCCTCGGGGGAACCCGGAGGCCCGCCCCAGATGTCCGGACCGTGATCGTAGAAGATCTCGGTACAGGGCCCGCAGGGACCGGTGTCGCCCATCATCCAGAAGTTGTCCGACGCGTAGCGCGCGCCCTTGTTGTCGCCGATGCGGATCACGCGCTCGGCCGGCACGCCGACGGTCTTCGTCCAGATGTCGAAGGCCTCGTCGTCCTCGGCGTAAACCGTGACCCAGAGCTTGTCCTTGGGCAGCTTGTACACCTCGGTCAGCAACTCCCACGCGTAGACGATGGCGTCATGCTTGAAGTAGTCGCCGAAGCTGAAGTTGCCCAGCATCTCGAAGAAGGTGTGGTGCCGGGCCGTGTAGCCGACGTTCTCCAGGTCGTTGTGCTTGCCACCCGCGCGGACGCACTTCTGCGACGTCGTGGCACGTGAATAGGGGCGCTTGTCGAACCCGAGGAACACGTCCTTGAACTGGTTCATGCCCGCGTTGGTGAACAACAGCGTGGGATCGTCGTGGGGCACCAGGGAACTCGAGGCGACGATCTGGTGGCCCTTGGACTCGAAGAACTCGAGGAACTGCTTTCGGATTTCAGCGCTTTTCATGGCTCGAATGCAAAGGTGTGGCGCACCCGGGCGGGTGCCGGACGTAGCCGGGCATTGTAACCGATGGGCGGGCCCGCAGCGGGACTGCCCGTCAGGACGTGGCCTGGGGTCTGGGGAAAGTGTAGGGCGGATCGCGTCGGGACGGTGACCCTGCGCGACGAGGCGCGGGAGACAACCAGGGGCGCCTCCTTCGCGACAAGCGCAACGACGACGCGCAGGAGGCCGCCTCGAGCCCATGGGCTGGGGTCTTCCGGGCCCGATGGCTGCGTTGCGCCTCCTTGCTGGCGGCCACCCAGGCCCCGTCCGTGCGCCCCGCCCTCAAACCCGGCAGACCCGGGCGCGACCACCAGACAAACGGCAACAGACCCTAGGCGAGCAGCAGCAAGACGACCGCGACCACGGCCGCGGCGGCCGCGGCGACCACCAGAATCTGGCGCTTGCGGTCGCACGCGAGGGCGGTGCCGATTTCGTCGGCGGCGTCCGGCGCCCCGGCATCCGCGAGGTCCGCAGTCGCCGCCGGCGGCAACGGTGCATCGACTGGCGCCGGGGCGGCGCTCGCCGGCGGCACGGCCGGAGCCGGCGCCGGAGCGACCGGCGCCGCAGCCAGCGCGTCCTCGGCGCGATCCCGCACGACCACGATGGTCCGCTGCAGCGCGTACTCGTCATCCGCCGGTTCCGCGGTCGGCGAACCATAGCGGTCGAGCGTCGGCGCGTCAGCCGGCAGGGGCACGGTTTCATCCTGGCGGTAGCGGTTCTCGGCTTCGGCGATCTCGTTCTCGTAGGAACGCAGCGCGTCGGCGTTGAGCATCGTCTCGGCCAGATGACGGGTCGCATTGCCGAGGTCCGTTCCCTCCAGGCTCGGCACGGAGGGGTCGACCGGCTGCGGCGTGCTGGGGATGTCAAAGTCCGCCGCCATGGCCTCCATCAACCGGCGGTCGACCTCGTCGATGTTGTCGATGTCGTTCTGCTGGGCGAGCGGGTCCTCCCAGAACGCTGTCTCCTTGAACTGCGCCTCGGCCGCATCCTCTTCCGACTGGACCGCAGCCGGGCGATCGGGCGACACCGGCGCCATCACCACCGCGGGCGGCGCTTCCGGCGGGGCCTCGACGGCACCCGGCAGCGCCGGATCGCAGCGGACGTCCATGCCGATCTCTCTCAGGAGGGCGAGGTAACGGCGGGCGCCCGCCTCGTCCAGTCCCTTCTTGAGCCCCAGCTCGCGCCCGGAGAACACCGACTTGACCTGGCCGTCGTTCAGCCTGAGCCGGACACGGGCCGCCGCCTGCACCTGTTCCCGCGTGACGCCGGGGAGGAGTCCGCCCGCATAGATGACGCGGTAGGCGGGCGCGGCGGCCGCGGATGGGGGCACGCCCCCAACCGCCTCCGAGATCGCCCGCAGTTCCAGGCCCGCCGCGCCGAGTTGGGTCACGTACTGCTTCGCCTGGGCCGCCGACAGGCCTTTCTTCAGGATCACGCGCCCACCGGAGAAGAGCATGCGCGCCTTCTCGTCGGACATCCGGAACCGACTGACCAGTACCTGGGTTACCTGTTGGGCGTCGAAGCCCTCCCGCAGGCCGCCATCGAAGGCGATCTTGAACGTTGCCGACATCCGCGTCCTTCGCTCTTGGGATCAATCCCGTTTCTATACCATGCATCGGGGATGACGAGAGCGGCAAAATGGCGCACTTGGCATGCAGGACCATCGCAAGGTCGGCTCGCGCCCCTTCCCGACGAGCCGCTCGAACGCCTCCACCGCGATTCTGCCCCCCGAGCCAGCCGGCCACGCGGCATGCCGGCTCCGGCAGCGCATCCTGCCCGGTCCGGGCGCATTGCCTCGGAGACGGCTCACCGGCCCTTTCCCGAGTCCGAATCCGTCGCAGAAATATCTCTACAGCATTTTCATTGACCCATCTCAATACCCATTTCGGATAAACCGGTAGATTGGCGCGCGCTGTGAGGATCGAAGCCAATTCAGACCAAGCCTTTCGGCTGTTTCGGCGACACACGCACCTTGCAGCCCACACCCTGGATATCGCATTCGGCGCACTGAACGTTACGGACAAGGAAAAACTCGATGGACCTACTTCGACATCTCGCGGCTGCCTGCCTGGCGCTGACGCTTCCCTTCTCGGCCGGGGCTGCCGAGCCCGCCATCGAAGTCGAGTATCGCTACGATGGTGCGGGCAACGACCCGCTCCACTCGGCGTTCATCGACATTGACGACAACGTCATTCTCGCTGGCGCGCACGGCAACACCAATACGGCGACCGCCAACATCTCGTTCGTATCCAAGCTCGATCCCTACGGCAGGGAGCTGTGGAGCCGCACGCTCCCCGCCAACAATCCGACCAATATCGCGGTGCAGTCGGACCGCAATGGCATCGTGATTGCCGCCTACGATTCGGCAACCGAATTCGGCTCGTTCTCGGTATTCGACCCGTCGGGCAACGTCATCGGCGGGGCGACCCTCCCGGCACTGGCCTACTGGATGGAGCGCACGCTGGCGATCCGGGTCGGTCGCGACGAAACCTTCGTGATGGCCCGCTCCACTCAGGTGCTGCGGTATGCCTACGATGGCTCGCTCCTGTGGGGTCGCAGCTTCTCCACCGTGCCCAACAGCTATCTGCGGCAGATCGCTCTGACCGATTCGGGTACCACGTACGCCGTCGGAAACGCCTACATCGGTGCGCTGGGCGGCACCTACCCCATCGTCTCGGCCATTTCGCCGGAGGGGGCCGAGCTGTGGAGCCATGTCGGCAGCCAGCCAGCCGTTGGGTATGCCGTCCGGGAAGACAGCAGCGGCAACGCCATTGTCGCGGCTCAAAGCAGTGCGGGCATTATCCTGAGCACCTACTCGCCGGCAGGCATCCAGCTCGCGACAACCACGCTGACCTTCGGTGGTCCCGATACCTTCATCAATATCGACCTGGACGAGACGGACAACATCTATCTCCTGACGATATCGGCCAACAGCTACGTCGTGAGCAAACTCGACAGCAGCCATACCGTGCTGTGGTCGAAACCCCTGGACGTCGTTGCCCGCTCGCTGGACGTGGATCCCCTGGGCCACTTCGCGATCTCCGGATCGCTCAAGTCGAGCAACTTCTACACCCAAAAGGCGGTCGCCCTGTCCTTTGATGCGGACGGCAACGAGATCTGGCGTCACGCCATGCCGAACAACAGCATGGGCAGATTCGCCGCCATCCGCCGCACGGGTGAGATCTACGCGGGCGGTCAGACACTGAATGGCTACGATGGCGCCGCCTACCTCCACCGCTATCGGGCTTGCGGTTGCACGACCTGCGCGCAGTAGGCCGCTTGCGCGGGCGGCCCGACCCCCATCCGGGATCGGGCCGCGTCCCGCAGCTCCGCCGGGGCCCGCGCCGGGCGATCACCGGGCTATCCTTGAAGGCCGTCCCGCCTTCAGCCCGTCGCGGAGCTCATCATGCCGTCCGGCCCGACCTATTGCGCGCTCGAATCCCACTTCGCGCGCATCCATCGCCTGCGCCACGCGGCCGCCCTGCTGGCCTGGGACCGGGCCACGATGATGCCGCCCGGTGGCGCGCAAGCACGCGCCCGAGCCGAGGCCGAAGTGCTCGGCCAGATCCACACCCTGCTCGCCGACCCCGGGCTGTCCGCGCGCCTCGACGCGGCGGACTCGGAACCGGCCAGTCCGTGGCAGCAGGCCAACCTGCGGGAAATGCGCCGGCTGCACGACGAGGCCGCCCGGCTGCCGCCATCCCTCGTCGAGCGCCGTGCCATCGCCGGCGCTGCCTGCGAGCACGGCTGGCGGACGCAGCGGAGATCCAATGACTGGGCGGGCTTCCTGCCCGCCTTCCGGGAGGTCGTCGACGTTGCACGGGCCGAGGCTCGCTGCCTGTCGGAGGCCTGGGGTTGCGGCCCCTACGATGCCCTGGTCCAGCGCTACGAACCCGGCTTCAGCGCAGATCGCTTCGAATCCCTGTTCGCCCCGCTGGTCAGCCAACTTCCCGCCCTGGTCCGGCGCGCCCGAAAGGAGGCAGGCCGCCCCCCCCTGGCGCTGGGCCCGAGCCCGGTGGCCGCACAGCGGGCGCTGTGCCGGACCGTGGCGGCGGCACTGGGCTTCGATTTCGCCCGCGGACGCCTCGATGAGAGCGCGCACCCGTTCACCGGGGGCGTGCCGGGCGACGTCCGGATCACGACGCGATTCTGCGAGGCCGATCCGCTGGTCGCCCTGTTCGGCACCATCCACGAGACGGGCCACGCCCGCTACGTCATGGGGCTGCCCGACGCCTGGTCCGGTCAGCCGGTCGGCGAGCCGCGTTCCTTCGGCATCCACGAGAGCCAGAGCCTCGGGCTCGAAATGCAGCTCGCGCGCAGCCACGCCTTCTGTCGATGGCTCGCGCCGATCCTGACCGATCACCTCGACCCGGCGACCTCCGTCGATGCCGAGGCCCTGCACGCTCGCCTGGTCCGCGTCGACGCCGGCCGAATCCGCGTCAATGCCGACGAAGCGAGCTACCCCCTGCATATCGTGCTGCGCTTCCGCATCGAGCGAGCCCTGATCGAGGGGCGGGTCGAGCCCGACGACGTACCGGCCCTGTGGGACGAGCAGATGACCGAACTGCTGGACATCGATACGCAGGGCGATTTCCGGAATGGCTGCCTGCAGGATATTCACTGGGCCAAGGGCGCCTTTGGCTACTTCCCGAGCTACACGCTGGGCGCCATGGTCTCGGCGCAACTGTTCGCCGCCCTGCGGCGAGCGCACCCGGCGCTCGACGAATCGGTTGCGACTGGCGACTTCTCACCGGTACTGGACTGGCTGGCAGCGAACGTCTGGTCCCGGGCGAGCCGTTTCGACGCCGACACCCTGGTTCGGCGAGCCACCGGCCGGGTGATCTCGGCGGACGACTATCTGCGCCACCTGAACGACCGTTACCGGAGCCGCCAGGACATGGATGGCAACCCGAGCGCCACCAGCCCTTCCGGACCCCATTGACATATGTCAAATAGCTTTTCCCGCATTCCCGTAGTGTCGACCCGGCCCGCGGAGCCGCCTTACGACGGCTGACCCCGCGGCCGCACGGCCTCCGCGCCCTGACGCGAGAGGCCGCCCGTTCGGGGCCGAAACCGATGCTCTCCCGGCACTGGCCGTCCAGCCACCGGAGGAAAGGACGGTCCCGCCACGACACACTGGGAGATCCATCCGATGTCTATTCGCCACACCGTCGGGGCGCTGCTGCTCGCCGCCGCCCTGCCCGCCGCCAGCCTGGCCGTCGAGCCGAACCTGGAACTGGAGTTCGTCTATTCCAGCGCGGGGGGCGACCCACTCCATGACGCAGCCATCGATCGAGACGGCAACATCGTCATGTCGGGCGCCCGCGGCAACAGCAGCGGCGCGACCTCCAACAGCTATTTCGTGGCGAAGTACGACAGCTACGGACGCGAGATCTGGAATCGCAGCTACAGCACCGGCAGCGGTTCGTACTTCTCGCCCTCGAGCGCCATCGCCACCGGCCGCGACGGCGACGTCTATATGGTCACCTCCGAGTCGTACGCCTTCGGCCGCATCGTCCACTACGACGTCGACGGCAACGAGACGGTCCTGACGCCGGGCGAGAGCGTGCCCGAGGCCTGGGAGCACCGGATCGGCCTGCGCGTGGATCACGACGGCAACCTCTACCTGCGGGCGGCCAACTCGGTGCGCAAATACGATCCCGACGGCACCCAGCTGTGGAACAAGCGAATCTTCTCCCACTGGGCCAGCTGGGTTCGCGACATTCAGCTCGACGCCGCCGGCAACGTCTATGCGGTGGGACGCGCTTACGGCGCCAGCACCAACACCGCCGATCTCTACGTGACCAAATTCGACCCAGCGGGCAACGTGGTCTGGAGCCAGCGCCACTTCCACGGTGCGTTCAGCGAGGCCTTCGCCGCCCGCCTGGATTCGGCCGGCAATCTGGTCGTGCTCGGCCAGGGCCAGAATGCCCTCGGCGACATGGACACGCTGCTCCTCACGTACGACGTCAATGGCAACCTCTCCGTGCTCACCCAACAGGACTTCGGCGGAAATGAGCGACCCATCGACTTCGAGCTGGACGAACTCGACAATGCCTACGTCCTGATCAGCCACGGCAACTACCTCACCGCCAAGTTCGACCCGGCCGGCGTCCTGCTGTGGTCGGCACGCGCGGGCACCGAGCGGGACAACCGGCCCGGCGGCATCGCCCTTGATCCGCTCGGCAATGTTGCGGTCTCCGGCTCGACCGGCTACAACCACTACAGCCAGCGGCTGCTGACCGTCTCGTACGACACGAACGGCAACGAGCTGTGGCAGCGGACCGATACCGGCCGCAACCTCCTTGGCGGCTGGGTCGAGTTCGGCCGCACCGGCGAGGTCTATGCCGGCGCCTACTCGGTGGCCAGCGCCGCCGGTGACGCCTACATGCTGCGTTATCGCCTCTGCCCCTGCACCAGCTGCCAGTAGAAGACGGCCGCGTCCACCGCTTGGCCGGGCTGGCCCAGCCCCCGGCCGGCGCGCCACAATGGCGGTGGAGACGCCACCGTGAACACGCCCGACCTGTTTCGATCCCTGCCCGACACACCCACCCGGATCCCCCTCGGCCCGGGCGCCGCGGTGTTGCCAGGCTTCGTCGACGAGAACGGAGTCACCGACTGCCTGGCGGCGCTCACCGCGGTACTCGGCGAGGCCCCCCTGCGGCACATGGTGACGCCGGGCGGACGCCGGATGACGGTGGCGATGAGCAACTGTGGCACCTGGGGATGGACGTCCAGCGAATCCGGTTACCGCTACAGCCGGCACGACCCTGCCACCGGCCGGCCCTGGCCCGCGATCCCGCCGGTGCTGGGCGACATCGCACGCCGCGCCGCGGCACGCGCGGGCTTCGACGATTTCCTGCCGGATGCCTGCCTCATCAACCGCTACCGGCCGGGCGCCAAGCTCTCGCCCCACCAGGACCGCGACGAGCGCAGCCTCGAGCAACCCATCGTCTCGCTCTCGCTGGGGCTCCCCGCCACCTTCCAGTTCGGCGGCCCGGACCGGCGCACCCGGCTGCGGCGCACCGTGCTCGAGAGCGGCGACGTCGTCGTCTGGGGCGGCCCGCTCCGCCTCGCCTACCATGGGGTCTTGCCCCTGGCAGAAGGCCACCACCCGCAAACCGGCGCGTGCCGGATCAACCTGAGCTTCCGGCGGGTCTAGGAAGCGGCGACGATTCCCGGCAAGGCATCCGCGGCCCTCGCTCGTCCGGCCCACCCCTCGCTGCGGCCCGACGAGCGATCCGCCCCGGGCGCCGGAATCGTCCGCTGGCGTGACGCAGCTAACGATGCGCCGGGCATCGACGGTGGAGCCGGGCCGGCGCCTACCGTATTCATGGGAAGCGCGTCGACGGTGCGGCCACCTCTCGTGGGCGCCACGCGCTCCGGCTCACGACACGACACAGGGAGGTCCCATGCCTGCAGGCGCCCCGCCGATCACCACCGTATTCGATACCGAACGCGTCAGCGCGATCATCGAGACCGCGGCGACCGCGATGGCCACCCAGATGAGCCTGACCTCGGAATGGCAGCCCGACAACAGCTGGCAGAGCCGCCTGATCTACGGGCTCGAGACGATCAATCCGGTGAGTGGCTTCTACAACCTGGTCGCCCACGACGGCAACTGGTGCTCGGAACCGCCCGGAGCCCAGGTGACGTCGATCGACCAGAAGCGGCGCACCGACCTGCGCGCGATGTGCGTGCGCGACTACTGGAACGCCTTCAGGACCGCGCTCGCCAGCCCGGCCGGCGCGAGCGCTGCCTACGCGTACCTGCTGCGCCTCACCAACCAGACGAGGGCCAATATCCAGGAGATCAACGCCCGCTTCCAGCGCGACCGGGACGTCAACAACCAGCAGGTCGTGCAGTTGAACGACGCGCTCGACCGCACTTACCGCATTCGCACCGCGGCCAGCATCGCGTTCATGGTGGTCGGCGCCCTGCCCCTCGCGGGGGCGGCCGCCGGCACGACGACGGTGGCCTCATTCACGCTTGCATCCGGCGGTTCCTGCACGCTCGCCGCCTCCGCCGCGGCGCCGTGGGCGCTGACCCTGCAGGTGGCCGGCGTGGGCGGACTGTACGGCTTCCTGACCGACCTGGCCTTCAACCCGGACGACGTGCGGCGGTCGGCCGCCACGGCTACCGTCCACCCCCACGACGGTCTCAAGGGCGGCGCCGTGGGGGCGGGCGGCAACCTGGCCCAGGCCGGCGTGGCGCAGCTGCGGCTGCGCGGCGCGCAGCAGATCGCCGATGCCCAGCGCCAGGCGGCCAACCGTGCGGCGGTGTCGAATGCGGTCAGGAACACGATGCACCAGGCGCGCACCGGCCGGCCGATCAATCCGCGCCTCCTCAACAATGAGATCCAGCGCGGCGTCAGCCAGCGGCTGGCCGAACACGCCGAGAAGAAGCTTGCCCGCCGGGCCGCGGCCGTCGCGCGCAGCGGCTCGGTGCTGTTCATCGCGGCCGGCCTCTACTCGATGCGCGGGGACATCGCGTTGGCGATGAAGGGCCTGACATCGGGCACGGACCGTACCCGCTGAATGACTGCGCGGGGCAAGGCGGCTGTCAGCGCCGGTTGCGCTTGCGATCCAGCCGCCAGACAAAGTCCTCGATGATGGTCGTGTAGAGCTTGCCCTTCAGCACCACGTCCTCGACACCGGCGTCCAGGTTGGGGTTGTCGTTCACCTCGATCACCACCACGCCCTTGTCGGTCGCCTTGAGGTCGACCCCGTACAGCCCCGAGCCGATCAGGTTGGCCGCCTTGAGCGCGGTCTTCACGACCTCGGGCGGCGCCTCCTCGATGGCAAAGGTCTTGAAGCCGCCCTCGCTGAAGCGGCCGTCGCCCTTGTGGTCCACGATCTGCCAGTGCTTCTTCGACATGAAGTACTGGGCGGCGAAGATCGGCACCTTGTTCATGATGCCGATGCGCCAGTCGAAAGGCGTGTACAGGAATTCCTGCGCGAGGATCAGGTCGGAGCTCTTGAAGAGCTTCGCCGCCGTCTCCATCAGCTCGGCGCGGTCCTTGACCTTGACCACCCCGCGCGAGAAGGAGCCATCCGGGATCTTCAGCACGATCGGGTAGGCGATCTTCGCGTCGAGCCGCTCGAGGTTGTCCCGCCGCACGATCTCGGTCTGCGGCGTGCGTACCCGCCTGGCGCGGAGCAGTTCGGCGAGGTAAACCTTGTTGGTACACTTCAGAATCGAGTCCGGATCGTCGATCACCACGAGCCCCTCGGCCTCGGCCTTCTTGGCGAACTGGTAGGTGTAGTGGTCGATGCCGGTCGTCTCGCGGATGAAGAGCGCGTCAAACTCGGCCAGCCGCGTGTAGTCCCGCTTCTCGATCAGCTCCACGTTGACGCCGCAGGCCTTGCCGGCGCGAATGAAGTGCTGGAGCGCCCGCGCATTCGACGGCGGCAGGACCTCGGCCGGGTTGTGGAGGATGGCCAGGTCGTAGCGCGTCTCGCTGTCGCGCGGCCGGGCCTGCCGCCAGCGGCGGCTGAGGTAGGTGCTCACGGCCTCGGCAAAGGCGGCCTGCTGCTCGGCGCTGATGGTGTTCAGGTGCAGGGGGCGGATCGCGGCGATGCGCCACTTGCCCTGCAACCGGAACTCCACCTTCATCATCGGCGAGCGGAAGGTCTCGAACAGTTGCCGGGCCAGCTCCTGCAGCCCGGCGACGGCGCAGCGGCCGAAGAACACGTCGAGCTCCATGGCGGTGGCGGTGAAGCCGGGGGTGGGCTTGCCCAGGGTCTTCTGGACGCGCTCGTCGAGGTCTTCGACGTCGAGGCTGTAGATCGACTTCTTCGACAGGTCGTTGATGGTGCGCACACTGGGGATCACCCGGTGCCCGCGGGCCTCGGCCAGCAGCGAGCAATAGTAGCCAACCGACAGGTAGCGGTAGCTGCGGCACAGGTTGAGGACCCGCAGGCTGCGCGCGCTCGAGTACTCCGGCAACGCCAGGTAGTCCTTGGCCGCGATGACCGGAATGGCGGGAAAATCCGCCTTCCAGTCGGCCGGGTTCTCGACCAGCACGATGTGATCGGCCATGGAGGTCTCCTCAGGGGCCGGCGTTTCGCCGGGTCAGCGCGAGGACAGCCTTCTGGCCGGCCTTGCCGTAGCGCGCCATGCGCTGGAACTGGCGCCGCGGGATCGGCATGTGCAGCGAGTCCGCCAGCGCCTCTCCCTTCTCGTACTGGACGAGCGGGTCGTGAACGGTGATGAAGTGTTCGTCAAAGCCGGTTACCACGACCCAGTGGGGGAAACGCTCGTGGTAGATGGCATGGGAGCTGATCAGCACCAGCAGCATCGCGCCCGCATCGAACAGGGCCTGCATGTGCTCGACGCTGACGCTACCGTGATGGACCGGGATTGGAAGCGTGGCGATCTCGTCCAGGAAATCCTCCTGCACCAGTCGCATCACCTCCTTCTTTTCGGCGCTACGCACCGAGTCGCCGAGGAAGACGGCATCGTCATTGACATGGATCTCGAGCGCGAAGCCGCGGCGATAGGCCGACAGGGCCAGGCCGTAGGGACCGCAGCCGCCGTGGCCGGAGGTCATGAAGACGGTCGTCGCCTCGCGCCAGATGCGCAGCTCCAGCCTGCGCGAGAGCTCGATCGTGTCGTCCAGCGCCTTCATTGCCATCATCAGCGAGGATGGCCCGCAGGTGAAATCGAGGGTCTGCCGATAGAACGGCACGTGTCGCGGCTCGGTGCGGAGCTGGGGCGCCAGGGACTTCTCGAAGCGCAGCGCATCCATCTGGTCTTCGTAGTAGCCGAGGACCTCCCGGAAGGGCCGGTAGCCATGGCGCTGGAAGAGGGCCAGCGACGCCGCGTTGTCCTTGCGGATCTCGAGCCGCATCGAGACGCAGTCGTGCTCGATCGCCGCGGCCTCTGCCGCCGCGATCAGGCCGCCCCCCACGCCCTGCCCCTTGCAGGCCGGATCGACGGCGATCGAGTACAGGCGGGCCATCGAGCAGCCGTTCGAATAGAGCAGCAGCACGTAGCCCCGCAGGCCGCCCGTCCCGGCGTCGACCAGCACCGACGCATTGGCACGGGTCAACATGTAGCGGAAGCTGCGCCGCGACAGCTTGTCCGTCAGGAAGCTGTGGTCCTCGAGCGCGACCAGGGCGTCCACATCCGCCAGCTCCGCCTTGCGCAGCATGCCGCCCCCGATCAATGGAATGAATCGAGCGGGATCATTGCAGCGAAGCCAGCCCCCCGCAAGCGTGCTGTGACCGGCGCGCAACAATGCGGGAACACCCGCGCCATGGCACGATCGAAGCCGGAACCGGGCGTCGCGCAGTAAGGCGAGCGCGACAGCGAACGACAAAGACTGGCCCGGCGGACACGGCGCCCGCCGCCCGCCCCGGCAACGGCCCAAACACGAGAGGACACCCCATGACCCGCTACACCCGCGATGCAGCCGCCATCGCCGCGCTGAGCCCGGAGCAATACCGGGTCACCCAGGAGAACGGCACCGAGTACCCGGGCACCGGCGCCTACCTGCACAACCACGAACCGGGCATCTACGTGGACATCGTTTCGGGCGAACCCCTGTTCGCGTCGAGCGACAAGTTCGAGTCCGGTTGTGGCTGGCCGAGCTTCACGAAGCCCATTGAGCCGGCCCACGTCAATGAATTGCGCGACACCACCCACGGCATGATCCGCACCGAGGTGCGCTCGGCCCACGGCGACAGCCACCTCGGCCACGTCTTCCCCGACGGGCCGGCTGATCGGGGGGGCCTGCGCTACTGCATCAACTCGGCCTCGCTGCGCTTCGTCGCGCTGGCCGACATGGCCGACCAGGGCTACGGGGACTATATCGACCAGGTGGAGGGACGCTGATGGCGACGACAGAACGCGCGGTGCTGGCAGGAGGCTGCTTCTGGGGCATGCAGGACCTGATCCGGCGCCTGCCAGGCGTGGTATCGACCCGTGTCGGCTACACGGGCGGCGAGGTCCCGAACGCCACCTACCGCAACCACGGCAGCCACGCCGAAGGCATCGAGATCCTGTTCGACCCCGCCGTGCTGAGCTACCGCCGCCTGCTGGAGTTCTTCTTCCAGATTCATGACCCGACCACGCCCAACCGCCAGGGCAACGACATCGGGCCGAGCTACCGCTCCGCGATCTACTTCGTCGATGCTGCCCAGCAGGCCACGGCCCTCGACACCATCGCCGACGTCAACGCCTCGGGGCTGTGGCCGGGGCGGGTGGTCACCGAGGTGGCCGCGGTCGGTGATTTCTGGGAGGCCGAGCCGGAACACCAGGACTACCTGGCGCGCTTCCCCGGCGGCTACACCTGCCACTACCCGAGACGGGACTGGGTGCTGCCGCGGCGCGAACGCACGGACGCCTGACCCCGGCACCCGCCCTACCGGGATGGCGACTCTGCGGGCAGGGCGGGCACCTCGATCCAGAAACGGCTGCCGCCAGCCTCGACCGGTTCATATCCGACATCGCCGCCCATCAGCGTGGCAAGTCGCCGACAGGTCGCCAGGCCGAGTCCGACGCCGCCGAAGCGCCGGGTGCTCGACGAGTCCCCCTGGCGGAACAACTCGAACAGCCCGGACTGGGTCGCGGGCGCCACGCCCGGCCCCTGATCAACCACCGCCACCCGCAGGCGCAGCCCACCCTGCCCATCGCGTCGCGTCGTCGCCACGATCGAAACCTGACCCTGAGACGAGAACTTGATCGCATTGTCGACCAGGCAGGCCAATGACTCGGCCAGGTGTTCGGCGTCGCCGAGCAGGCGGGAGTCAGCGCCGCGCCCAATCGAGACGGTCAGGGTCATGCCCTTGGCCTCGGCTCTCGGGGCAAAGGTCGAGCGGATTCTTTCGAGCAGCGCCGACGTCACGAACGCGGCCATGGCCGTTTCCACCATGCCGCGCTCAAGGGAGCTGTAGGCGAGGATGGCCTCGATCAGGTCGTTGAGCCGTGCGGTCGCACTGTCGAGTTGATCCAGCTGGGTTCGGGTTCTGTCATCGTTCGCGGCGCGGCGCAGGATGGTGCTGAGGGACTTGATCTGGTGCAGGGGGGTCCGCAACTCGTGACCGACGACCCGCAACAGGTCCGCCTTGGCACCCTCGGCCCGAACACGGGCGCTGATGTCGATGAGCATGCCGATGACGGCCGCCTTGCCACCGAAGATGGCCCGTCGCCCATGGACTTCGACCGCCACGCGGGAGCCATCGCGTCGGAGTCCGGTGAACTGATAGCGCATCTCATCGACCTCACCCGAGGCGCGCTGCCAGAGCCGCCGGGCCACCATTTCCCGGTCCTCCGGCGCCACCATTTCGAACACCGGGAGTCGGTCGACGAACTCGTCTGGCGAGTCGAATCCGAAGATCCGCGCACACTCGGGGTTGGCGTATTTCATCACCCCGCCCTGAATGAGGTAGATCCCCGCGAGGGTCTGTTCGACGAGCCCCTTCATCAGGAGGTCGGAATCGGGCAGCGCTTGTATCATTTTCGGCCTCGCATCGAATCGCCGCCACGACGCCCGGCCGGCCGAGCGAGGGGCGGAGATGGCGCCACCTGACGGAAACCCGCGGCGCCTGGCTCCCGATGGTCGCCCTATGCCACGAACGGCGTCAATGGGGTCTCGGGCGCAATGCTGTGTCGGCCTTTGGCTGACACCGCGGCCGGGTGCGGAGCACTTGCTCAGGGAACACTCCGACCGCCGCGGTCCGCGAGAATCATCTCAGCCGCCTTCTCGGCAATCATCAGCGTCGGCGCGTTGGTGTTGCCGGAGGTGATGCGCGGCATGATCGACGCATCCACTACGCGCAGCCCGCCCACCCCATGCACGCGCAGGCGCTCGTCCACCACCGCGCCCTCGTCGTGCCCCATGCGGGCGGTGCCCACCGGGTGGAAGATCGTCGTCGCCAGCTCGGCCGCGGCGCGGGCGATCGCTTCATCGTCGGTCAACTGGGCGCCAGGCCTGATCTCCTTCGGCGCGTGGGGCGCCAGCGCCCGGGACGCCATGACGCGGCGGGTCAGGCGCACCGAATCGATCAGCACCTGGCGGTCGGCCGGGGTGCTCAGGTAGTTGGGGTCGATGACCGGCGGCACCCGGAAGTCCGACGAGACCGCGTGGATGCTGCCGCGGCTCGTCGGTTGCAGGTTGCACACGCTGGCCGTGATGGCCGGGAAGGGGTGCAGGGGTTCGCCGAAGCGCTCAAGGGAGAGCGGCTGGATGTGGTACTCCACATTGGGACGCTCCTGGCCAGGGTCGGAGCGGGCGAAGGCACCCAGCTGGCTCGGGGCCATGCTCATCGGCCCGCGTCGCCGCAAGAGGTAGTCCAGGCCGATCCGCGCCTTGCCCAGCCGGCTGCCGGCCAGCGTGTTCAGGGTGAGCGCGTTGTCCACCGAGAAGACCAGCCGGATCTGCAGGTGGTCCTGCAGTTGCTCACCCACGCCCGGCAGGACATGCACTGGCGTGACGCCCAGCGCCCCGAGGCGCTCCGGCCGACCGATGCCCGACAGCTCGAGCAACTGGGGGGAGTTGACCGCGCCACCGCTCAGGATCACCTCCCGCCGGGCCGTCACCCGATGCATCGCGCCGCCGCGCTCGTAGCTGAGCCCGACCGCCTGGCGGTCGCGGAAATGAATGGCCGACACATGGGCGCCGGTCAGCACCCGCAGATTGCGGCGGCGCCGCGCCGGCCGCAGGAAGGCCTTGCGCGCATTGACGCGAACGCCGCCGCGCTGGTTCACCTGGAAATAACCGACGCCATGGTTGTCGCCCCGGTTGAAATCGTCGGTACCCGGAATGCCGGATTCGATGCACGCGGCGCGAACCGCGTCAAGGATGGGCCAGTGCAGGCGCTGCTCCTCGACGCGCCATTCGCCGCCGGTGGCATGAAGCTCGGAGGCGCCATGCACGTAATCCTCGTGGCGCAGAAAATAGGGCAGCACGTCGTCCCAACCCCAGCCGGCGCAGCCGGCGGCCGCCCAGCCGTCGTAGTCGGCCGCCTGCCCGCGCATGTAGACCATGCCGTTGATGGACGAGCAGCCCCCCAGCACCCGGCCCCGCGCGTAGTGGATCTGCCGCCCACCGAGGGCGGCCTGGGGCTCGGTGCGGTAGCACCAGTCGGTGCGCGGATTGCCGATGCAGAACAGGTAGCCGATCGGAATATGGATCCACGGCAGGTTGTCGTGGCCGCCGGCCTCGAGCAGCAGCACCCGCGAGTGACCGTCCGCCGACAACCGGTTGGCCAGCAGGCAGCCGGCCGTGCCGGCGCCGACGATCACGTAGTCGTAGACCTCGCCATCGGCCATGGGAGCGCCTCTCCTTCGTCACGATGGGTCATGGCGACGCCACACGGAGATTCCCGGCGCGCAGCCCTGCGAGCCAAGTATGCAGGAAGCGGCGCGCCTGGCGCGACCTCAGCGCCACGGATAGGGCTCGACCGCAGCGCCTTCGATGCGATACCCGGCGGCCCCCATCTCGGTGGCCTTGCCGGTCGCGCGCAGCGTGCCGACGACCCACACCGGGTACATCGCCAGTTCCTCGCCGAAGGGTCTGGCCGGCTTGACGTGCACCACCTGGTTCGATGGCGGTGGCGGGACGTGGATGCAGGCGCCGAAGTACGGGACCAGCAGGAACTCGCGCACCGTGCGCGCATCCCCCTCCAGGGCCACGACGAAGCCGGGCAGTCGCACACGCTGCCCATCGAGACCCGCCACCACAGGTGCCTTGTCCCACTCGGCGCGCAACTGATCGAGCAATGCGTTGGCGCGGGGGTCGTTGTCCTGCATCTCGTCGAAGCCCGCGTCGTCGAGCAGCTGGCGGGGGTTCCAGTCGGCCGGCACCAGGTCGTCCCAGACCAGGTCGCGCACCCCGGCCGGTGGCGGATGGGCCACCTCCGGGCGCACCTTCTCCCCGATCGCGTATTCCCCTTCCTGGGCCGTCGCCGGCCCCCCCAGCACGCAGGCCGCCAGGGCCAGCACCATCGTCAGCGTCTTCATAGTGCCCTCAGATCCGTATCGTCATGCCATCGGCCAGGCTCATGCGGTAGGCCCGCCAGGCCGGCACCCCGCTGGCCGCCAGCGCCGACGCGACGACGGCGGCCAGCCACCCCCACTCTCGCGGCTGCAGGCCCTGGAACACCAGCACCAGCCCGAACCGCGCCTCCAGCCAGGGACCCAGCGCGCCCGTCAGGGCAAACAGCAGCCCCACGCCGAGCCCGCAACCGGCGAGCGCCAGCAGCAGGCTTTCGCCCGCCAGCAGCAGGAACACATCGCGCGGCCCGGCACCCAGGGCACGCAGGATGGCCAGCTCGCGCCGCCGCTCGCCGAGGCTCGCCACCAACACTGCCACCAGGCCCGCCAGCCCCACCGCCACCACCAGCGCGGAGATCGCCAGCAGGGCCTGCTCGGCCACGGCCATCAGACCCCACAATTGCTGCAAGGTGGCACCAGGCAGGATGGCCAGCAATGGCTCGTCCTTGAACGCGTTCACGAAGCGCTGCACTCGAAACACGCCGGCCCGTGTCTTCAGACCGACCAGCGCCGCCGTCACCCGCTTGGGCGAAAGGTCGAACTTGCGGGTCTCTTCGGCGGAGAGGCCCAGCCCGGGGATCGGCGCCCCACCCGACCAGTCCAGATGAATCGCCTCGATGGCGTCGAGGCCCACATGTACCGTGCGGTCCACCGGCGTGCCGGTGCGGGCGAGGATGCCCACCACGGTGAAGGGCTTGTCGGCGTGCTCGGCGAGGCTCGCGGAGCCGGCACCGTGCGCCAGCACGATCCGGTCGCCCAGCCGGTAGCCCAGCGCCGCCGCCACCTCGGCGCCCAGCACTGCCTCGAACACGCCCTCGAACGGGCGCCCCCCGGCGAAGGCCAGCGGGCGCCGGTCGGCGTACTGGTAATGCACGAAATAGCGCCCGTCGGTGCCCAGCACCCGGAAGCCCCGGTGCGAGTCCCCCAGCGACAGGGGCACCACCCACTTCACCAGCGGCTGCGCCGCGATGGCCTCGAGGCTCGACCAGGCGATGTCGCTGGTCGCATCGCCAATGCGGAACACCGAGTAGAGCAGCAGTTGCACCGGCCCGCTGCGCGCGCCGACGATCAGGTCGGTGCCCGACAGGGTATTGGCGAAGCCGCTGCGGGCGTCGCTTCGGAGGCGCTCGACCCCGAGCAGCAGGGTCACGGCGAGCGCAATCGACACCACCGTCAGCCCCACCGACAACCGCCGGTTGGCCATGCTACGGGCGGTCAGCCACAGCCACGCCTTCATGTCGCTGCCTCCGGTCGGTTGATGTCGGGCAAGGA
>JBNLCM010000117.1:0-9514 GCA_050303815.1 Rhodocyclaceae bacterium
CGACCTGAACATGATCGAGAATACCGGTGTGGGCACGACCGGTGCGCACCTTGGCCAGATCGGCCTTGAGCGCGTCGATCGACTTCTTCATCTTCTGTTCGGCGTTGTTCTTGGTCTCGGCGATCATCGATCGACTCCTTAGCAGTAGACGAGCGTGCCTTCATCCTCACCCATCACGACCCGCTTGAGGGCGCCGGCTTTGAAGATGCTGAACACATTGATCGGCAGGCGCTGGTCGCGGCACAGCGCAAACGCAGTGGCATCCATGACCTGCAGGTTACGGCTGATGGCTTCGTCGAAACTCAGCTTCGGGAAGCGCGTCGCATCCGGATCCTTCTTCGGGTCGGCGGTGTAGATGCCGTCGACCTTGGTCGCCTTGAGAACGATCTCAGCACCGATCTCGGCACCCCGCAGGGCAGCCGCGGTATCGGTCGTGAAGAAGGGATTGCCGGTGCCGGCCGCAAAGATGACGACGCGGCCGTCCTCGAGATAGCGGATGGCCTTGCCGCGGATGTAGGGCTCCACGACCTGATCCATCGTGAGGGCCGACTGGACACGACTGACGACACCCGCCCGACGCATTGCGTCGGACAGCGCCATGGCGTTCATGACGGTCGCCAGCATGCCCATGTAGTCGGCGGTGGCGCGGTCCATCCCGGAGGCTGCACCGGCCATGCCACGAAAAATATTGCCGCCGCCGATCACGACGCCAACCTGGACGCCCAGGCGGGTGACTTCGGCGATGTCATTGACGATCGTGCCAACGACCTCCTCGTTGATGCCGTAGGCGTCGTCGCCCATCAGGGCTTCGCCCGAGAGCTTGAGGAGGATCCGTCTATAGGCGGCGGCCATATTGCGACTCGCTTACTTCTGGGCCGCAGCGGCCTGGGCGGCCACTTCGGCAGCGAAATCGCTGCTCTTCTTCTCGATGCCTTCGCCGACGACGAACAGCGTGAAGCTGGCCACCGACGCATTGCGGGACTTGAGCAGCGCCTCGATGGTCTGCTTGCCGTCCTCGGCCTTGACGAAGACCTGGCCAAGCAGGGTGACGTCCTTGAGGTACTTCTGAACGGTCCCCTCGGCGATCTTCTCGAGCATCGCTTCCGGCTTGTTGGCCTCGCGCGCCTTTTCGATCGCGATCCGGCGCTCGGCGTCGAGCAGTTCGGTCGGCACGCCGCTGGCGTCCAGCGCCTTCGGCTTGCTTGCTGCGATGTGCATGGCCAGATCCTTGCCCAGCTGCTCGTCGCCGCCGACCAGATCGACCATCACGCCGATGCGCGAGCCGTGGATGTAGCTCGACAGGGCGCCCTGCGCTTCGATACGCACGAAGCGACGGATGCTCATGTTCTCGCCAATCTTGCCAACCAGAGCGGAACGCGTCTCTTCGACGGTCTTGTCGCCGATCTTCAGCGCTGACAGCGCCTCGACGTCAGCCGGGCTCTCGCTGACCACCAGCTTGGCGGCCTCGGCGCCCAGCGCGAGGAAGTCGTCGTTCTTCGAGACGAAGTCGGTCTCGCAGTTCAGCTCGACCATCGAGCCCAGCTTGCCATCGGCCGAGATCTCGACCGCGACCACGCCCTCGGCGGTGATCCGGCTTGCCGCCTTGGTTGCCTTGTTGCCCAGCTTGACGCGGAGGATCTCCTCCGCCTTGGCCATGTCGCCGTCCGCTTCGGACAGCGCCTTCTTGCACTCCATCATCGGCGCGTCGGTCTTCTCGCGCAGCTCCTTGACCATGCCTGCGGTAATTGCCGCCATGCTTGCTCCTGCTAAGTTCTCTTGAATCTATCGGTGCCGGGTTGGCAGACGGGGGCCGCTCAGGCCTCGCCTTCGCCCGCCTCTTCCTCGACCTCGACGAACTCGTCACCGCCGGCGGCGACGATTTCCTGGACTACCTGGTTGCGACCGGCCAGCACGGCATCGGCGACGCCGCGGGCGTACAGGCGGATGGCGCGGGAGGAGTCGTCGTTACCCGGGATCACGTAGTCGACTTCGTCGGGCGAGTGGTTGGTATCGACCACGGCCACGACCGGGATACCCAGCTTGCGGGCCTCGGTGACGGCGATCTTGTGGTAGCCGACGTCGATGATGAACAGCGCGTCCGGCAGGCCGCCCATTTCCTTGATGCCACCGATCGACTTCTGGAGCTTCACGAGCTCGCGGGACATCATCAGGGCTTCCTTCTTCGAAAGACGCTCCATCGAGCCGTCTTCCTGCATCGCTTCCATGTCCTTCAGGCGCTTGATCGACTGCTTGACCGTCTTGAAGTTGGTCAGCATGCCACCGAGCCAACGCTCATCGACGTAGGGCATGCCGGCGCGCTGGGCTTCCTCGGCGACGATCTCACGCGCCTGGCGCTTGGTACCCACGAACATGACCTGGCCCCGGTTCGCGGCCAGCTTGCGAATGTACTCCATCGCCTCCTGGTACTTGACCATGGTCTTTTCGAGGTTGACGATGTGGATCTTGTTGCGCTGGCCAAAGATGTACGGGGCCATGCGGGGATTCCAGAAGCGGGTCTGGTGACCAAAGTGGACGCCGGCTTCCAGCATCTGGCGCATCGTGACGGACATAAAAACTCCAGTAACTCAAAAGGGTTAAGCCTCCGCCGGGTATTCGAGTGAACCGTCGCCGCCTCCGCGCCGTCCGGCCCACACCCTCGATTCAACTGCCCCCGGCGTGTGGATTTTGATCGGCCCGAGAGCCGGTCAAGCCGAAGATTATAGCCCCTTCCCGAAGCCGCGCTCAAGCCGCATGCACACCATGCTGCGGCGCACGCGATTGCCGCAGCACACGCCATGAGCTAGGCTTGCCCGTTGCGAATCCAGAACAACGAGAACCATGAGCGTCACGATCAAGTCCCCCGCAGATATCGAGAAAATGCGCATCGCCGGCCGCCTGGCCTCTGAGGTGCTCGACTTCATCGAACCGCACGTCCGCCCCGGCGTGACGACGGAGGAGCTCGACAAGCTCTGCCACGACTACATGGTCGACGAGCAGGGCTGCGTTCCCGCTCCGCTCAATTACGCGCCGCCAGGCTACCGCCCCTACCCGAAGTCAATCTGCTCTTCGATCAACCACCAGGTCTGCCACGGGGTTCCCGGCCCGAAGGCCCTGAAGAAGGGCGACATCGTCAACCTCGACATCACCGTCATCAAGGACGGCTATCACGGCGACACCAGCCGGATGTTCCAGGTCGGCGCCGCGTCCATCCTCGCCAAGCGCCTGTGCGAGGTCACCTACGAATGCCTCTGGCTGGGCATCGCCCAGGTCCGCCCCGGCGCCCGACTGGGCGACATCGGTCACGCGATCCAGCGCCACGCGGAAGGCAACGGCTTCTCCGTGGTACGCGAGTTCTGCGGCCACGGCATCGGCACGAAGTTTCACGAGGATCCCCAGGTCCTGCACTACGGCCGCCCCGGCACCGGACTCGAGCTGCGCGAGGGCATGATCTTCACGATCGAGCCGATGATCAATGCGGGCAAGGCGGCGATCTCGGAGCTGCCTGACGGCTGGACCATCGTGACCAAGGACCGCAGCCTGTCCGCCCAGTGGGAACACACCATCCTGGTCACGGCTGATGGCGCGGAGGTGCTCACCCGCTCCGAGGGCGCACCGGGCATCCCCGAGCTTGTCGCCGACCAGTTTGCGGCCCGCTGAGCCCAGGAGACCCTCCCCTTGACCGACACGCCAGACGCCCTGGTCTGCGAACTCAGGGACGCCCACAAGGGCGGTTTCGAGCGGCTGGTGGCGCAATACCAGGCACGCCCCGTCACCGGTCCGATCCTGAAGGGCCGGAGCCGCCTCGTCGACAGCATCCTCGAGCGCATCTGGCGCGCCTTCGACATGCCCCCGGACCTGGCGCTGGCGGCCGTGGGCGGCTACGGCCGCGGCGAGCTCTACCCCTACTCGGACGTGGACATCCTCGTCCTCCTCCCGCGCGAGGAGACGCCGGAACTGCGCACCCGGATCAGCGCCCTGATCACCGCGCTGTGGGATATCGGGCTCGAGATCGGGCAGAGCGTCCGCACGATCGAGGACTGCGTCCGCGAGGCTGCCGAAGACATCACGGTCCAGACCAACCTGCTCGAAGCCCGCCTGCTGGTGGGCGACACCAAGCTCTTCGAACATTTCGCCGGCGCGCTCCGTGCCGAACTCTCGGTCCCGAAGTTCTTCGACGCCAAGAGCTCGGAGCAGGAGCAGCGCTACGCGCGCTACGAAGACACCCCCTACGCCCTCGAGCCCAACTGCAAGGAGAGCCCGGGCGGGCTGCGCGACATCCAGATGCTGATCTGGATCAGCCGCGCGGCGGGCTACCAGGACGACTGGCGCGAACTGCTGCGTCGCGGCCTGGTCACCGGCTCGGAGGCGCGCGAACTGCGGGAAGTCGAGCGCTTCCTGCAGCACGTGCGGATCCGCCTCCACCTCCTGGCCGGTCGCCGGGAGGACCGCCTGCTCTTCGACCACCAGGAGAAGCTGGCCCGCGCCTTCGGTTGCGAGCCGCAGGGCGGCAAGCGCGCCTCCGAAGTGTTCATGCAGAGCTACTACATCAACGCCAAGAAGGTCACCCAGCTCAACACGATCCTGCTGCTGAACTTCTCGGAGCAGTTCCTCGCCGACATCAATGCGCCGGCGATGGTGATCAACGAGAATTTCCAGACCGTCCGGGAACTGCTCGACATTCGCGACGAAGGCGTCTTCAGTCGCCACCCGACCGCCCTGCTGGAATGCCTGCTGACCCTCCAGCAGCGCTCCGAGCTGAAGGGCCTGACGGCACGCGCGATCCGTTCGATCTGGCAGCACCGCAACCGGATCAACGCCGAGTTTCGGGCGGACCCGGCCAACCGCGCCCTCTTTCTGTCGCTGTTCCAGCAACGCCGCGGCGTCGTGGCCACCTTCCGCCGCCTGAACCAGTTCGGCTTGCTGTCGCGCTACCTGCCCTCGTGGAACAAGATCCTCTGCCAGATGCAGCATGACCTGTTCCACGTCTATACCGTGGATCAGCATTGCCTGATGGTGTTGCGCAACCTGCGCCGCTTCACGATGGCGGAGCATGCCCACGAATATCCGCTGATGTCGCGGCTGATCCTGGCCTTCGACGATCCCTGGCTGCTGTACGTCAGCGCCGTGTTCCACGACATCGCCAAGGGACGCGGCGGCGATCACTCCGAACTCGGCACGGTGGATGCACGGCAATTCTGCGTGGACCACGAGCTGCCGGCGGATCAGACCGAGCTGATCGTGTGGCTGGTCCGCCACCACCTGACCATGTCGCATGTCGCGCAGAAGCAGGACATCGGCGACCCCTCGGTGATCGAGCAGTTCGCCCAGCTGGTCGGCGACGAGCGCCACCTCTCCGCACTCTACCTGCTGACCCACGCCGACATCCGGGGCACGAGCCCGAAAGTCTGGAACGGCTGGAAGGCCAAGCTGCTCGAAGACCTCTTCCACGCCACCCGCCGGCTGCTGCGCGGCGCCACGCCGCAGCAGGCGCTCGGCGCAGACGCCCGAATCGAGGAAGCCCGCCGCCTGCTCCGTTACTACGGACTGCGCCCGGAGACCGAGAAGCCGCTGTGGCGACACCTCGACCACCTCTACTTCCTGCGCCACACACCCGACGAGATCGCGTGGCACACCCGTCAGCTGTACTACCGACCCGACCCCGAGGCGCCGATCATCAAGGCCCGCCTCGTCGAGAGTGGCGACGCCATCCAGGTCATGGTCTACACGCCGGACGCCAAGGATCTGTTCATGCGCCTGTGCGGCAGCATCGCGCGGCTCGGCTTCACGATTCTGGACGCCAAGATCCACACGACGAAGCATGGCTTCGCGCTGGACAGCTTCATGCTGCAGAACCCCGAGGAGGGGCCGCACTACCGCGACATCATCGCCTTGCTCGAGCATGACCTGACCGCTCGCCTGAACCAGGACGAGCCGGTCGAACGCCCGCCCGGCGGTCGCGTGTCACGCAAGCTGCGACACTTCCCGATGACGCCAAGGGTCGACATCCGGCAGGACGAAGGGGGGCGGCGCTACACCCTGACCCTGTCCGCGGCCGACCGGCCGTTCCTGCTCTACGACGTGGCCGACGTGCTCGCCCACAACAACGTGTCGCTGCATTCGGCCAAGATCGCCACGCTAGGGGAGCGGGTCGAGGACACTTTTGTGGTCAGTGGCGGGTCGCTGGCGAACAACCAGACCGTCCTGCGCATCAAGCAGGCCCTGCAGGACCGCCTCCGCATCTGACCGCCCGCCAGGCCTGATCAGGCCTGGTCGAGCTGCGCGCGGAGCGCGGCCACTTCACCCTCGAATCCGAAGCACTCCATGTCCCGCATGCGCCGGGGATACAGCACGCCGTCGAGGTGGTCGCATTCGTGCTGTACCACCCGGGCATGGAAGCCACTGACCGTGCGATCGATCGCCTGTCCCTGCGGATCGGTGCCGGTGTAGCGGACATGCCGGTAACGCGGCACCAACCCGCGCAGACCAGGCACCGACAGGCAGCCCTCCCAGTCTTCGACCATCTCGTCCGCCAGCGGCGTAATCACGGGATTGACCAGCACAGTCAGCGGAATCGGCGCGGCCTCCGGGTAACGCGGGTTCGATTTCACTTCGAACACCACCACCCGCAGGGAGACGCCGATCTGCGGCGCGGCCAGGCCGGCGCCTTCGAGATGGCGCATCGTGTCGAGCAGGTCGCCGACCAGCGTGTCGAGATCGGCCGACGGACAGGACTCGACCGGACGGGCCACTTCGAGGAGTCGCGGATTGCCCATCCGCAGGACCGGCCGGATCATGCCGCGCAAAGCCCTGCGAGCAGCTTGCGCACCCGCTGCATGGCTTCCTGCAGGACGGCCTCGATGCTGTCGAAGCAGATCGCCTCGGCGCTGTTGCCCCGTCCGGCTGCGAAGTTCGCCACCACGTTGATCGCGGCATAGCCCATGTCGAGCTCGCGCGCCAGCGCCGCCTCGGGCATCGCCGTCATGCCGACCACGTCGGCACCGTCGCGCTCGAGCCGATCGACTTCGGCCGCGGTCTCGAGCCGCGGCCCCTGGGTGGTCGCATAGACGCCGCCGTCCACTACCGCGATCTGGCTCGCCGCGGCCGCCGACAGCAGCCGTCCGCGCAGGCCCGCATCATAGGGTTGGGTGAAGTCGATGTGGCGCACCGGGTCTTCGCCGCCTTCGAAGTAGGTGGACTTGCGCCCCGAGGTGTAGTCGATGATCTGGTCCGGGACGACCAGCACCCCCGGGCCCAGATCGGCGCGGATGCCACCGACCGAGGCGACCGAGACGACCTCCTCGACCGCGGCCTGACGCAGCGCCCACATGTTGGCCCGGTAGTTCACGAGATGCGGCGGGATGGTGTGACCGTAGCCATGACGCGCGAGGAAGACCACGGGCCGATCACACAGGGTGCCGAACATGAGCGCGCCGGAAGGCTCGCCATACGGCGTGCGCACGACTTCGCGGCGCACCACGTCGAAATTGGCCAGCTGCGTGAGGCCGCTGCCACCGATGATTGCCAGCATCGCTTCATCTCGCGAAAAACGGGTCAGCGATGGTATCACGCACGGCCGTGACACCCGCCTCGCATCTGCCCAAAGGCTATGTTGCAATGCGCAACCCCGTGATAACATGGAAGGCTGACCAAAATTAGCCGCACCGACCCCAATGTCCCGTTCCCAACGCAATATCGCAATCATCGCCCACGTCGACCACGGCAAGACCACGCTCGTCGACCAGCTCCTGCGCCAGTCCGGCACTTTCCGAGACAACCAGCAGGTGTCCGAGCGCGTCATGGACTCCAACGACCTCGAGCGGGAACGCGGCATCACGATCCTCTCGAAGAACTGCGCCATCGACTACAAGGGCACCCACATCAACATCGTGGACACACCGGGGCACGCGGACTTTGGCGGCGAGGTCGAGCGCGTGCTGTCGATGGTCGACGGCGTGCTGCTGCTCGTGGACGCCGTCGAAGGCCCGATGCCGCAGACGCGCTTCGTGACCCGCAAGGCGCTGGCGCTCGGCCTGAAGCCGATCGTGGTGATCAACAAGATCGACCGCCCGGGCTCCCGCCCCGACTGGGTCATCAACCACACCTTCGACCTTTTCGACAAGCTCGGCGCCACCGACGAGCAGCTCGACTTCCCGGTCGTCTTCGCCTCGGCGCTGAACGGCTTCGCCATGCTCGAGGCGGACAAGCCGGGCAGCAACATGGATCCGCTGTTCGAGGCCGTCCTGAAGCACGTGCCGGAGCCCGACGTCCGCGCCGACGCACCGCTGCAGATCCAGATCTGCTCCCTCGACTACTCCACCTACATCGGACAGCTGGGCATCGGTCGCATCACGCGCGGCAGCCTCAAGCCCAACCAGGAGGTCGTCGTGATGTACGGCGACGAGAACCGCGGCAAGGCCAAGGTCAGCCAGGTGCTCGGCTTCAAGGGCCTCGAGCGCGCACCGACGGAGCGCGCCGAAGCCGGTGACATCGTGCTGGTGGCCGGCATCGACCAGGTGGCCATCGGCGTGACCCTGTGCGATCCCGACCAGCCCCTGGGCATGCCGCCGATCGCCGTGGACGAACCCACGCTGACGATGAACTTCATGGTCAACAACTCCCCCCTGGCCGGGCGGGAAGGCAAGTTCGTCACCAGCCGCCAGATCCGGGAACGACTCGACCGCGAACTGCTCAAGAACGTCGCCCTGCGCGTCGCATCGACGGTCGACGCCGACGTCTTCGAGGTTTCCGGCCGCGGCGAACTCCACCTCACCATCCTGCTCGAGAACATGCGCCGGGAAGGCTACGAGCTGGCGGTCGGCCGGCCCCGCGTGGTCTTCAAGGAGATCGACGGCGTCAAGTGCGAGCCCTACGAGATGCTCACCGTCGACGTCGAGGACGAAAACCAGGGCGCAGTGATGGAAGAACTCGGCCGTCGCCGCGGCGAGTTGCAGGACATGCAGCCCGACGGCAAGGGCCGCACCCGCCTCGAGTACCGGATCCCGGCGCGCGGCCTGATCGGCTTCCAGGGCGAATTCCTGACCCTGACCCGCGGCACCGGCCTCGCCAGCCACGTCTTCGACGACTACGCGCCGATGGCCGGCGGCATGGCCGAGCGCCGCAACGGGGTGCTGATTTCGCAGGAAGACGGCGCCGCGGTGGCCTACGCGCTGTGGAAGCTGCAGGACCGGGGGCGGATGTTCGTCGATCCGGGCGACGCGCTTTATGAAGGAATGATCATCGGCATCCACACCCGCGACAACGACCTGGTGGTGAACCCGATCAAGGGCAAGCAGCTCACCAACGTCCGCGCCTCCGGCACCGACGAGGCAGTCCGCCTGGTACCGCCGATCCAGCTCACCCTGGAGTCGGCGATCGAGTTCATCTCCGACGACGAGGTGGTCGAGATCACGCCGAAGAGCATCCGCCTGCGCAAGCGCCACCTGAAGGAACACGAGCGCAAGCGGGCGAACCGCGAGGCGGGCTGAGGGATTCGGCGGATGCCCAAGTCGCCAAG
>JBNLCM010000118.1:0-3912 GCA_050303815.1 Rhodocyclaceae bacterium
CCGGGATGCCGCCCAGGCACTGGCAGGCCGCCACCGACCAGTACAACCGCGGCCGGTTGTCGCCGATGATCGCCAGCCGGTCGCCGCGCCGGAAACCCAACTCGGCCAGTCCGCAGGCGATCGCGCGCACGTTCTCCGCCACCAGGGCCCAGGTGTAGGTCTGCCAGATGCCAAACTCCTTCTCGCGCATCGCGGGCCGCCCGGGGCGCAGCCGGGCGTGATGCATCAGGAGCCGCGGAAAAGTGTCGAGCGCAGACGCAGCCTGCCCGTTCGAATCGGACATCCCCCAACCCTCCTTGTCGTGTTGCCTGTCTCCTCGCCCGCGCCGGTGTCCGGCTGCGGGTGCGGCGCCGGGGTGCGCCGCGCTTGCTTATGTGGTCAGGGGGGAGTCTTGCAGCCCATGTTTGCGCAACTGTTTTACAAATGTACTCAATTGTTGCGATCCGGCCGCGCAGTGGGGGGAGAAGGGAAAAGTCAGGGGTGAAGTGCAGGATAAATGCGGGATACGATGGGTGATGACCACACAGAATGGGACAGGGACAGAAAACGGCTTGCGAAGGGCTAAAATCGGCTAGGAGAGTCTGTAAAGCCACCTCAGGTAGGTCTCGGCGACAGCCAGGACGCTATCAGCGTCTGCGGTCCGTGAGGCCGCCTCCAGGCAGCGCAAGCGGTGTTCGAGTAGCAGGTGGTGGGTCTTGTCTGTCTGCTGGAGCAGCGGAGTCTGGCTGGCCGCGCTCCTGATTCCTTTGGTGTATCGCCCGAGACTCGAGCGAGAGGTGGCGACGCCTTTGGTACGGAGCCAGCCAAGCAATTCGTCGAGGGTTTCTCCGCGAGAGAGGCGTTCTATGAGTTCGGACCGCAACCGAGGATCCAGGTGAATGCTGCGAGTTCTCGCCATAGCTATTCCACGCCCTCCCCAAACAGCCCCCGCTGCCGCCTTGCCATCTCCGCAGAGCGCAGCCGCTCGATCACCCGCCGCACCATCTGCACGGTTATGTCGTACTCGCGGGCCAGCGCCTCGTAGTTGTCGCCGTTGAATTTGTCCCAGATCTCGCGGTGGCGCTTCGAGGCGGCCCAGTAGTGGCCCTTGGGGATGTACACCGGCACGCCGCCGCCCAGGTTCGTGCGGACGTTCTCGGAGATGGCCAGGGCGATCTCGCCGGCGGTTTCCTGAGGAACACCGGCGCGCTCGATCAGCGCGTCGTAGGCCGATTTGGCGATCAGGGACAGCACCAGCGGATAGTCGTCATCGAGTGTCAGCGACACGCCGTGCCTCCTGCTCGTCGAGGTACTCCCACGCTGCGTTCAGCGAATCGAAGGTCTCGCGGTCGCGGGTCGGTGCTACCAGGCCCTGCAGCGCCCGCACCGTGTACCGTGGGTCGATGATCCCCGCCGCCTGCAGCGCCCCCAGGCGCCGCTCGAGCGCGGCCGGCAGCGCGCGGGCCGCCCAGGCCTTCAGGCTTTCGATCAGCGGCTCCATGCGGTAGCCAGCCCAGTTCAGGTCATCGACCTTCGCCATCCGCTTCACGTATGCGGCCAGCGCCGCCTCGGAGGGGTTGCGCACCTCGCCCAGACGATGCAGTAGCAGCCACAGGCCGCGCACCATGCGCGCCTCGGGCGAATTCGCCAACTTCCGCTCCGAGCCGTCCGGCTCGCGCCGCTTGTGGCCGGTCTTCGCATTGACGTGGTCGAGCACCTGGCGGAGCTGTACCGGCGTGCAGTCCTTCAGGCTGTCCTGGCCCGTCAGGTTGCGCACCATCTGCGCGCGTCTTGGTGCATGCCGAGTTCGCGATCGCAATAGCGGGCGGTCGAGGGTCGGGGTATGAAGAAGCGCTTGCTCGCCTGCGGCAAGCCCCATCCGCGGGCGCATCACGCAGTAGTCCGCGGCCAATAGCGGCCGGTGGGCCAGCCCTTTCGGCTCGCCGACGGCGGCCGTGGGATGATCACCCGGGCGACCTCTGGCTCCCCCACCGGGGACCATCAACTGCAAGCTTGGCGGTGCCAGCCCAGCCTGAGGCGGAGGTGGCGCACATCGCCGGAGCGAAAGTAAGAGCCACCTCAGCTAAGCTTCCCGGCATGTTTCCCGTCAAGCCCGAGCGAACTCCGTGGCGTGCCGACTTCCCGGCCGTGGTGATTCATGCGAACCAGTCCGCGGTAAAGCAGCATGTCCGCTACGGGGCCGCCAAGGGCGGATGGGTGGAAGCAGCATTCGACTTGGTGATGGACACAATGTGCCCTGGCGCGATTGATATGCTGCGCGCGGCCATCGGCGGAGTTCCTGCCATCGTGGTCGGCGTCCAGGCGATCGAAGGGGTCAGCACCAATGTGATCCCCGAGGTGATGGCCCGCGTACTGGCAAGAATGCTAGAGCTGCCCATCGACGACGAACTGGTACAGATCAACCGCGTTGGCCATACGGGATCCAGCGGCTGGCATCGTCTCGCGCATCCGGCCCTGTTTTCGACGGCACCGTCCAGGCCGGCGCCCGCTACATCCTGGTGGACGACTTTGTCGGGCAGGGTGGCACGTTTGCCAACCTGCGAGGTCACATCGAGCGGGCAGGCGGCGCGGTGGTGGCCGCCACGGCATTGACCGGCCGGGGCGATTCGGCCATATTGGCCTCGAATCCCGAGACCCTGACCACGCTCAGGAACAAGCATGGAGAAGATCTCGAAAACTGGTGGCAGCAAGAATTCGGCTACGGTTTCGACGCCCTCACGGAGTCGGAAGCCCGTTACCTCCTTCGCGCCGAGGATGCTGAGCGAGTCCGAGATCGACTCGCTGCGGCGGCAGAAGCGGGAGATTCATAGCCAGGTCGACGTTCTGATCGAACTGCGGCGGGCGCGGCCTGCGGCAAATCGAACGCTGGTGTAGTGTTGCGCGCGGTGCGGAACTGATGCGTTCGGCACGTATCGATCGCCCGAGGCGGGCTGAAGCCCGCCCTACGGAGACCCGGACGGCGGCGCGCATCCCCCCCGTAGGGCCGGCTTCAGCCGGCCAGCACCGCCCGCGATCCGCCAGAATCATAGGCTCCACCAAGATCGCAGCACCTCAGTAAGCCTTCGGCGCAGCGCAATTCGTTTGCGCCACGCATGACGGCCCGCCTCCGAGCCGACCGGCGCACGCAAACCGGGGACGAATGCACGCGTCGGGCGGCGGCGATGTCGTATGCTTGCGCGGTCATCGAGAAACGCTTCCGGAAGCTGCAGGCCATGAATCTTCGCGCACACGCCCCCACCTTGCTGCCCAGGGCGACCGACTGGCTGCGCGGCGTTTCGGCGATGGCGGAACGCGACGGCATCGCGCTGACCGACGGCCTGCACGTGCTGGCGCGCCGCGTCGGCGTGCGGCAGCCGCAGCGCATCCGGCTGTTGACGGTTGCGGAACTGCCGCAGCCGACCGATCCACAGCTGTGCGCCGCGGCGCGGGCGATCGGCCTGCTCGGCGAAGGCATGCGCGGCATCGCCGCCGGCTACGGCGTGCTGCTGTTGCGGGGCCAGGCCTCGACCCGCCTGCTGTCGCACGAGTTTCGCCACGTGCGCCAGTTCGAACTGGCCGGCTCGATCGAGGGCTTCCTGTCCGACTACCTGCCGCAAGTGGCGATCTACGGCCCCGCCGACGCACCGCTCGAGGTGGACGCGATGCGTCACGAAACCGATTTCGCGCAGGCCGCCTAGGCGTTTTCCTCGCGGCCGGCGCCTTCGCCGTCGCGGGCGGCAGTCGCGCCCGCCGGCGGCAGCACTTCGATGCCCAGCGCGCGGGCGCGCTTCACCCACTGCTGGCGGGCCAGCGCCTGCATGTCGGCGACCCGGTCGGTCTCGTCCATGATCTCCATGCCGAGCAGCGTCTCGACCACGTCCTCCATCGTCACCAGGCCCTCGGTACCGCCCCACTGGCCGACCACCAGCGCGA
>JBNLCM010000119.1:0-6154 GCA_050303815.1 Rhodocyclaceae bacterium
CCGGGTCGGTGGGCACCTGTTTGCGCCGCTGGCGACGGTACGCACGCAGCGCGGCGACGGTGCTCGGATGCAACGGCAGCAGGCGCGACTTGCCGAACTTGCCGTGTCGCACGGTCAGCACTCCGGCGCCGAGATCGACATCCGATTCAATGAGCCCCAGAGCTTCGGAGATGCGCAGGCCCGTGCAGGCGATCAATCCGAACAGGGTTTGGATGACGGCGCCACGCAGCGTCGGGCGTAACCTTCCAGCCGCGTCGAGCAGTGCCTCGATCTCCTCGTCGCGGAAGATGTGCGGCGTGAGCCGGCCGGGCTGAGGACCGAACACGGATTCGTCGGGCACCTCGGTGGCCGGCTCGAACTGCTGCAACCAACGCATGAACGGCCTGAGCGAGCGCAAGGCACGCGCGGACGCTCCGCGATCGCCACCCTGCTTGACCTGCCGGGCCCAGCCGGTCATCACTTCCAGAGTCATCGGCCCACGATGATCGATCGCCTCGACGTGGCGGGCGAACCGCCGCAAGGTCAGAGCACGATCCTCCATGGCGAAGCCGAGCTGACGTCGCTCGCTCAGGCACTGCTCGATTCTGTCGGCAAGGGTCGGGGACGCACTCATGTCGTACTCCCAGGCCAGGGCAGCGCGACTTCGGACAGCGACGTGAGGTCGCACTTGGCATAGATGAGTGCGGTGTTCAGTGAACGGTGGCGCAGCACGTCGGCAACTTCCTTGATCGAGCCGCCGCGGTTAACCAGCCGACATGCCACGGTGTGTCGCAAGGCATGCGCCCGACCATGGTCAATGCCGGCGCGGCGGAAGGCGTCACGGATCACTCGCCGGATCGCATGCACGGTCAGCGGCGCATCGTGGGGCGCCAGACGGCGAACGAACAACGATCGATCTCGGCTCTGCGGTCGCTCGTCGGTCAGATACGCCGCCAGCGCCTGGCCGCTGCTCGCCGGCAACGGCAGCATGTCCTGGCGCAGCGACTTCGTGTGCTTGAGCGTGATCGTTGCGCGCTGCCAATCGATGTCGTCCAACTGCAGGCGTTGGATCTCGATGCAACGCAGGCCCAGATCGAGCGCGAGGCGACAACAAGTGCTTCGAGCAGATCCATTCGATGGGCCGCGCGCTGCAGAGCTATCTGGGCTATGCGCTGGAAGACCGGATCCACCTCAACACCCACCGCTACGACGAACCGCTGGTGCCGGTGTCGCGCACCCGCGGCGTCACCGAGCGCACCGACGCGCAGGGCAAGGTGGTGATCCCGCTGCGCGTCGAAGAGGTGCGCCAGGCCACCCGCGAGCTGGTCGAGGCCGGCGCCGAGGCGATCGTGATCTGCCTGCTGCAGTCCCACAAGAACGAAAGCAGCGAGCAGCAGGCCCGCGACATCGTGCTCGACGAACTCGCCAAGCTGAAGGCCGGGATCCCGGTGTTCGCTTCGGTGGACTACTACCCGTCGCGCAAGGAAAGCCACCGCATGAACACCACCGTGCTGGAGGCCTATGGCGCCGAGCCCTCGCGCCAGACGCTGAAGAAGGTCAGCGACCGCTTCAAGAAGCACGGCGCGAAGTTCGACCTGCGCGTGATGGCGACCCACGGCGGCACGATCAGCTGGAAGGCCAAGGAACTGGCCCGCACCATCGTCTCCGGCCCGATCGGCGGCGTGATCGGCTCCAAGATGCTGGGCGAGTGCCTGGGCTTTGAAAACATCGCCTGCTCGGACATCGGCGGCACCAGCTTCGACGTGGCGCTGATCACCAAGGGCAACTTCGCGATCAAGTCCGATCCGGACATGGCGCGGCTGGTGCTGTCCTTGCCGCTGGTGGCGATGGACCCGGTTGGCGCCGGTGCCGGCAGCTTCGTGCGCCTCGACCCGTACAGCAAGTCGATCAAGCTGGGTCCGGACTCGGCCGGCTACCGCGTCGGCACCTGCTGGCCGGAGAGCGGTCTGGACACCGTGTCGGTCTCCGACTGCCATGTGGTGCTGGGTTATCTGAACCCGGACAACTTCCTCGGCGGCGCGGTCAAGTTGGACGTGCAGCGCGCCCGCGACCACATCAAGGAGCAACTCGCCGATCCGCTCGGCCTGTCGGTCGAGGACGCCGCCTCGGGGGTGATCGAGTTGCTCGATCTGACGCTGTCGGAATACCTGCGCGCCAACATCAGCGCCAAGGGCTACAACCCAGCCGACTTCACCTGCTTCTCCTACGGCGGCGCCGGACCGGTGCACACCTACGGCTACACCGAAGGCGTCGGCTTCAAGGACGTGGTGGTGCCGGCCTGGGCGGCGGGCTTCTCGGCCTTCGGCTGCGCCTGCGCGGACTTCGAATACCGCTACGACAAGTCGGTCGATCTGGGGGTCGCTCAGCTCGCGCCGGCAGCCGACAAGGAAGTGGCCTGCAAGACCCTGCAGGAAGCCTGGGAGGAACTCGCCGAGAAGGTCATCGAGGAATTCGTCATCAACGGCTACAAGGCCGAGGACGTCATCCTGATGCCCGGCTACAAGATGCAGTACATGGGTCAGTTGAACGATCTCGAGATCGTCTCGCCGGTGACAAGTGCCGCCACCGCGGCCGACTGGGACAAGATCGTCGAGGCCTTCGAGACCACCTACGGCCGCGTCTACGCGAGCTCCGCCCGTTCGCCGGAACTGGGCTTCTCGATCACCGGCGCAATCCTGCGCGGCACTGTGGTGACCCAGAAGCCGGTGCTGCCGGAAGACCCCGATGCCGGCCCGACGCCGCCGCAGGAAGCCTACCTGGGCACCCGTCCGTTCTACCGCCGCAAGAAATGGGTCGACGCCGCGCTGTGGAAGATGGAAGCGCTCAAGGCCGGCAACCACATCGTCGGTCCCGCGATCATCGAATCCGATGCCACCACCTTCGTGGTGCCCGGCGGCTTCGAGACGACGGTCGACAAGCACCGCCTGTTCCATCTCAAAGAAGTGAATTGAGGAGACACGACCATGAACATGATGAGCAACAAGGAAGTCGGTTTCGCCGACCTGTTGAACAACGGGCAGACCCTGAAGCAGTTCCGCGACGGCATCATCGAGCGCACCAAGGCCAGCGGCCACTACAACGGCCTCGAGAACCTTGAATTCCGCGACGCGGATCCGATCGGCTACGAGAAGCTGTTCTCGAAGCTGCGCGGCGGCCTGGTGCATGCGCGCGAGACCGCCAAGAAGATCGCCGCCAGCCCGATCGTGGAGCAGGAAGGCGAGCTGTGCTTCACGCTATACAATGCCGCTGGCGACTGCGTTCTGACCTCCACCGGCATCATCATCCACGTCGGCACGATGGGCGCGGCGATCAAGTACATGATCGAGAACAACTGGGAGGCCAACCCCGGCATCAACCCCGGTGACATGTTCACCACCAACGACTGCGCGATCGGCAACGTGCACCCGTGCGACATCGCGACGATCGTGCCGATCTTCTGGGACGGCCGGCTGATCGGCTGGGTCGGCGGCGTCACCCACGTGATCGACACCGGCTCGGTGACGCCGGGCTCGATGTCCACCGGCCAGACCCAGCGTTTCGGTGACGGCTACATGATCACCTGCCGCAAGACCGGCGCCAACGACGAGCCGTTCCGAGACTGGCTGCACGAGAGCCAGCGCTCGGTGCGCACGCCGAAATACTGGATCCTCGACGAGAAGACCCGCATCGCCGGCTGCCACATGATCCGCGAACTGGTCGAGGACGTGATCAAGGCCGACGGCATCGAGGCCTACGAGAAGTTCGCCTATGAAGTCATCGAGGAGGGTCGTCGCGGCCTGGTCAGCCGCATCAAGGCGATGACGCTGCCGGGCAAGTACCGCAAGGTGGCCTTCGTCGACGTGCCCTACAAGCACGAGGACGTGCAGGTCTCCAACGCCTTCGCCAAGCTCGACTCGATCATGCACTCGCCGTGCGAGATGACGATCAACGCGGACGGCAAGTGGCGGCTCGACTTCGAGGGCGCGAGCCGCTGGGGCTGGCACACTTTCAATGCCCACCAGGTGGCCTTCACCTCGGGCATCTGGGTGATGATGAGCCAGACCCTGGTGCCGACCCAGCGCATCAACGACGGCGCCTACTTCGCCACCGAGTTCCGCCTGCCCAAGGGCACCTGGTGCAACCCGGATGACCGCCGCACCGGCCACGCCTACGCCTGGCACTTCCTGGTCTCCGGCTGGGCGGCCCTGTGGCGCGGACTGTCGCAGGCCTACTTCAGCCGCGGCTACCTGGAAGAGGTCAATGCCGGCAACGCCAACACCTCCAACTGGCTGCAGGGCGGCGGCATCAACCAGGACGGCGAGATCCACGCGGTCAACAGCTTCGAGGCCAGCTCCTGCGGCACCGGCGCCTGCGCGATCAAGGACGGTCTGAACCACGCCGCCGCGATCTGGAACCCGGAAGGGGACATGGGCGACATCGAGATCTGGGAGATGGCCGAGCCGCTGCTCTACCTCGGCCGCAACGTCAAGGCCAACTCCGGCGGCTACGGCAAGTACCGCGGCGGTTGCGGCTTCGAGACGCTGCGCATGGTGTGGAACGCCCAGGACTGGACCATGTTCTTCATGGGCAACGGCTTCATGAACAGCGACTGGGGCATGATGGGCGGCTACCCCTCGGCCACCGGCTACCGCTTCGAGGCGCACAACACCGGTCTCGAGAACCGCATCGCGATCGGCGATTCGCTGCCGCTGGGCGGTGACATCGATCCGAGCCGTCCGGACTACGAGCGCCACATCGACGCCACCGCGGTGGTCAAGCGCGACAAGCAGTGCGTCACCACCGAGGACTGCTACGCCAACCACGACCTGTATCTGAACTACCTGCGCGGCGGGCCGGGCTTCGGCGATCCGATCGATCGCGAGCCGAAGGCGATCGAGGACGACCTGAACCAGAAGTTCCTGCTGCCGGAGTACGCCCAAAAGGTCTATGGCGCGGTGTTCACCCAGGACGACAAGGGCTTCTACACGGTCGATGCCGCGAAGACCCAGGCACGGCGCGCCGAGATGCGCAAGGAGCGTGTGGCCCGTGCGGTGCCGACCCGCGTGTGGATGAAGGAGGAACGCGACCGCATCCTCAACAAGCATGCGTCGGTGCAGGTGCAGCACATGTTCGCCACCAGCTTCGCGTTGTCGGAGAAGTTCACCAGCGAGTTCAAGCAGTTCTGGGATCTGCCGGCCGACTGGAAGCTCGAGGAGTCCGAGCTGAACGTGCCGACCTACGGCTCGAAGCACCGCATGGACCTCTCGCTGATGCCCGACGTCACCACCGTCGTGCAGGTCGAAGAGTGAGCCGCACGCCATCCGTCATCTGAATCAAGGAGCAAGAAATGTCTTACACCAATGAACAGGTCGCGAACCTTGTCGACGGCAAGCTCGACTGGGATACCACCTTTCGCATGCTCTCGATGCCCAAGGACGGCAGCCGCTTTGAGCAGTACCTGGCGGCATTGCAGTCGCGGGTGAGCTTCAAGGACCGCATCGTGCTGCCGCTGGGCCCTCACCTCTACATCGTCCAGACGGCCGACAAGAAGTGGGTGACCAAGTGCGACTGCGGCCACGAGTTCTGCGACTACCAGGAGAACTGGAAGCTGCACGCGGCAATCTATGTGCGCGACACCGAAGAAGCGATGACCGAGGTCTATCCGAAGCTGATGGCTCCGGACACGCAGTGGCAGGTCTATCGCGAGTACTACTGCCCGACCTGCGGTGCGATGCACGACGTCGAGGCACCGACTCCGTGGTACCCGGTGATCCACGACTTCGAGCCCGACATCGAAGCCTTCTACAAGGATTGGGTCGGCCTGCCGGTACCGGAACGGGCCGCCTGAGCCGGACACCACACTATCTCTCCTCCTTTCCCCGGCCGCAGCCCACGGGCCGCGCCGGGGCCACTTTTTCGGCGACCGGTACCGGACCGCCAGGAGACAATTCGATGACGGAGATTCATCTCGCGCGCGGAGTCCGCTTCGAGGACACCGCGCTACATGACTTCATGCGGGCCTACGGCTACGCCGACCTTGCCCAGTTGCACTTGCGCGCGGTGGAGGACCCCCAACGCTTCTGGGCAGAGGTCGAGGATGCCATTGGCCTGAAGGATAGGAAATTCAACCCGCATCCCGCAAGTATCTCTGCGGTTGCTGCCCATCGTCAGCCGA
>JBNLCM010000120.1:0-7571 GCA_050303815.1 Rhodocyclaceae bacterium
CCAGTTGGTGCCGACGGTGAGACTCGAACTCACACGACTTGCGTCACCACCCCCTCAAGATGGCGTGTCTACCAATTTCACCACGTCGGCGTTGCTTCAAAAAGCGGACGAAATTATATCTTGCTGCACTGCCAAAGGAAAGTCTTTTAACTTATTTAGGAATCGACTGAGCCTTCGAATCGCCCGGCTCCGCCGGAACCGCGGACGGCGCTTCGACCGACCCCGCCGGCACCTCGGGGGCGACGTCCATCACGCTCGCCGGCGCCTTCTGACGATCAGTCGCCAGATAGCTCAGACCCAGACTGGTCAGGAAGAATACCGTAGCCAGCGCCGCCGTGGTGCGGCTCAGGAAGTTGGCCGAGCCCGAGGCTCCGAACAGGCTGCCCGAGGAGCCGCTACCGAACGCGGCCCCCATGTCGGCCCCCTTGCCGTGCTGGATCAGAACCAGCCCGATGACGCCCAGCCCCACCAGGACGTGGACCGTCAGCACCACGGAAAACATGAAACTGCCCATTTTTCGACACCCTTCAGAATTCAGCGCGCTGCATTGGCAGCGCAGATTGCAACAAACGCATCCGCATCAAGCGATGCCCCACCCACCAGGGCACCGTCGATATCCTCCATCGCGAACAGCGAGTCCGCGTTGCCCGCATTGACGCTCCCGCCGTACAGCAGGGGCACCTCCGCAGCATCCTTCGCTCCCAGCCGCGCGGCGAGTGCCCCGCGGATGGCCGCGTGCACAGCCTGGGCCATTTCGGGCGTCGCCGCCAGCCCGGTGCCGATCGCCCAGACAGGCTCGTAGGCTACGACGATTTTCCGCGCCGCAACATCGTCAAGCCCGCCAAAGACGGCCTCCAGCTGACCGAGAACCACCCGGTCGGTATCGCCCGACTCGCGCTCCTCCCGGCTCTCGCCGACACAGAGGATCGGCGTCAGCCCGGCACCAATCGCCTTGCGCACCTTTGCGAGCACCAGCTCATCCGCCTCGCCGTGGTACTTGCGACGCTCGGAGTGACCGACCACCACGTGGCTGCAGCCGATGTCCACCAGCATGCCCGCGCTCACCTCGCCGGTGTAGGCGCCGGCATCATGGGCAGAGACATCCTGACCGCCGAGGCCTAAGCCCACCCCATCGAGCAGGCCGCCGACCTGGGCCAGATACGGATGCGGCACGCACAGCACGACCTCGCAACCCAAGCCCTTCACGCCTGCCAGGACGCCACGCACCAGCTCGCGGTTGACCGCGAGCGAGCCGTTCATCTTCCAGTTTGCCGCAACCAACTTGCGCGCCACTGCTCCGCCTCGCAAAGGGTTAAACCTGCGGAGTTTATTCGTTGCCCCACCCCTGGTCAAACCAGTCCTCTCCACAGCGGCTCAACCGAAGCGACCGGTGATGTAGTCCTCGGTCTGTTTCATGCGAGGACGGATGAACAGGTCGTCCGTCGCGCCGAACTCAATGATGCGCCCCGCGTACATGTAGGCCGTGTGGTCCGAGACCCGCGCGGCCTGCTGCATGTTGTGGGTGACGATCACCACCGTGATCCGCTGCTTCAACTCCGTCATCAGCTGCTCGATGTTTGACGTCGCCACCGGATCGAGGGCCGCCGTGGGCTCGTCGAAAAGAATCATCTCCGGCTCTGTCGCCAGGGCCCGCGCGATGCACAGGCGCTGCTGCTGCCCGCCGGACAGGCTGGCGCCGGGCTCGTCCAGCCGGTCCTGAACCTCCTCCCACAGGGCCGCCCGTCGCAAGGCCTGCTCGACCTTTTCGTCGAGCACGACACGTGAGCGCTCGCCCCGCACCCGCAATCCGTAGGCGACATTCTCGTAGATCGACCGGGGAAAGGGGTTCGGCTTCTGGAACACCATGGCGATCCGCATGCGCACGGCGATCGGATCCACCTGCCGCCCCAGCAGATCGATGTTGTCCGGATAGAGCATCAGCTCGCCCCGGCAGTGGTTGCCCGGGTAGAGGTCATGCATGCGATTGAAGCACCTCAGGAGCGTCGTCTTGCCGCAACCGGAGGGACCGATCAGGGCCGTCACCCGGCGCTCGTAGATCGGCAGCTCGATGCCGTCGAGCGCCTGGTGGCTGCCGTAGTGGAAGCTCAGACCGCTGACGCGGGCCTTCAGGGCCTGCCCCCCTGCCGTGACGTCATCGCCTTGACGGGCGCGATCTACCATCTGACCTGTCTCCTCATGCGGTAGCGCAACCAGATCGCCAGGCCATTCATCGCCAGCGTCATCAACACCAGCATGAAGGCCGCCGCGGCGGCGTTTGCACGAAAGCCCTCGTCGGCGCGCACGGTCCAATTGAAGATCTGCACCGGCAAGGCGGTAAAGGGCGCCATCAGCCACTCGAGGCTCAGGTACGGATACTGCCCGGAGAGGGGCGGATCCGGCAGGAAGGCGACGAAGGTCACCGCGCCAATGGCAATCAGCGGCGCGGTCTCGCCGATCGCCCGAGCCAGCCCGATGATGATGCCGGTCAGGATGCCCGGCGCCGCCCCGGGCACGACGTGGTCGCGGATCGCCTGCCAGGTGCTCGCACCGCAGGCGTAGGCCGCCTCGCGCTGGCTGTCCGGTACTGTCCGGATCGCCTCGCGCGTCGCGACGATGATGATCGGGAGAATCAGCAGGGCCAGCGTGAGGCCCGCCGTGAGCACGCTGCGACCCAGACCGAACTGGTAGATGAACAGGCCCAGCGCGGTCAAGCCATACAGAATCGACGGCACGCCGGCCAGATTGGTCACGTTGATTTCGATGAGCAGGGTCATCGCATTGCGCGGCGCATACTCCTCGAGATAGATGCCCGCACCGACGCCCAGGGGAATGGCGGCCGCCGCAGTCACCACCATCACCGACAGCGACCCGACCCAGGCCGCGAGAATGCCGGCCTCGCCCGGGTGACGGGACGGAAAGCTCGCGAGGAATTCAATGCCCAGCCGGGGCAGCCCCTGCACCGCCATCTCGACGAACAGGAGCGTCAGGGTCAGCACGCCGACCAGCAGGCAGCCGAGGCCGACGGCTGCGAACACCAGGTCGGCCCGGATGCGCCGCGCGATCGTGGCCTGATAGTGCGTCGTGCGGTCCAGGCTCATGCCAGTCGCCCCTTTGCGCCAAAGCGACGTCGGAGGAGGTGGCCCGCCACATTGAGCACGAGGGTCAGCAACATCAGCGCAAGACCGGCGACGAAGATCGTCCGGTAGCCGATGCTGCCCTGGTCCACATCCCCTTGGGCGACCTGGACGATGTACGAGGTCAGCGTCGCGGCCGACTGGGTCGGGTCAAAGGTCAGCCGCGCCTGAGCGCCCGCTGCGATCGCCACGATCATGGTCTCGCCGATGGCCCGCGAGATCCCGAGGACGTACGCACTGCCGATGCCGGATATGGCGGACGGGACGACCACGCCGAGCGCCGTCTGCAGGCGCGTCGCCCCCACCGCGTAGGACGCTTCCCTGAGCCCCATCGGCACCGCCCGCATCGCATCCTCCGACAGGGAGCTGACATACGGGATGATCATGACGCCCATCACCAGGCCGGCGGAGAGCAGATTGAAGGTGGGCAGCGACGGAATCAGCGACTGCAGCAGGGGCGTGACGAAGGCCAGCGCGAAGTAGCCGTAGATGATGGTCGGCACCCCCCCGAGCAGTTCGAGCAGCGGCTTTGCCACGTCACGGACGTGGGCCGAAGCGAACTCCGACAGATAGACCGCGATGGCCGTACCCGCCGGGATCGCTACGAGCAGCGCGACCGCGGTCGCGGTCAGCGTCCCGGACAACAGCACGAGAATGCCAAAGTGGGCTTCATCGAACAGTGGAGTCCATTCCAGTTCGGTCACGAAACGCGCGAGGGAGACGTCTCGAAAGAAGGCGAGCGACTCGATCACGAGCACCGAAACGATGACCACCGTCACGAAGACAGACAGGATCGCCGACAGGAACAGGCCGGCCTCGATCAGCCGCTCTCGACGACTGCGACCGAAGGTGCGCAAGAGGCTGCGCGCCGGCGAACCGCGCCCCTGATGTCCCGCCCCGCTCACCCTGTCCGCCCCCCGTCGTCGGTCCGGAGCCAGGCATCAAACTCGGCTCGCACCGTCCGGTAGCGGGCACGTTCCAGCGGCACGTAACGCACCTCTTCGACCAGGACCTGCGCATGGGTCAGGTAGTAGCGGACAAAATCCCGGACAGCCCTGCGCGCGGCCGAACGCGCGCTGACATAGATGAAAAGCTCGCGCGCCAGGGGCCGGTAGCGGCCGGATCTCACATTCTCCACCGAAGGCAGCACCGCCTCGCCGCCACCCGGCGGCACGATGCCGACCACCTTGAGCCGGCTGGCATTCTCGCGGTAATAGGCCAGCCCGAAGTACGCCAGGGCACCGGGATCGGAGGCCACGCCGGTGACAAGCAGGTTGTCGTCCTCGGAAGCGGTGTAGTCGCCGCGCGAGGAGCGCGATCGACCCATGATGGCCTCGGTGAAGTATTCAAAGCTTCCCGAGTCGGTTCCCGGCCCGTAGAGCTTGAGGGGGAGATCGGGAAAGCGGGGCCCCAGCTGGCGCCAGCGCAGGATCTGCCCCTGCGCGTCCGGCGCCCACATGCGGCGCAGTTCGGCAATCGTGATCTCGCTCACCGGATTGTCGCGCCCGACCACGATCGTCAGCGCATCGAGGGCGACGGGAAGCGCCACGTACTCGATGCCGTGCTCGTGGCAGGCCGCGGCCTCGGCCGGCGTGATCGGCCGCGACGCATCGACGATGTCGATTTCGCCCCGGCAGAACTTGCGGAAACCGCCCCCTGTGCCGGAGACACCAACCGTCACCCAGACCGCTCTGTCACGGGCCTTCTGGAACTCCTCGGCCACCGCCTCGGAAATCGGATAGACCGTGCTCGAGCCGTCGATCCGCACCAAGGGGCGGGGCTCGCCCGGCGAACAAGCCGCTGACAGAAACAGAAGCGGAATCAGCAGCAGGCAGCACGCAGGACGGAGGACGGACAAGGACGGGCTCGGCGGAACGGGAATTGCACGGCCGAAGTTTATGACCGTTTTCTTACACCCGCGTGACAAGCGCTCAATGTTCCATCGCTTTCCTGACCGCTTCCGCGATTCGGCTGGCGTGATGCTCCACCTCGTCCCGCGCCTGCCCCTCGACCATCACGCGCAGCAGCGGCTCGGTGCCCGACGGCCGAAGCAGCACCCGGCCGCGCTCGCCGAGGGCAGCCTCGGCGGTCTCGCGGGCGTCCGCGATGCCGCTGTCGCTCTTCCAGTCGAAACCGGCGGTGAGCCGGACATTGATCAGCACCTGAGGGTAGAACTCCAGCCCCGCGCAGGCCTCGTCCAGATCGATGCCCCCCGCGCGCAGAGCCGCCAGCACCTGCAGGGCCGAGATGATGCCGTCACCGGTGGTGTGCTGGTCGAGGCAGAGGATATGCCCGGAATTTTCACCACCGAGCTTCCAGCCACGTTCCTGGAGCAGTTCGAGGACATAGCGATCACCCACCTTTGCACGCTCGAAGGGCACACCCATGCGCTGCACAGCATGCTCAAAGCCGAGGTTGCTCATCAGCGTGCCGACGACGCCATCCAGGCGGCCGGCAGCCTTGCGAGCTCTGGCGATGACGTAGAGGAGCTTGTCCCCGTCGTAGATCTCGCCATGGCGGTCGACCATCAGCACCCGGTCGCCGTCGCCATCGAGCGCAATGCCGAGATCGGCCCGGTGCTGAAGAACCGCCGCCCGCAGGGACTCCGGCCGCGTGGCGCCGCAGTCCGCATTGATGTTCAGTCCATTGGGTTCCACCCCGACCGGCACCACCTCGCCGCCCAGTTCATGGAACACGCTCGGTGCGATGTGATACGCCGCCCCATTGGCACAGTCCAGGGCGATCCTCAGGCCGCGCAGGTCGAGTGCATTGGGAAAGGTGCTCTTGCAGAACTCGATGTAGCGGCCGGCCGCATCCTCGATCCGGCGCGCCTTGCCGAGGCCCTTGGATTCGGCGCAGCGCATCGGTTCCTCGAGGCGACGCTCGATGTCCTCCTCGACCGCGTCGGGCAGCTTGCTGCCATCGGCCGAGAAGAACTTGATTCCGTTGTCGTAGTAAGGATTGTGGGACGCCGAAATGACGACGCCCGCCTGCAGCCGCAGCGCACGTGTCAGGTGCGCGACGGCGGGGGTCGGAATCGGGCCGGCGAGCATGACGTCGGCACCGGCAGCCGCAAAGCCGGCTTCCAGCGCAGCTTCGAGCATGTAGCCGGAAATCCGCGTGTCCTTGCCGATCAGCACGCCGGGCCGCTCTCCGTGGGGCAGATGCTCGCGCCCGACCAGCGCCTTGCCCGCCGCGTAGCCTAGCCGCATCACGAAATCCGGTGTGATCGGCGCCTCGCCGACCTTGCCCCGCACCCCATCGGTACCGAAGTACTTCCTCGCCATCTCACCCCTCATTGTCAGTTTGCGCGTCTCAGCCAAACGCCTCGAGCAAACGGAACGCATCGCGCGTGTCGGCGACGTCGTGGACCCGCAGGATTGCCGCTCCCTTCTGGGCCGCGAGGACCGCGGACACCACGCTGGGCAGCACCCTGTCCTTGACGTCCCGTCCCGTGACAGCGCCAAGCACCGATTTGCGGGACACGCCGACGAGCACCGGCGCCAGGCCCGACAGGCGCCCGATGTGGCGGAACAGTGCCTCGTTGTCCGAGCGCCGCTTGCCGAAGCCAAAGCCCGGGTCGATCGTGACGCGGGCCCGCTCGATGCCTGCATTGTGCAACCTGTCCAACTGCTCGCCGAGGAACTGCTCCACTTCCGCCACGACATCCTCATAGAGGGGATTCTGCTGCATGGTCCGGGGCTCGCCCTGCATGTGCATCACGCACACCCCGACATCGCTGCCCGCGACCACCGCGAGGGCGTCGGGATCTCGAAGTCCGTTGATGTCGTTGATCATCGAGGCACCGGCGCGGATCGCCTCGGCCATCACGGCCGGTTTCACGGTATCCACCGAGATCGGCAGGCCGCAGTCCTTGAGGGCTTCGACCACCGGGATGACGCGCTCGAGTTCCTCCGCGATGCCGACAGGCTGGGCGCCCGGCCGTGACGATTCACCGCCCAGGTCCAGAATGTCGGCCCCCTCCGCGATGCACTGCTCCGCGTGGCGCAGGGCGTCCGAATGATCGCGGTGATGGCCATCGCCCGAAAAGGAGTCGGGCGTCAGGTTGAGTATGGCCATGATCCTCGGCCGGTCGAGGCCAAGGCGGAAGCGGCCGCAAACGAGTTCGCTCATCGGATCGGGCACTCAAGAAAACGGGGGTGGCAGCGCCACCCCCGAGGGTTGGGTCGGAAGGCCGTCAGGCGGCCGAGGTTGCCGTGCTCGGCTCTGGCCCGGACGAATCCCCGCTCTTCGGCCGCGGCGGCTGACCGGAGGGCTTGGGCGGCCGGGGCTCGCGACCATCCATGATGTCGTTGATCTGTTCCGCGTCGAGAGTTTCCCACTCGAGCAGGGCCGCCGTCATGGCCTCGATCTTGTCGCTGTTGTCCTCGATCAGCCGGCGCGCAAGCGCGTACTGCTGGTCGATGATGCGGCGGA
>JBNLCM010000121.1:0-24671 GCA_050303815.1 Rhodocyclaceae bacterium
GGAGGGCCGTCGGTTGGCTGGCGCGCGAGGAAGTCGCGCAGGGCGCGGATCCGGTCATTGCGCGCGGCGGCATCCTGGTAGAAGGAGTTCAGTGGCGTAAGCGGCTCGACCGGGCCGAGGTCGAGCAGGCGTGCGGTTTCCTGGCAGCGGCACCACTCGCTCGTGAAGATCCGTGCCGCGCTGACGCCGGCCGCGCGCAGCTGGCGTCCGATGGCTCGGGCTTGCTCCCGGCCGCCGGCGTCGAGGTTGCGCTGGGTGCTGCAGTCGTCAAGCCGGAAGCCGGGGGGATCCCCGAACCCCGGGGCGCTGGCGTGGCGCAGCATCAGGACATGGCCGGGCCGGGCGAGTTCGGACAGGTGCGATTCCTGGCCGTGCGCGGGCGTGCCGGCGAGGCTGCAGGCTGTCAGGACGAGAGCGGCAATCGGGTGGTTTGCCATGGCAGCGGTGGGACCCGGTGCGAGGGGACGGAAACCCGGTATGGACCGGTCGATAGTCCCTGAGAGGGCTGGCACGGGCCGGCGGTTCCGGCGACGCGCAACGGATCGACAGGAGGTAGGATGACGCGGCGGGCTGTGACGGCCGGTGCGCCGGCCGGCGCGGGCGTGCGGCTAGAATGAGGGCTGTTCGTCCTCGTCCTGATGAGCCGCATGCGGATCACCCTCGTCCAGCCGGCCGGCTTCAATTTCGTGCCGGGCCAGCCCGACTTCACCGTCCTCGCCAACCGCCTCGCGCCGATCGGCATCCTGTCGCTCGCGGCCTGGCTAGAGCGGCATGGCCACCCCGTTCGCATCATCGACTGCCTGGGGCCGCAGGCGCCGGGTGATACAGGGGCCTGCGCAGAAGCCATCCTTGCGACGAAGCCAGACCTGGTCGGGTTCTCGCCGACCACATCGGGCTTCATGGATGCCCTCGACATGGCCGAGATCGTCAAGCGCCGCGAGCCGGCCATCCGGACGCTGTTCGGCAATGTGCATGTCTCGTCCATCGGCGGGCCGCTGCTGGCGCATTTTCCGGAGATCGACTACCTGTGCATCGGGGAAGGGGAGGGCACGCTGCTCGATCTGGCCGAGGGGCGGGAAGCGCGCGACATCGACAACCTGGTCTATCGCGATGGCGAGGCGATCTTGACCAACCCACGACGCGGTCGCATCCAGCACCTCGACGAGCTGCCGTTCCCGGCCTACGACAAGCTCGCTGGCTTTCCCGAGGGCTACCACCTGCCGCTGTTCTCGTACGAGAAGCGCTGGGGTGCCACGATGGTCACCTCGCGCGGCTGCCCCTACACCTGCTCGTTCTGTGACCGGACCGTATTCGAGCGGCTGTACAAGTTCAACTCGCCCGAGTACATGATCGAGCACATGCGCTTCCTGCGCGACCGCTTCGGCGTCCACCACATCAATTTCTACGACGACCTCTTCACCGCCCATCGCAAGCGCATCGACGCGTTCTGCGCCCAGTTGGCCGAGCGCCCCCTCGGCGTTGATTTCAACTGCGCCATCCGCACCGGCCACACCTCGCTCGAGCAGCTGCGGATGCTCAAGGCCGCAGGCGCCTGGATGGTCTCGATGGGGATCGAGTCGGCCGACCCGGACATGATGGCGCGCCACAAGACCGGCGTGACGCTGGAGGAGGTTCGCGAGACCGTCGACCTGATCCACCAGGCAGGGCTGCGCGCCAAGGGCTTGTTCATCTTCGGCCTGCCGGGCGAGACACCGGAGACCCTGAAGGCCACGAGCGATTTCATCCTGTCGCTCGGGCTCGACGAGATGAACATGACCAAGTTCAGCCCGATGTACGGCGCACCGATCTGGGACGCGTGCGTCAGCGGCGAGGCCGGCGACTTCAACGAAGACTGGCGTCTGATGAATTGCCTGAACTTCGTCTTCCGCCCCAGCGGCTTCGAGAGCCGGGCCCAGATGGACGCCCTGTACAACTGGCACGTGCGGCGCTTCTACGACAGCCGAGGCTATCGGCGCCGCTTCATCCGGCGTCTGTGGCAGCACCGCTGGAGCCTGTGGCACCTGGCGCGCAACGCGCCACGGGTCGTCCGGGCGGCGCGCTACTTCGCAAGCCGGCCGACCGAGGATGCCACGTGGGTGAGGCACCCGCGCCAGCCGTCGGGGCTCACGCCGTGCCTCGGACCCGCGCTGCGCAGCGAGAGCGTGGTGGCGGTGTCGCCGGTCCGGCTCGTGCGCGAGGGCAAGCCCGTGTCCGCCGCCGCCTGAGCCGTCACCGCCTTTGGCGGCGGCGCGGTAGCCGCCGCAGCCCACCCGCCCGTGTTGGAAAGTGTCGGATTTCTTTACAGATCTCCGTGCCGCCGGGCGTCTGCGCGAAACGCGTCTGCGCTAAGTGGCTGTATTGTGAAATTATGTTAATTCGAGGTGCAGATCTTGCTGTGGCCAATCCGCCGCAGCCGTGGCTCCGTTTCTGCTGTCCGCCCCGGTGCAGCCCCCCAGACAGAGAAAGGAGTCAACTTTCATGAGAAACGGACCACGCCACGGTGCCATGCTGGCAGCCGTGATCGCGAGCAGCTGGATCACGGGGCCGGTCAGCGCCCAGGCCATCGGCCCCGGGCATGACGAGGCATCCCGCCACACCGACAACCTGCCCCACCCCCTTGGCATACGGCAGAACGGCCTGCGCGAGGCCGCCCTTCGGGGCGTCTTGCGGGGCCGCGCCCGGGCGCACGGCCCGAATCAGGTCGTCGAGGTGGGGCGCGGCCAGTACGTCGAGCTCGCCCGACAGGGCGAGGACCGGATCTGGACCGTGGCGGGGGAGTTCGGCGCCGCCGATCATGTGCTCTTCCCGTTCCTCAACAGCGGCATTCCCGGACCGCTCCACAACGAGATCCCGGAGCCGGATCGCACCGCCGACAACACGACGATCTGGGCGCCCGATTTTTCATCCGGTTATTACGAGACGCTGCTGTTCTCCGAGGCGCCCGGTGCGGTGTCGATGCGCAACTTCTATCTCGAGCAATCCTCGAACCGCTACACCGTCAGTGGCATCGTCGAGGAGTGGGTCCAGGTGCCCTACACGGCCTCGGTCTACGGTCGCAACTGGTGCGGCGACATCGTCTGCGGGACGACGACCTGGTGGTTCATCAGGGATACGGTCAATGCCTGGTACGACAGCCGGATCGCCGCGGGACTGACGCCCGCGGAGATCGATGCCTACCTGTCCCAGTTCGATGTCTGGGACCGGTATGACTACGACCACGATGGGGACTTCAACGAGCCGGATGGTTACATCGATCATTTTCAGGCGATCCACGCGGGCGAGGGCGAGGAGACCGGCGGCGGTGTCCTGGGCGGCGATGCCCTCTGGAGCCACCGCTGGTACGTGCAGCTGACCCCGATCGGTGCGGGTGGGCCCCAGGGCCTGGGCGGGGTGCGGATCGGCGACTCCAGCTACTGGATCGGCGACTACACGATCGAGCCGGAGAACGGGGGGGTCGGCGTATTTGCCCACGAGTACGGTCACGATCTCGGCCTGCCGGACCTCTACGACACCAGCGGGAACGTCGGCGGTGGCGAGAACTCGACCGGATTCTGGACGCTGTATTCATCGGGATCCTATGGCAGCAGCGGACGCCCCGAGGATGGCATTGGCAGCCAGCCGATTCCGATGAGCGCCTACGAGAAGATCTTCCTGGGCTGGTCCAACTACCAGGTCGTGGACTATGGCGCCACGGCCACCGTGCGCCTCGGACCGGCCTCGGCCAACACCCGTCACGCGCAGGCGCTGGCCCTGCTGCTGCCCGACAAGGTGGTGTCGACGCCGATCGGCGACCCGTTTGCGGGCAGCCAGCAGTACTTCTCGGGACGTGGCGACAACCTCGACAACGGAATGACCCGTCGGATCGAGGTGCCCGCGGACGGCAGCGTGCTCCATGCCAAGGTCGCCTACGAGATCGAGAACCACTGGGACTACGCCTACCTCACCGTCAATGGCGTTCCCGTGCCGACGAACCGCTCGAGCGGGACCAACCCCAATGGCACCAACCTGGGACATGGCATCACCGGCTCGACGGGAGGCAGCTGGGTCGACCTCTCTGCCGATCTGTCGGCCTGGGCCGGCCAGACCATCGTGATCGGCTTCCGCTACCGGACGGATCTGGCGGTGACGGGGGCGGGCCTGAGGGTCGACGAAATCGTGATCGACGCGGTGCTTGCGGACGGCGCGGAAGCGCCGACGACGTGGTTGCTGGCCGGCTTCGTGCAGGCCGGCAACAGCTCGGACAGCGAGCACTTCAACGCCTACTTTGCCGAGTTCCGGAACTACCGGGGCTACGACGATGGCCTGAGGAGCGGACCGTACAACTTCGGCTTCGGGGACAATCCGCAGCTGTTCAACTGGGTCGAGCACTTCCCGTACCAGGATGGCCTGCTGGTCTGGTACTACGACACCTCGTTCGGCGACAACAATGTGGCGGCCCACTGCGCGGCAGGCCGCTGCGGCGGCATGGTGCTACCGGTGGATGCCCATCCCGACCTGCTGTTGCGACCGGACGGTGGCCAGGTCTGGCGGCCCCGCATGCAGAGCTACGACGCGACCTTCGGACTCGAAGCGACCGACCCGGTGTGCCTGCACCTCAACAGCATCGAGGGCTGCTTCGGCGGGTTGCCGGCGAATCCGGTGTTCGACGACCGCAATGACTACTGGGTGCCGCCGGATGCGTCGATCGGCCACCTCGGTTGGGCCGGGGTGGCGGTGCCCAAGACCGGCACGAGTATCCGGGTGATCACGACGTCTACCCTGGGCAGCTTCATGCAGGTGATCGTGAACCGCTAGCCGGACGGGTCACGGAGGTCCTCTCGGGGGCCTCCGTCGCCCCACTGGCGGGGATAGTGGATCAGGTTGTGGAACACCACCGGCGTGTCCGCGTCGTTGCGGTAGCCGTGGGGCTGGTCGGCGGCAAATCGGATGGCCTCGGACGGGGCCAGCGGAATCCAGGTGTCGCCCACGCACACGGCCATCCGCCCCTGCAGGACGAGTACGTGTTCGGTCACGCCCGCTTCGTGTGGCGCCGAGTGGCGCTCGTAGCCCGCGGGCAGCGTCAGCTCGAAGACCTCGAAGCCGAGGCGCTCGTCGAACGGGAACAGCGGCGCGACCAGCATCTCGCCCTCGGCGGGGCGGCAGCGCAGGTCGACCGCGCGCCGCACCTCCGGCGCGCCGCAGGCGGGCGGGGCGGGGACGAGCAGGCTCGACAGGGAGGTTTCGAAGCCGCCTGCGATCTTCCATAGCGTGGCCACGGTCGGGCTGGATTCGCCGCGCTCGATCTGGCCGAGCATGGCCTTGCTGACACCGGTCCGTTCGGCGGCGGCGTCGAGGCTCCATCGACGTTGGCGGCGCAGGGCGCGCAGGGTGTCGGCGAGGTGGCGGTTGGATGCGTCCATGATCGTGTCGTCGGCCCGCTCCACGCGGGCTGTCAGCGCTGCTTGTGCGTTATAGCGCACATCTGTTAGGCTTGCGCCGTGCGTTAAAACGCACGTCCAGTCTACGCCATGCGCTGCCAGAGGTCACACGATGCGCGCCTTCGCCGTTTCCCATATGGCCGCCGGCTTCATCGCGGTCCTCGTCGGCTACACGAGCTCGGCCGCCATTGTGTTCCAGGCCGCCTCGGCCGCCGGCGCGACACAGGCCGAGCTCGGTTCGTGGATGTGGGCCCTCGGCCTCGGCATGGGCGTCACCTGCATCGGACTGTCGCTGAAGTACCGCACGCCGGTGCTTACCGCGTGGTCGACGCCGGGCGCCGCGCTGCTGGCGACCGCGCTGGTGGGCCACACGATGGGTGAAGCCGTGGCCGCCTTCCTGGTGTCCAGCCTGCTCATCACGCTGACCGGTGTCTTCGGCTGGACCGACCGGATCCTCCGTCACATCCCGCCCGCGCTGGCATCGGCCATGCTGGCCGGCATCCTGTTGCCGTTCTGCCTGGGCCTGTTCACGTCCCTGGCCGAGGCGCCGGCCCTGGTCGCCACCATGCTGGCGATCTACCTGCTGGGACGCCACCGGCTGCCCCGCTCGGTGGTACCCCTGACCCTGGCAGTCGGGCTGGCGGTCTGCGCCGGGCAGGGCGCGTTGCGGCCGGAGGCCTTTACGCTGGCGCTCGCGAGCCCGGTGCTGACGTGGCCGAGCCCCTCGCTCCCGGTGGTGTTCGGCGTCGGGATTCCCCTCTTCATCGTCACGATGGCGTCCCAGAACCTGCCCGGGCTGGCCGTGCTCCGGGCCAACGGCTACGACACCCCGGCGTCACCGCTGCTGATCGGCACCGGCGCGACCGGCCTGGTGCTGGCGCCGTTCGGGGGGTTTGCATTCAATCTGGCAGCGATTACCGCTGCCATCTGCATGAGTCCGAATGCCGACCCGGACCCGGCGCGACGCTACCTGGCCTCGGCCTGGGCCGGGGTGTTCTACATCATCGCCGGCGTGTTTGGCGCCACGGCGGCATCCCTGCTCGGGGCCTTGCCCGACGCGCTGGTCGTGTCCATCGCCGGCCTCGCGCTGCTCGGGACGGTCGCGAACAGCCTGTCCGCCAGCCTGCACGACGAGAGGGACCGCCAGGCCGCACTGCTGGTGTTCCTGGCCACCGCGTCGGGCCTGTCGCTGTTCGGCATCGGGAGCGCCCTGTGGGGCCTTCTGCTGGGGCTCGCCGCGCGCCACTTCGAGCGGCGCCTCCGCTCGGCCTGAGCGTGCGCGCACGCGGCGCAGGCCCCGCGCCCTGGGGCTCGCTTCAGATCAGGTCGCCCAGCTCGCCGTGCAATGCCTCGATGGCGCGCAGGCGCGTCCGGCCGCGGGCACCCAGCCGCTGCGCCAGCTGGGAGGCGAGGTGGTTGACCAGACTGACCGCGGCCACGTAGCTGTCGAAGATCGACGCGCCACGGCAATGGGCGGTGAGGACCCAGCGGGCCTCGCCGGCCAGCCCCGCGCCGGAGGGGTCCGTGAGGAGGGCGGTCGGCGTGCGACAGCGACGCGCGATGGACAGCGCCGTGGCGAAGGCCGGTACCCGGCGGCGGAAGCCGACCGCGATCAGCAGGTCCTCGGGACCGAGTCCCGCCATGCCCTCGGCCAGGGTCGCGCCGTGCATCGGCGCCAGCTCGACGCCGTCGCGCAGCAGCCCCAGGTGGCTGCGTAGATAGTCGGCGAGCAGCGCGCTGTTGCGGTGACCGATGACGAGCACGCGCCGCGCGCTGGCCATGGCCTCGACCAGGGACGCGAGCCCCTCGCGATCGATGCCTTCCAGCGTCTTGCGCAGCACCTCGATGTCGGCGGCCACATGCGCGTCCAGCCCGTCCCGGGACACCGCATCGGCCGTCGCGTCGTCGAGGTAGACCGGCGAGCCCCACTGCCGCGCGTTGCGCACTGTCGCACGGGCGGCCGCGAAGGAGGCGTAGCCGAGTCGCTGGATCAGGCGCGAGACGGCGGCCTTGCTGGTCCCCGCCTGGGCGGCCAGTTCGGTGGCCGAGTGCATCGCGAGCAGACCCGGGAAGTTCAGCAGCAGGTCCGCCACCTGACGCTCGCTGTTGGGCAGGGAGCCATAGCAGGCCGCCAGCCGGCGCTCCAGGTCTGGGCCGCCGGCGGTAACGGATCTCGCCGTCTTGGCACGTCGATTGCTCATGCAGCGACGATGGCTGAAAAAAACGTTTCAGTCCAGCGTGAAAGTGAAAATTGTGATCCACTCTGGTGCATGGGCGGGCCAACGGCGGGCCAGCCTGCACCAGATTCGTGATCGGGAGCTGCCGGATGCAGGACGCGATGGAACTGGAAGGCGTGGCCCGACGGGCCGACTGGGCGAGCGGCGCGCTGTGCCGGTTCGTCGATCGGATCTGCGTCGGCTTGATGATCCTGCTGGTCCTTGACGTCTGGCTGGGCGTATTCGCCCGCTACGTGGTGCCCCTGCCGATCACCTTCATGGAGGAGGCCGCCCGCTACCTGATGATCTGGGTCGCGCTGCTGGCGGTCTCGAGCGGCATCGCGCGTCGCGAGCACATCGGGGTCCAGATGCTCTTCGTGCATCTGCCGCCCACGCTGCGCCGGCTGTTGCTGGGCCTGGTCGATGCGCTCGCGATCACCTTCTTCCTCGTGCTGCTGTGGTACGGGTTCGGGATGGTGGAGCGGGGCGGCCGGGTGTCGACGATGATCTACGGCATGTCGAAGGCGCTGCCCTTCGCGGCCGTCCCCGTATCGGCGGCGCTGGCCGTGATGCAGCTGCTGCTGGTGGCGGTGCGTGATCAGGCACGGCTCTCCCGTTCGCCCGACGTGGTGGTGTGCCCATGACTGCCGTGGCCATCACCTTCGTCGTCCTGCTCCTGATCGGCATGCCGATCGGCTATGTGCTGGGCCTGACCGGCGTGGTCGGGATGTGGTCCATCGGCTCGGGCGGACGCTTCGTGTCGATGGCGCCGGACCGCTTTTTCGCGGGCCTCGACCTGTTCACCTTTCTGGCGATGCCCTTCTTCATCCTGGCGGGCGAGATCATGAACCGCTCGGGCATCACGGACCGGCTGATCGGCCTGGCCAACGCCCTCGTCGGCTACCTGCGCGGCGGCATGGCCCACTCCAACATGCTGGCCTCGGTGCTGTTCGCCGGGCTGTCCGGCGCGGCCACCGCCGATGCCGCCGCCTTCGGCAACACGCTGGTGCCGGCGATGCAGAAAGCCGGCTACACCCGGCCCTTCGCCTGTGCGGTGACGGCGGCCGGCTCGATCATCGGCCCGACTATCCCACCCTCGAACCTGATGGTGATCTATGGGTCGCTGATGGGCGTGTCGGTGGCGGGGCTTTTCGCCGCCGGCATCCTGCCGGGCCTGCTGATCTGCCTCGTCTGCATGGCGGTCATTGCGGGCCTGGGGCGTCGCCTGAACCTGCCCAAGGCCGAGGGTCGCCCGAGCCTGATGGGCATCTTCCGGGCGTTCAAGGACGGCCTCGCTGCGCTGGTCATGCCGGTGATGATCCTCGGCGCCATTCTGGGTGGCGTCACCACGCCCACCGAGGCCGCGTCGCTGGCGGTGCTTTACGCACTGGTGATGGGCGTCTTTGTCTACCGCAAGGTGGGCTGGAACGATCTCGTCGAGATGCTGGTGCGCACGTCGCACATCACCGGCGTGGTGTTCCTGATCATCGCCTCGGCGTCGATCGTCGGCTGGTGGATGACCTTCAACCAGATTCCGCAGGCCATCGCCGCAGCCTTCCTGGCGGTGTCGGACAACCCGGCCGTGATCGTCGCGCTGATCCTCGCGCTGCTGCTGGCGATCGGCATGTTCATGGACATCAACGCGCTGCTGATCATCCTGGCACCGGTACTGGCGCCGCTGACCGTGACGATCGGGATGGACCCCATCCATGCCGGGATCATGATCGTGCTGGCGCTGAATATCTCGCTGATGACGCCGCCGGTGGGGGCCTGCCTGTTCGTGCTGGCCTCTGTCACCGGCGAGAAGATCGAGCGCATCGCCCGTTCGCTCTGGCCCTTCCTGCTGGCCGAGCTGGCGGTGCTGTTCCTGGTGGCCTACTGGCCGTCGCTCACCCTGGCGATTCCGCGCTTGCTCGGCCTGGCGGCCGACTGAGGGCGCGTGTTTGCCAACCGATGTCGTTCCCCCCGTTGCGCGTCGCCCGAGGCGCGTGTTCTGACCCTAGCCGTGGAGTATCAAGCATGAGTGTCCTGAAGAAACTCGTCGTCACTGCCCTCGCGGGCGCCAGTCTGCTGGCCGCACCGGCCATGGCCGAAAAGACCATGCGCCTCGCCCACCTCAACCCGGACAGCCCATTCGACAGCCACTCCGGCGCGATGGCCGCCGTGTTCAAGAGCCTGGTCGAGACCGGCACCAACGGCGAGATCACCGTCCAGCTGTTCCCGAACGGCCAGCTCGGCAAGGACGCCGAGGTGCTCCAGCAGGTGCGCGACGGCCTCGTCGAGTCGACGATCTCCTCGGCAGGTGGCCTGGCGGCCCACTATAAGCCGGTCGGCGTCTTCGATCTGCCCTTCGCCTTCCCCGATATCGGCGTCGCCCACAAGGTGATCGACGCCAACAGCGACTTCGGCAAGAAGTTCTCGGCGGACCTGTCGGCCAAGACCGGGCTGAAGGTGCTGGGCCTGCTCGACAGCGGCGGCTTCTTCGCGATCAGCAACTCGAAGCGCCCGATCAAGACCGTGGCCGACCTTGACGCGTTGCGCATCCGCACGATGACCCTGCCAACCCACGAGGCCACCATTGCCTCGCTGGGCGGCCAGCCGACGCCGCTGCCCTGGGCCGAGGTCTACACGGCGCTGCAGACGGGCGTCGCCGATGGCCAGATGAACCCGATCCCGATCATCGCCTTCGCCAAGTTCGACGAAGTGCAGAAGTACCTGTCGATCACCAATCACGTGATCACGCCCTACATCTGGACGATGAACCAGGACTTCTACGACAGCCTCACGCCGGAAGAGAAGAAGGTCGTCGACATGGCCGCCGAGGTTGCCGTGGACGCCGGTCGCGGCATTTCCCGCATCATCGAGGCCTCGGCCGAAAAGGGCCTGCCGAAGCTCGGCAAGAAGATGGCCGTCAATGCGATTCCGCCGGCCGAGCTGGCCAAGTTCGCCAAGGCGGCGCAGCCGGCCGTGCGCAAGGTGATCGAAGAGCAGCTGGGTGCCGATGGCGTGGCCATGCTGGACGCGATGCTCGCCAACATCGATGCGGTGAAGTGAACGCCCGGCAGGGCGGCCACGGGGTGCCGGACCGGCACCCCGTCCAGGAGGAGGGAAGGGAATGACGAACATCGCCGTCGCCGAGGGTGCGTCGGTCTATGCCAACCCCCGGGCCGCGGGCCCGGAAGCGGCCTACGGACCTGCGCTCGCCGCGATACTGGACCGGGACGGTTTTGACCGCGCCGAGTCTGCGATCCGCGACTGGCCGGGCTACCGGGAAACCCCGCTGCACGCCCTGCCGGCCCTGGCCAGCCGGCTTGGCCTCGGCGCGCTGCGCTACAAGGACGAGAGCGGACGGTTCGGGCTGGGCAGCTTCAAGGCGCTGGGCGGCGCCTACGCGGTCTATCGCCTGATTGCCAGGCAGATCGCGTTGCGCTACGGCGTGCCGACGCCTCGGCCAGCCGAGATCCTTGGCGGCCGCTACCGGGACGAGGTGCGGGGCATGACCGTTACCTGCGCGACCGACGGCAACCATGGCCGGTCGGTGGCGTGGGGCGCGCAGTTGTTCGGCTGCCGCTGCGTGATCTACATCCACGCCACCGTCAGCGAGGGACGCCGCGCGGCCATCGCGCACTATGACGCGGAAGTCGTCCGGGTGCCCGGCAACTACGACGACTCCGTCCGGCATGCGGCGGCCCAGGCCGAGCAGAACGGCTGGACCGTGGTCTCCGACACCACCTACGAGGGCTACCGGGACATCCCCATCGACGTGATGCACGGCTACGGCGTGATGGCCCGGGAGATCGTCTACCAGATGCCCGAACCGCCCACCCATGTGTTCGTGCAGGCCGGCGTGGGCGCCTTGGCGGCGTCGGTGTGCGCGGCATTCTGGCAGGCCTGGGGGCCGGCGCGGCCCCGTTTCACGGTGGTCGAGCCGGTCAATGCGGCCTGTCTCTACCAGAGCGGGCTGGCGGGCCACCCGGTCGCCGTGCATGGCGACCTGGACACCGTGATGGCGGGGCTCGCCTGCGGCGAGGTGTCGCCGGTGGCCTGGGAGATCCTGGCCGGCGGTGCCGACGCGTTCGCCACCGTCGAGGATGACTTCGCGCTCGAAGGGATGCGGGTCTTCGCCAATCCGGCTGGCGCGGACCCGGCGATCGTCTCGGGCGAGACCGGGGCCTCGGGCCTCGCGCTGCTGCTGGCCACGGCCGTTAACGAGCCGATTCGCGACACCCTCCGCCTCGGCGGGGACAGCCGCGTCTTGCTGATCGGCAGTGAAGGCGACACCGATCCGACCATCTATCGCGAGGTCGTGGGGCGGGATGCGGACGAGGTGCGCCAATGACGCCGGTGATCGACGGCCTCCGGCTGCTCAGGCGCCTCGAGACGCTTGCGGCGATCGGCAGGACGTCAACGGGTGCCTGCTGTCGGCTGGCGCTGAGCGACGAGGACAGGGCCGGCCGCGACCAGGTGGTGGCCTGGATGGGCGAGTTGGGGCTGCGGGTCGTCGTCGACCCGATCGGCAATGTCTTCGGCCTGCGGCCGGGGCGGAATCCGGTCCTGGCCCCTGTCATGACCGGCTCGCACATCGATACGGTGCGCACCGGTGGTGCCTACGATGGCAACCTGGGGGTGCTCGCCGGGCTGGAGGTGGTCGCCGCGCTGAACGACGCCGGCACCGAGACCGAGCGCGGGCTCGTGGTGGCCGTGTTTACGGACGAGGAGGGCGCGCGCTTCGCGCCGGACATGCTTGGCTCGCTGGTCTTCGTCGGTGGCCTGGCCCTCGACGAGGCGCTGGCCGTGCGGGGCATCGACGGGGCGATCCTCGGCGACGAGCTGCGCCGCATCGGCTACGCCGGCACCGCGCCGCTCGGCCAACCCCGCCCCCACGCCTTCGTCGAGTTGCACATCGAACAGGGGCCGGTGCTCGATGCCGAGGGCGTGCGGATCGGCGCGGTGGAAGACCTGCAGGGCATCTCATGGCAGGAGATCCGGATCCGCGGGCAGTCGAACCATGCCGGCACCACCCCGATGCGCCTGCGCCATGACGCGGGCTACGCTGCGGCGATGATCGCCGGCTTCGTGCGCCAGCTGGCGCGCGAGATGGGGGGCAGCCAGGTGGCCACCGTGGGCAAGGTGGACCTGGTGCCGAACCTGATCAACGTGATCGCCGCCCAGGCCACCCTGACGGTGGACCTGCGCAACACCGACGAAGGGCTGCTGCAGGCGGCCGAACACCGGCTCGCCGACTTCCTGGAGCAACTGGCGCGGGACGAGGGCGTCACCATCGAGCGGCGCCCGCTGGCGCGGTTCGAGCCCGTCCGCTTCGATGCCGGCATCGCGGCGCGGATCGAGGCCGTCGCGGACCGCCTCGGCCTGTCGCGGCGCCGCATGACCTCCGGTGCGGGGCACGACGCACAGATGCTGGCGCGGGTCTGCCCGACGGCGATGATCTTCGTGCCGAGCGTCGGCGGCATCAGCCACAACCCGGCCGAACATACCGAGCCGGACGACCTTGTCGCCGGTGCGAGCGTGCTCCTCGGCACGCTGCTCGACCTCTGCCACGAAGGGGGCTGACCCATGCCACGCATCCTCACTGTCGGGGCCGCCCAGCTCGGCCCCATTGCCCGCGACGAGGGCCGGACCGCAGTCGTGGCGCGCCTGACCGCACTGATGACGCAGGCCGCGCGACACGGCTGCGAGCTCGTCGTGTTCCCCGAACTCGCCCTCACGACCTTCTTTCCGCGCTGGTACATGGCGGAACAGGACGAGGTGGACAGTTTCTTTGAACGCGAGATGCCCGGGCCCGAGACGCGCCCGCTGTTCGAAGCGGCCCGCGACCTCGGCGTCGGCTTCTACCTCGGCTACGCGGAGCTGGCGGAGGAAGCGGGGCGGACGCGCCGATTCAACACGGCGATCCTTGTCGACGCGACGGGGCGCATTGTCGGCAAGTACCGCAAGATCCACCTCCCGGGTCATCCGGAACACGAGCCATGGCGCCGATTCCAGCACCTGGAGAAGCGCTACTTCGAGACCGGGAATCTCGGCTTCCCGGTGTTCCGCGCGTTTGGCGGCAACCTGGGGATGGCCATCTGCAACGACCGGCGCTGGCCGGAGACCTACCGTGTCATGGGCCTGCAGGATGTCGAGATGGTGCTGATCGGCTACAACACGCCCGTCCATAACCCGCCGGCGCCCGAGCACGACGACTTGTCACATTTTCACAACCAGTTGGTGATGCAATCGGGGGCCTACCAGAACGGCACCTGGGTTGTCGGGGTGGCCAAGGCCGGGCTCGAGGAAGGGGTCGAGCAGATCGGGAACTCGATCATCGTCGCGCCATCGGGCGAGATCGTCGGCCGCTGTACCACGCTGGGTGATGAACTCGCGATTGCCCGCTGCGACCTGGATCTCGGCCTGTCCTACAAGCGCTCGGTGTTCAACTTCGCCAAGCATCGGGAACCGGAAGCCTACCGCCTCATCGTCGAGCGCAAGGGGGCGCTCCCACCGTCATGAGTCTCCCCGAGATGTGCGTCCGGGCGACATGTGCTTCCCGGACGGATTTCGTCATTTTGACCTTACGGCAGCCTAAAGAAACCGCCTGTCGGGCCGAAGACTCATCAAGATTCGGTATTAATACGTGGGTTGGATTTCAAGGGGAAGCCAGATGGGGCTGTTCGGCAACAAGCGGGAAGTGGAAGGCCTTAGGGACGAAGTGAAGCGCCTGCAGACGGCGCTCGCTGAGGAGAAGGCGAAGAGCGAGGCACTCGAGGCGCGTATCGAAGCCCATGATCGCGAGTGCGAGGTGGCCCGCGCGCGCGCCGACCTGCTCGAGTCGCTGTTTGATCAGCTCAAGGTCTATAGCGCGTCTCTCACCGACGTTCAGGGCACTTTCGGCGATCTGGCCGGGCGCCTGACCGCCGAGCAGGAGGCCGCCGCCCAGTCGACGGACACGGCCGACAAGAGCGCCCTCGCCATCGAGCGAATCTCCGGCAGCCTCGACCGTCTGGCGACCGAGACGCGGGACACGGCCGGTTCCGTGCAGCAGCTCAACCAGCGCGCCGGCCAGATCGGCGGCATTGTCCAGCTGATCCGCGAGATTGCAGACCAGACCAACCTGCTGGCGCTCAACGCCGCGATCGAGGCCGCCCGTGCCGGCGAGCAGGGGCGCGGCTTCGCCGTCGTCGCGGACGAGGTGCGCAAGCTGGCCGAACGCACGGCGACGGCCACCAACGAGATTTCCGACCTGGTCAATGCCATCCAGGGCGAGACGGGCAAGACCCAGGTCACGATCGAGGCCCTGTCCGACCAGGCCTCGACGGCGGCCAGTGAGGGCCGGACGGCGCGCGAGAGCATGGGCGACCTGTGCGAACTGGCGCGCCGCATGGCCTCGGTCATGCAGGGCGCCGCGGTCCAGAGCTTTGTCGAGCTCGCCAAGTTCGACCACCTGATCTTCAAGATGGAGGTCTATCGGGCCGTCTCCGGTCACTCCGAGAAGGGGGCGTCGGACTTCGCCAGCCACACGGCCTGCCGGCTCGGCAAGTGGTACTACGAGGGGCCGGGCAAGGCCTTTGCCCACAGCGCCGCCTATCGCGCCATCGAGACGCCGCACGCCAAGGTCCATAACAGTGGCCGTCAGGCGATCGAGGTGGCGAGCGAAGAGCGCTATCGAGAGGCCATCGCCTTGCTGCAGCAGATGGAGGATGGCAGTGCCGGCGTGATGAGCGCGCTGCAGCAGATCTCGGCGTCGACCATCGACTGAGTGATGTCGGCGCAGGACGCCGCGGTCCGGCGAATGCCGGCGCGGCGTTTTTTCTTCTTGGCGTCACCGGGCTTCGCTATCATCGAAGCAATGAAGTCCCCCAACCGCGTGTACCGCCGGCCAACGCAGCCGGCCCCTGCTGCCCCGACTGTCGCGTTTCCCGGATCATGAGCGAGCACGTCATGCTGACGCTGGCGATCATCACGGTCGCCGGTGGTGCCTGTCAGTTCCTGGCCTGGAAGCTCCGGCTGCCCGCCATCCTGTTTCTGCTGCTCACCGGCGTGGTGGCGGGTCCGGTTGCGGGCTGGCTGGATCCGGACGCGCTGCTCGGACCCCTGCTGTTTCCCTTCGTGTCGCTGTCCGTCGCGGTGATCCTGTTTGAGGGCAGCCTGACACTGGAGCTCGCCGAGATCCGGGGCATGGAACACGTGGTACGGCGTTTCGTGACCAGCGGCGTGCTGGTCACCTGGCTCGTCACGACACTGGCCACGCGCTGGCTTGCCGGCTTCAGCTGGGAGCTGGCGACCCTGTTCGGCGCAATCATGGTGGTCACCGGTCCGACCGTCATCGTGCCGATGCTGCGCAGCGTGCGGCCGACGGCGCGGGTGGCCAACATCCTGCGCTGGGAAGGCATCATCATCGATCCGATCGGTGCCTTGCTGGCCGTGCTGGTGTTCGAGTTCATCGTCAGTCGTGAGGCAGGGGGCGCCTTCAGCCAGACCCTGCTGGCCTTCGTCTCGGTGGTGGGCATTGGCGCGATCACCGGCATCGTCATTGGCTATGCGCTGGGCGAGGCCCTGCGTCGGGACTGGCTGCCGGCCTACCTCTACAACATCGCCACGCTGGCTGCCGTGTTCGCCGCCTTTGCGGTCTCGAACGAACTGGCCGAGGAGTCGGGCCTGCTGGCGGTCACGGTGATGGGCATCTACCTGGGCAACCGCAAGGGCGTCCCGATCGAGGAAATCCTGGCCTTCAAGGAGAGCCTCTCGCTGCTGCTCATCACGGTGCTCTTCATTCTGCTGGCGGCGCGACTCGATTTCTCGAAGCTGGCGGAGCTGGGCGGCCTGGTGGTCGGGGTGTTCCTCGCCGTGCAGTTCATCGCGCGCCCCCTCAAGGTGGCCTATTGCACCTGGGGCTCGAACCTCGGCATGGGCGAGCGGGCGCTGCTCGCATGGATCGCCCCGCGTGGCATCGTCGCCGCCGCCGTCAGTGCGCTGTTCGCCATCAAGCTGGAACAGCTTGGCTACCAGCAGGCGGCACTGCTGGTGCCGATGACCTTCGTCGTCATCATCGGGACGGTGGTATTCCAGAGTCTTACGGCCAGCTCGATCGCCCGCTGGCTGGGTGTCTGCGAGCCGGACCCCCACGGCTTCCTGATCATTGGCGCCAATCCGCTGGCACGGGCCGTAGCCAAGGCGCTCGACCAGCAGAAGGTGCGCGTGATGCTCACCGATACCCTGTGGGACAACGTCAGCCGTGCCCGCATGGCTGGCCTGCGCTCCTACTATGGCAATCCGCTGTCCGAGCATGCCGAGCTTTACCTGGATACCTCGGGTCTCGGGCACCTGCTGGCGCTCACCGCGGACGCGCACCTCAATGGCCTTGCCTGCAACCGCTACCGGGACCAGTTCGGCGCGCGCGAGGTCTTCTCGTTGCGGATCGGCGGAAATCCGGGCGGCAGGGCGGATGTGGCGCGCCAGGGGCGGACGGCCTTCGGCGACGGGGTGACGTACGTGGATCTCTCCCGCCGCCTCTATCGGGGCGCGGAAATCCGCCGCACCAACCTCTCCGAGAACTTCACGCTCGCGCACTTCCGCGACGTGCATGGCGATCGGGCCACGCCCCTGTTCGCGGTCGATCCGAAGGGCAACCTTGAGGTCTTCTCAAGCGAATACCCGCTCGACCCGGGGCCGGGCTGGTCGATCATCGCGCTGATCGATCCGGATCCGGACGAGTCCCAGAAGACCCGCGAGCGGGGCGAGAACGGCAAGGCCCGCCTGAAGGCCGCGCAGTAGGCGTTGCCAGCGAGCCAGCCGCGCCACGGCTGGGCGCATGTTGTCCTCCGGTCAAGATGCGACCGTTCCGGCCGATATAACGTTCGACATATATCGACGTTGTGTTGTTGCCGGTCTTGGAGGGCCGCACACCATGAAGATCCTATCCGAGCTGTCGATCAAGTGGCGCCTGGCGTGGCTGGTCTGTGCGGCGATGCTGGGCTTCCTGGCACTCACCGCCCTGTCTTCGCTACATACCCGCGGCGACGTCGAGGCGCTTGAACAGAAGCGGATTCGTCATGTGGTCGAGTCTGCCCGCCACCTCGTGTCCCACTACCACGCCGAGGAGGTGGCTGGTGCCCTGTCCCGCGAAGAGGCCCAGTCCCGGGCGCTGGAGGCCTTGCGCAGCATCCGCTTCGATGGGGGCAGCAACTACATCTTCGTCTACAACCGGGAGGCGGTGACGCTGTTGTCCCCGCTCAAGCCGGAGACCGAGGGCAAGTCGATGTCCGGCAAGACGGACCAGAACGGGGTCGCGCTCTTCGATGAGATCGCGCGCGTGGCCCAGACCGGGCAGCCCGCCTTCGTCAACTACGTCTGGCCGCGCAAGAGCGGCGAGGCGCCGCAGCGCAAGACGTCGTACGTGGAAGCCTTCCCGCCCTGGGGATGGGCGCTGGGCGCCGGGATCTATCTCGAATCGGTGGACGCCGCCTTCCGCGACATGCTGCAGTGGAACCTGATGGTGACCGCCGGGCTCGCCGCCCTCGTCGGGCTGTTCGCGTTCGTGATCGCCCGGGGCATCATCCGCCAGCTGGGCGGCGAACCGGCCTACGCCTGCGACATCATGCAACGGATCGCCGGAGGCGACCTCCGAACCGAGGTCGAGGTGCGTGGCGGGGCGGATTCGCTGCTCGGGACCCTGCGCAGGATGGCAACCGAACTGCGCGCCACCGTGGCCTCGATCACTCAGGGTGCCGCCGACGTGGCGGGCAACGCGTCGGCCATCGCCGTCGTGGCGCGGGAGGTCGCCGAGGCGACGGACCGGCAGTCGGATGCAACCTCGTCGATCGCCGCGGCGGTGGAGGAGATGACCGTGAGCATCAACCACATCTCCGATCATGCGATCGAGACGGAGCAGGCCTCGGCCATGTCGTCCCGGCTGGCCGAGGATGGCCGCCAGCAGGCGTCGCTCGCGGCCGACGGCATGAAGCGCGTCTCCGGCACGGTCGAGGACGCCAAGCTGAAGATCCGGTCCATGGCGACCCGTGCGACCGAGATCAGCGGCATCGCCAACGTGATCAAGGAGATCGCGGCGCAGACCAACCTGCTGGCGCTCAATGCGGCCATCGAGGCCGCTCGGGCCGGCGAGCAGGGGCGCGGCTTTGCGGTGGTCGCCGACGAGGTGCGTGGGCTCGCCGAGCGGACGGCCAGTGCAACGGTTCAGATCGAGGACATGATCCAGGGGGTGGCCGGGGAAACGGCCGCGGCCGTCGAGTCGATGGCGTGCGTCAGCCAGCAGGTTACCGACGGGGTGACCATGGTCGAGGGGGCTGCGCAGTCCCTCGAACAGATCAACATGGCGACGGAAACCTCCCTGAGCAGCATTCGGGATGTCGCCGCCTCGACCCGCGAGCAGAGCGGGGCCAGCACGGCCATCGCCCAGAAGGTCGAGCAGATAGCCCAGATGTGCGACGGCACCCATCAGTCCATGGTGAAGACGCTGGCCTCGATGGAATCGCTCGACCGGTTGTCGGCGGCTCTCCGCCAGACGACGGAGCGCTTCTCCATCTGAGGGAGCCTGCCGGGATTCAGATCCGCGGGCGGGTCCGCTCCGGCAGGCCGTCGTAGTCGGCCAGCCGCTGGCGCTGGCCGAGCGCCCCGATCCGCAGGCGACCAGCCGCCCGCTCGACCAGGCCTGCCACGTGCAGTTGGCGCAGCGTCTTCACAGGCCCAGCCCCCTGCCGCGCTTGTTGAGGTGGATCGGGAGCATCGCGATCCGCGCGCTGGCGCGTCGCTGCCCGACGCTGACGAGGCTCTCGTCGACGATCAGCTCCCCATCCGTGCACAGCCAGGTGACGTCATGGGCCAGGCGGGGGAAGTGCGCGTACGGCGTCCCGCGCTGGCGCCGGTCGAAGACGCAGGCGACCCGGTCGGTGAGAGCTTCCACGCCGTCGGGGGTGGCTGCCTCGAGTGCCTGCTGGAGGCCGCTGACGTCGCCCGGCGGCAGGCAGTTGAGGACCTGGCAGCGGCCGTCGGAGAGCGGGCGGTAGCGAACGGCCCAGACGGAGAAGATGGTCATCGGGGGCGTCTCGCGGGTGCCCTCGTGGCTGACCGCCTGGCCGGCGTGAAAGCGCCGCTGCGTCCGGCGGAAGGCCTCGACGAGCGCGAGAATGCCGAGGGCCCCCGCCCGGCGCCAACTCGGGCGCGCAGACCAGTCGAGATCGTCCGTTTGTCCGCGTCCTGTAGGACTACGCTGACGCCCGCGCGGCACGGCCTCCTGCGCGACGCGAGGTGGTGTCTGACAGGTGGCGACCCGTGCTGGCCGGACAATTGGCTCGTGTCCCCTGCCTGTTCCGGAGTCGTGCCATGCGCCTCGTCCCTGTCCCTGCCGTCCGCCTGGATCCGGTCGCGCTCGTCTCGATCTGTGTCATCGCCCTCTGTCTCGGCGTGGTCGCGGGTGTGGTGGCTGCCCGCGGCGCACCGCAATCGGCGCCCGAGGTCGGCATGCGCAGCGTGCCGACCGTAGCCGACGAGCCTCCGCAGACGCCCTGCGACGCGATCCTCGAGTGGAGCGGCGCCTGCCCGCCATTTCGCTCGGCCTGAGCCGGCCTCGGCGTTGCCGACGCGCGGGCCGGCGCCGACTGCCGGGGGTGCCATTCGCGCACGGGGTCCTCCGCGACGCGCCGCTGCGCCTGGACGCTGACGAAGGTGTCGCCGGTTTCGAGGTCGACGCTGATGCGGGCCAGCCGCGCGTTGTCCCGGGTGTCGATGGGCGCCAGCCGCAGGCCGCAGAAGAGGTCGTGGTCTTGGACGGTAGCGGTTCGTCGTCGCTGCGTTTCCAGCGCGCCGGGGATGATCGAGGCGCGCTGGTCGTCGCTTTCTGCTGCCTGCTCATTGACTTCCAGGGCATACGGCTTGGCCGTCGTGGCGACGCCGTGGCGATCCGAGAGGCGGTCGAGCGCTTGCCGATGCCGTTCGGCGAGCGCGTCGACGTGTTCGTCGAATGCGTGGGTCTCGAACTCGCCGTTGAACTCGCCGCAGCCAGCGCGGCGATGTGAACGCCGGGGAAACGGCGGTGGAGTGAGTGGCCGCTTCACTTGCCTGTCGTCACGACATCGGAAAGGCGCGGCGGGCGCTGTGTCAGTGTCTCGCCTTGCGTGCGAAGGGCTCGGTCAGGTCGCTGGGGGCGGGCAATGGCATGAACCATGTGGATCGATCAGCCCGGTCCGGGTCACGATCCGATGCCGGCCGCTGTCCTGCGACCTCGCAACAGGGCCTCGAACGAGTCAGCCGGCAGCGGTCGGGAGAAGTAGTAGCCCTGGAACTCGTCGCAGCCGATCTCGCGAAGCAGGACGAGCTCCTCCTCGTGCTCGATGCCTTCGGCGATGGTCGACAGCCTCAGGCTGCGCGCCAGGCCGACGATGGCGGCGACGATCTCGCGGTCCTCCGGGTCGGTCGTGATGCCGCGCACGAAGGACTGGTCTATCTTGAGCTTGTCGACCTGGAAGCGCTTGAGGTGGGAGAGCGAGGAGTAGCCCGTTCCGAAGTCGTCGATCGACAGTTTGAGGCCCAGTCCGTGCAGGCGCTCGATGATGCCGGCTGCGCTGGCGGGGTCTTCCATGGTCATGCTCTCGGTCAGTTCCAGCTCAAGGCAGGCGGGCGGCAGCCCACTCTCGTCGAGGATGCGCTCGATCATCTCGATCAGGTCGATCTGGCGGAACTGCGCGGCGGACAGGTTGACCGCCACCGGTAGCAGCGGCAAGCCGGCGGTCTGCCATGCCTTGATCTGCCGCAAGGCGGAGCGGATCACCCATTCGCCGATCGCGAGGATCTGGCCGCTGTCTTCTGCGATCGGGATGAAGTCCGTCGGCGGCACTGTGCCGAGTTCGGGGTGGTGCCAGCGCAGTAGCGCCTCGCAGCCGGTGGTGGCGCCGTCGCGGGCATCGACTTTGGGCTGGAAATGAAGCGCCAGTTCCTGCCGCTCCAGCGCGCGTCGCAGGCCGTTCTCCAGCCGCAGCGTGCGCGAGGCCTGGCGATGCATGTCGGGCGTGAAGAAGCGGAAGGTGTTACGGCCATCCGCCTTGGCCTTGTACATTGCGACGTCGGCACACTGGACAAGGGCTTCCGTGTTGAGGCCGTCGGCGGGATACATGGCAATCCCGATGCTGAGCGTGAGCACCAGTTCGTTGCCGCCCGCGCGATATGGTGCCGCCATCGCCTCGATCGCCTTCTGCGCCACGTGGGCCGCACCGTCGGCATCCGAGTTGGGCAGCAGCAGGATGAACTCGTCGCCACCCAGGCGCGACACGGTGTCCTCGTCTCGCACGGCCCGGGTGAGGCGCTGGGCGGTCTCGGCCAGGATCTCGTCGCCGATGCGATGACCGAGCGAGTCGTTGATATTCTTGAATCGATCCAGGTCGAGAAACATCACGGCCATGCTGTGGCGGCCGCGTTGCGCCTGGATCGTCGCGCGGGCGATGCGGTCGCTGAGCAGGGCGCGATTGGGCAGCGCCGTGAGGGCATCGAAGTGGGCCAGGTGGCGGATCCGTTCCTCGGCCTGCTTGCGCTGGCTGATGTCGCTGAACATGCCGATGTAGTGGGTGCGGCAACCCTCGGCATCGTACAGCGCGCTGATCGACAGGAACTCCGGATACAGCTCGCCGTTCTTGCGGCGATTCCATATCTCACCGTGCCAGCGGCCGGTGCCGTTGAGTTCGGCCCACATCTGCCGGAAGAAATCGCGGTCGTGGCGGCCGGACCTGAGCAGGCGGGGGTCACTGCCGATGACCTCCTCGCGGCTGTAGCCGGTGATCTCGCAGAACGCGCGGTTGACCGACAGGATGCGAACCTCGGCATCGCAGATCAGGATGCCTTCGGCGCTCTGCTCGAAGACCTTGGCCGACAGTTCCAGTTCGGCCTGTGCGTGTTTGCGCTCGGTGATGTCGGACATGATGCCGTCAACGCGCAGTGGATTGCGGTTGCCGTCGCGGATCATCCAGGCATGGTTGTAGACCCAGCGCACGTGGCCGTCGGGCCGCTGGAGGCGCATCTCGGATGCCGCGGTGTCTTCGTCGTAGAGCTTGCGCAGCATGCCGGCCAGGATCCTGCCGTCGTCCGGATGTACGACGCGCTGCCACAACGTCTGATCGTCGAGGAAGTCCTGCGCCGGCCGACCACTGATCGCTTCGATCGCCCGGTTGATGAACATCAGTTGCTTGCCGTCTGCATTGGCCGACCAGATCACCTGGTCGACCGTGTCGAGCACGTTGTCCATGCGCGCCTTGGTCTCGGCGATCTCGCTTTGCAGCGCCGTGCGTGCCCGCTCGGCGGCGAAGCGATCCAGCGCATAGGAGATGTCCATGGCCATCTCGATCAGCAAGGTGCGCGCGGCATCGTCGAAGGCGCCCGGCGTGGCCGAGTAGAGTGCGAAGGCGCCGACCGGTACGCCTTCGCGATGGATTGGCAGCGCGGCCGATGCGCGCCAGCCCGCGACGGCTGCGCGATCACGCCACGGTGCGGTGGCGGGGTCGCGGTCGAAGTCCTGGCACCAGTAAGGGCGGTTTTCGCGGATCGCGGTGCCGACCGGGCCTCGGCCGAAAGGGCTGTCGGCATCGGCGGACTTCTTGACGTCGTCGAGGAAGTCCTTGCCCTCGCCGAAGCTGGCGGCCGGATGCACCATGCGCGTGGCGGGATCGAGGAGACCGATCCAGGCCATCTTCATGCCGCCGAACTGGACCGCGTCACGGCAAATCAGCGGGAACAGCTCGTTCTCGTCGGCGCAGCGCACGATGGCCTGATTGCACTGCGACAGGGCCGCGTAGAGATCGGTCAGGCGGGCGATGCGGGCCTCGGCTGCCTTGCGCTCGCTGACGTCTCGAAAGATGCCCAGCACGCTGCCGATCGCGTCTTGCTCGTCGCGCTCGGGCACCAGCCGCGCCTCGATGACATGGGTGCCGTCACCGAACCGCCAGGCGAGCTCCAGTTCGCGGCCCTCGCCCGTGGCGCATATCTCCCGTACCGTGTCGCAGATCACACCCGCGTGGCCGAGATCGTCCGGCGCCATCTCGCCGAAGAAGTGCCCGACGATCTGCGCCGCGGGAACGCCGAACAGCCGCGTGGCCGCGGGACTGACATAGCTGCAGCGGCCGTCGGGCTCGAAGCGCGCGATGATGTCGGGCGAATTCTCGGCCAGCGCTCGGAACTCCCGCTCGCTCCGGTGCAATTGCCGCTGAACCGCGCAGCGCTCGGCATGGAGGCTGAGATGGGTTTCGACCCGGGCGATCAACTCGCCGATCTGCAACGGTTTGGTGACGTAGTCGACACCGCCGGCGCGAAACCCCGTGACCTTGTGGTCCTCGTCGCTGAGCGCGGTCATGAATACCACCGGGATATCCCAGGTGAGGGGCTCGGCCTTCAAGCGGCGGCAGGTTTCGAAACCATCGATGCCGGGCATCATGACGTCGAGCATGATCAGATCCGGCTGCACCAGCTTGGCGCGCTCGAGTCCTTCCTCTCCGTCCTGGGCAATGACGACGTGATAGCCGTGTTCCTCAAGGTAGCCGACCGCGACCCGGAGGTTGGTCGGGGTGTCGTCGACAATCAGGATCGTTCGGGCGTCGCGCCGATTCGCTATTGCGCTTGTCATGGCGAAGGCCAGTCTTCTCCGAGGTGTCGTTCCACGAACTTGAGCATGGCCTTCGATTGAAAGCCGTCGGCCAGCCGGCGCAGTTCCTGAGCGAACGCATTGTAGCGGTTGTCGAGTGCCTCGATGCGGCCGGCCTCAGCTTTGATGCCGCGCATGTTGCCGCGCAGCGCCAGGTGATGCAGCGCCTCGAGTTCGCCCGGTGGCGGCGCGACCAGGGGTGCGGACGCGACGTGCCGCGTGGCTGGTTCTGCATGGACGTCCGCGTGCACCCATTGCAGGTGCAGCAGTTCGCCGATGAGGCCCAGCAGGCGGCCCATGTCGAGGGGCTTCGGGAGGAGGGCGTTCGTGTCGGCCGCGAGACAGCTCTGTTCGTCGCCGCGCGAGGCGCTGGCCGACATGGCGATGATCGGCACGTCGGCCAGC